>JBAQUG010000360.1:0-6322 GCA_049297395.1 Victivallales bacterium | reverse complement strand
CATGGCTGCCAGAATTGAAATGATCGCTATTACTATCAATAATTCAATCAAGGTGAATGGTAAAGAGGCTGGCGCTCTAATTCCCCTTCGATGAAATATTCGTTTCATAAGACTTACCCTTGGCAATAGTTTAGAGTTGATAAACCTGGCCTATACGTGAAAACGGATTTCCGCATAACCTTCAAGAGAGGAATGCGGGGCCGCCGCACCGCAGAGCGGTATCCGCCCGAGAAGAGATTTTGTTCCGTAGTGCCCGTTTAACGCGGCCTCGAAAAGGAATTTCCCCTTCCTGAAATCTATGCCGATTGATTTCAAGTTCAGCGATAGGTCAATACTCCATCCATCTGTCGTCCGTTTCATTTTGCAGAAGGATTCCTCCTGCGGAATCTGCGTTCCGTTCGACTGCCGGAGCACCTCGCATCCGCCATCTTCCTTTGGAACGATGAACAGCTGGACTATTTCATTTTTAGTTCCAGCCGCCGGCGCGAAAAACAGTTCGAGGCAGGAGCCTTCCCATGGCAATTCCCCGCGCGAAACTTTGATGTCAACAAGATCCGAGACTGCGATAAGGCTGCCATTGCATACGGCCATCCGCATCGTCCCGAAATATTTTCCACCCATATCGAAACGGAGCGGAGCGGAAAACTTTTCCCCGGGCATGTCATTCGGTTTTGCAGCATTGACTTTTCCAAGTAATGGGATGGAGAATGCATTTTCCTCCATTCCTCCGGGAGCAAGCGCGTGGACGAGGAATTTAGATTTGATCGGCGTGGCCGAAACGCAGAAGTGCCCCGGCTTGAGCGTTTTGATGCTGAAGGATTTTTTGACGGATTTTCCCGGCTTGAGATTGAAGTGCAGAAGCGGACTTCCAAGGAGTTCGACAACATCTGCAGGATCCGCAGCAATGCGGAAATCTCCGCCTGCCGCCGCAGTTCCCACATTTTTCACCGTCACAATTGCCTTGCCGGAGGAGAGATCGATGGAGGTCCGGATTATCTTCTCCGGTGTCTTGAGAGGTTCACTCCACTTATCGAAAGAGGCGGGCTTGGTTCCATTCGTCATCCGCGGGCCGGCGTCATTAAGGGAGAATGGTACGAATCCGGTTTTCAGTGCTGGCGAATCGGCTCTCAATGTGAAATCTCCAGTCTCGGGAGAGGTCATGAGCGGATCTGCTATGACGGTGTTCTCAAACTGTCCAATCCGCTGCCAGTCGCCGAGCATGACGCCATTGCCAAATTCAATTTCCGTCGAACCGCTCCAGAAGAGGTTGTCGTGGAAAAGAAAGCGGTCGAGCGACCATTTGCCCATGGATCGGCCTTGACCGAGTCCGCCTCCGCGCCAGCAGACGATATTCCGTTCGAAGACGGTCGTCCTGTGCTTCTCCGCCCTGGATCCCGGATTGATGTGAAGGGAACCGCCTGACATGGCGAAGATATTGTTCCGCAGGATATTGTCCCTCCCGTAATGGGTGAAGAGCGCGGCATCCTTGGTATGGTGGACGATGTTCTGCTCCACGATCTGTTCGGAGGTTCCTTCGTCATGGTAGATTCCAAATCCGCCATAGCCGTAGCATCCGACATGGTGGATGAGGTTCCGCCGCAGCACGCAGCCCGGACGCTGTCCGAGGGTGTAAATGCCGCCGTTGTCGGCCAGCAAGTGATTCATGTTTATGTGGTGGACGTGGTTGCCCTCGACAAGATCACCGACCGTAGCCGTCGGGGCATAGCCCCATGTCCAGCCAAGGGAGATTCCCGTGTAGTTGAGGTCGTGGACATGGTTGTGCGCTATGAGATTGCCGCCTGCGTTGCCCACCCATATGCCGATTGCGCCAGGATATTTCCACGAGCCGTTGCTGATCTCGCAGTCCGTGATGCTGGTCCGGCTGGGTTTGATCCGCGACGGCTTTCCGATGATTTTATTGCTGGTCTCGTCTTTGCGCGTGAGCCATTCGTGTCCGACCTTCACTCCGCCGGCGCCCATGTCGGTGATGGTGCAGGCGACAATCTTATTGCCGGAGCATCCCTGCAGCAGTTCAACCCCATACTGCGAAATTTTCGAGATGGAACAGCCGTACAGGACGCAGTCCTCGGCGTTATCGAAGTTGACCGCGCCAGGCACGTCGACGCCCGCCTGGGTCGAACCTGCAAAGCCTTCCGGATGAATCCACTCGGCATGCTCGAAAGCGATGTTCTCGAAAACAACGTTGCGGACGGGATTGCCAGGGGAGCCTTTGAGGCGGACCAGAGTCTCGAGCGACGGCGCGATCAATGCCGTAGTCTCCAGTTTTTCATCCGGCAGCGGCAGATAGTAGAAGAGCCCGGATGGCCGGTCGAGATACCATTCGCCGGGAAGGTCCAGGGACTCGAAAACATTCTCCACATAGTATCGCACCATGCTGCTGGCATCGTCACGGAGGTTTCCTGTGCTCTTGTTATGGAAGACAACAAGCCGCTTTTTGACATCGACACTCTTGATGCGGTGATGCATATCGAACCACAGCTGATACGCCACCAAATCCACATCGTCAAGATTTTTCCAGCACCGTATGTCTTTTTCGTGGAAGATTGCCCTGTCTGGTCCTTGTCGAAATCTTGTGGAGGGTGATCCTTCCTCTGCGAGTCCGGCGAAGCGGTAGAACCCTTGCTTAGGCAGACGCGGTCTGAACCTTCTGGCGCCATTCGCGAAAAGCTGGGCGAATTGCCAGTCCCATTTTTTAACTTCGGGAATCTCGGCCGTCCAGCATCTTTTGCCATTAAACTGTGTTTCAGTCAGGTTTTCAATCCGTCTTCCTCCGCTCAGGACAGGTTGCTCTCCAGGAAAAGCGGAGATGATGAGTTTGTTCTGGCTTCCTTTTGCCCCAAGGTTCCTTGGGGTGATCTCGAGCGTCCTGTCCAATCGGTACACACCGCCCCGCAGCCATATCTGGACACGCATGCCTTTGCGGCCGTGAAACATTTTGCGTGCGGCTGCAAGTGCCTTTTCAAGAGTTGCGAATGGGCCGTTAGCGCCGTTCCCTGCCGGTTCCGGAATACCGCCGGACCATGAATCGCTGCCATTTATTGACACAAAAAGATTGCTCGACCTAATTATATTTCCCATAATCACTTTTTTCATATGTTCTTATGTTTGCCTATGTTATTCTATCTGTAAATATTCAACGAGCCCCGTCCTTCGGTGAATATTTACTGTTACTGCCCTTTCCCCAGCGTAAGAGCGCCACTCCAGGGAACCATCGTGGTGATCTCCAATTCGCTGAGCTTGTCCGCATGTCCGTCGAGATAAAGCACGTTTGAGCGGTTGTTGTGGCGGAACTGGGCCATCCAGGTCCCCATGCCCCACGCCGTCATCCAGGTCATGCCGCGCGACTGCGGGCTGCTTGTATCAATGTGCCCCTCAAACATATGTCCGCATGCGCTGGGGTTCCTTATGGCGCCCAGCTTGATGAATTCCGACTGGGTGAATCCGCTGTATTTCATTCCGAACCAGGCGTTGTACAGGATGGACAGCTTGAACACAGGAGTGTCAGTGTAGTTGTTGTTGGGGGTCAGATCGCTTGGACAGGAGACCCACTGATCTAGGAAGATGGACTGCTTGATGTTCGAATACTCATACATCTGATAATACCAGAACCCCCTGATGTTGAACTCCCATGCGCTGCATGGCAGCAGAGTCTGATAGTCGCTTGAATAGTATTCGGCCCACAGCGACCGCTGCTTCATCATGTTCGCGCAGGATATCGCCTTGGCCTGCTCCCTGGCGTTCTTCAATGCCGGCAGCAGCATCGCCGCAAGGATTGCGATGATCGCAATTACGACGAGAAGTTCGATCAATGTGAAGTATTTAAGCGGAATCAGACGGTGATCCGCTCCGGCACGTCTTCTTAAGATGGGAAATTCATTTTCCATAGACATCATCCTCCTGAAAGTTATTGGCAATGGAATGCGAATAATCAAAGATGTTCTCGATCGCAGCCCTGTGATCTTTCCTGTAAATGCCCGTCATGAGCATTTCACGATGCATGACAGTGTGACGCAGATAACTGTCACGATCATTGCCGCAGAGAATAACGCTGGCGTCCTGTCCCGCATGCTGGAGGGAATCCGGCAGATGTTTTCCCTTGCCATGGACGGTGACATAGTCCTCTTCCCAGAAGATGCGCTGGATCTCTTCGGATTGCAGAGCCTTCATAATCTGGACACCTTCGTAAAAGGCGTCATAACGGGCGGGCATTTTGATGGGGACCGGCACCAGGATCAGGGCATCATCGTGTCCGACCATGTGATAATATCCCAGCTCAAAATTCTTGATGGCGGGTTTCAAGCTGAACAGGGAGGTCGTCGGGAGGATCATTCCGGGGCGTTTGCCGTGCAGGAAGCTGTTTACCGCATGGTTCGTCTTTTCGTACTCCCAGCATCCGCAGAATTCCTGTATCTCATTCAAGAGGTGTACCGTATCGGCTGCTTCCGGAGCGTCGCAGGAGCAGCCGCTTTTCAAAATACCAAGGATTTCTGTAATTCGCTTTCCGATCAGGTAGTCGGGACGCAGCCACGAGAGCACGGGAATCTCAAAACTCCTGTTGAGAAGATGAAAATACTCCCGTTGTTCCGCGAAAGTCGCATAGGCGGGCTCCGGAACCTTCTTCTTTTTCAGCAGATCGCGGTTCCAGATGAAATAATGGGTCTGATTCGCAAGCGGCGCGGTGCATGGATCGGAAAGCACAAGATTCCCGCGCCTGATCTCGTGCCGGACGGAATCGGCGAGGTTTAAAGGGACGGTCTCCGGCGGAAGCTCGTTCTGTATGTATATGTCAAAAGAG
Organism: Victivallales bacterium; assembly: GCA_049297395.1. Lineage (GTDB taxonomy): Bacteria > Verrucomicrobiota > Lentisphaeria > Victivallales > GWF2-50-93 > GWF2-50-93. Next base: position 1,506 of record JBAQUG010000360.1, on the reverse strand, counting down.
TCTTTTGCATCCGGCTCAAAAAAAAGGCCGATTTCAAGCCGTGAAAGCTGCTTGCGGAGTCTCTCCAGCAGCGGAACCATCATGCCGTGGATATATTCGGATTTCTCATTGAACAGAATGTCGAAATTAACTTTTTGCCCGACGGCGGTGTTCCGTGAAATGCCGGCGGTCGGAGTCTTGACAAAAAGGCCGACGCGTCCCTTGGAATATAGGCGGTTTTCCGCGATCAGCTCCGTTACGGCCTTCTGCACCGGCACCGGCGTAACTCCAAGCGCGCCGCTCAAGGCGCGGATGGCCGGAAACCGATCATCCGCCGCCGATGCGACAAGGCTTTTGATTATGGCGTTTTTTATATGGCGGAACTTGTCGCGCCCGGCGTTATCGCCGATGGTTTCATATTCGGCGACAATACGTCTTGTCAACGCAAGAGTTTCAGTTGAAGGAGCCATGTTTTACCTTGTTATATTACAGGAACATTGCTGTCATATCACACGAATATTATAGAATACAAGAAATAGATTGTCAATAGGCATTCTGAAATTATTTTAAATTTGAGCGGCCCATGCGCTTTTCCATGTCATGTCTCGCCGGGGTCGGTCCCGGGACTTCTTCCTGAGGCACGAAGGAAAAGTACGGAACTGACCCCGTGATTTTCCATATCATGGGTTTGTCCAGTCCATCATGACGTTAGTTGCCGCTGTCGGCATCGATTGCAGCGTGGAGAACTGCGCGTGTCCGTCGACGAACAACGCGTTGAGTCCCCTGTTGTGCCGCACCGCCCAGGAATTCACAGGCCACCAGTCGCCTGTGTAGTAGTTGCCGCCGGCATAAGTGTAGCTGTATGTGTTTGTCGTATCCATCATGATCGAACTGTCCGAAGGATGCCGTACCTGCCCGATCTTGTATTTCGGACGGTAGGGGGAGGTGTCGCCGGCTTCGAAGTCGTAGCCGGCGCGGCAGAATCCATAGTTCATCGGAGCCCAGAGATCCGTGGTGGTGATGTTCAGTATGGTATTTTCCTCCGGACAAAGATAGGGGCCGGCGCTTTTACTGTTGAAGGCGACTTTCATGTAGTCCTTCAATATCCGGGCGGGATACTGCGTCTGCCGCGTGCCGGAAGCGTCGTCGAGCGCAGTATGACGGCAGGTCGGCAGCCATGTATTGTAGTCATCCGCGTATCCCAGCACGCCTCCGAGGTATAGCTGCTTGAGATTGTTGACGCACGAAATGGTTTTGGCGGTCGACCTTGCGTTTTTCAATGCAGGCAGCAGCATCGCCGCGAGAATTGCGATGATCGCAATCACGACCAGGAGCTCGATAAGTGTAAAATATTTCCCAAGCGGAAATATTTTACTTGTCCGGATTTTTAATTCAGAGATTTTCATCATGCCTCCTTTTTCAGATGCCAAAAAACTTTCGCACTTCCGCACTTTAGAACTTTAGCACTTTAGCACTTTAGCACTTTAGCACTTTAGCACTTTAGCACTTTAGCACTTTAGCACTTTA
>JBAQUG010000359.1:0-25953 GCA_049297395.1 Victivallales bacterium | reverse complement strand
ATAAAAGACTGTGGGGAAGCCACCCTCGCGTGCGTTGTACTCGGACAGGTATAGGCGCAAAGTCCATGCACTGCCCTATATCCGAAGAGGCAACTTCGATAAGCAGCAACTCGTTTCTGGTTAGATGCTTCACATTGATCGAATTGCTGATTGTAATAGCCATTATCGCAATCCTTGCAAGCATGCTGCTGCCGGCTCTCAGAAACGCCAAGGATATGGCGCAGAGGACTGTCTGCGCCGGAAATGAAAAAAACGTCGGCCTAGAATTAATGAATTATGCTTTGGACTTTAACGACTGGTTTCCTCCGCGAGTTATCAACTGGCCTCCGGATGACACGCTCCAGCCAGTCGTTGATCAGGGTCCGCTTTCAACTATCTATAGGAACAGCTACCTGCCCGTCTCCGCATCAAACCGCGATCCCAACGGCTCGCCGGCACGTTGGGAACAGATACTGTACTGTCCGACCCTTAAAAATCCGGGACTCATGATGGGGAATGGCAATTGGTGCACGGGATATCAGACGCGCTACGGAGCATATCATAAATTGGGAAGCCCCTGGATCAGATCGAACATCAGCATCAAATTGCAGGACGTGACCTCAACACGGGGGCTCTGGTCGGATGCGATATCCTGCAACACCCTCACTGGATTATACGGCACTTCCGGTCCGGTTCCGGTCCACAGCTATTCCGGAATCAACATATTCTTCGGGGATGGACATGTCGCGTGGATGACAAAACCATATCCAAACGGCGTCCCCTCGTATGGCAACGCCGGAAACAGTGCTGCTTCGTGGTGGTCCAAGGTCGAAGACGGTGGCAAGTGGACTCCCTGAGCAACAATAAAAAATAAAGAAAATACCAACAATGGAGACATTATGTCGATGTACAAGTTTTTTTCTGCGGTGGTCTGCTGTGCCATGACCCTGAACCTACATGCGGAACCCAACGGGGTGAAGGAGGAGTTCGAGGGCAAGCTCCTGCCGGAGAACAGGTGGTCCGTGGTCAAAGGCGAGCCAGGCCGCGTCAGCATCCACAATAAATCCCTTTGGATTTTTCCCGCCGCCCCCAATGGAACCGCGCTGCTCTTCAGATACTATCCTCTCCGCGATGACAAGAATAGACCAGCGTTCGAAAGCTTCTCGGCGGAGTTGACTCTCCGGCTCGAACCGGCTTCGGCTCCGGTATCGTTCGCATTATCCTCCGGCGCCTGGCGTCTGTCGCTAGAGTTCAGCCAAAAGCCGGAACCCGCAGCCAAGCTGGTTCTCGTGAACGGACAGGAAAGGGTGGAAAGCCGGCAAATCAAGACTGCCGCTCCGCCCGACGGCAAAATCACACTGGAAATGGTCTACCATCCCGACCGCTCAGTGGAGGCCTATGTGTCGTCCGCAGGAAAAAGAACGCCCGTTGCGCAATGGTGTGGAATCCCGCCGCAGATAGTCAACTTCGAGATAGGCGCCGAAACTGACACAGCCAGCCCGGACGCCGCCAGAATCGAGAGCTTCGAAATCCATGCGCTCCCAATGCCAGCCGGATACTCCCAGATGCTCCCTCGTCCGGGGATACCTCTTCCCGGAGATGCCTCCCTCCCTGAGAAACTCCGCTCATTCGGTGGCGATTACCTCGGAGGCTTTCTCTGGGGCAAAGGCGAATCCCCGGCCATTCCGGCGCAGGTTGCAAACATGGGGGCGGCAGCCGCCAGCTTCGTCCTCAAGACCTGGACGACCGACTGGCAGGACTCCGTCGTCGCCCGCTCAGACATCCCCATCAACCTCGACCCGTATGAGATACGGAACATTCCAGTTCCTGTCCCCGACTCCTCGTATGGGTTCTTCCATCTTAATTTCCAGCTAGTCGCCAAGGACGGCTCCGCGCTTGAGGCGGTCAAGACATGTGACTTCGGCATCACTGCCGCCCCCCTGCCCAAAGACCTCCCGTCAAAATCGTCGGTCGGTATCCATTGGGGGCCGTTCGGCCGGATTGGTGCGAAATGGGTCAGGTTCTGGGACAACGGCGGACAATTCTTCTGGTCCAGCATCGAGAGGAAGAAGGGCGACTGGGACTGGGCTCCGGGCGACGCCTGCCTTCAACGCACTCTTGACGCGGGAATTGAGCCTCTGATCGTCCTCGCAGGAACTCCAGAGTGGGCCTCCTCCGACACCTCCTACGCCAATTATATGGGGCGCGGATCGTTCTCCCCGCCCAAAAACATAGAGGAGTGGAAGAATTACTGCGGGAAAATCGCCGCACGGTACAAGGGAAAGGTCAAATACTACGAGGTCTGGAACGAGCCCAACAACGAAAATCTTAAATCCAAAGGATACTTCTTCTATGGATTTGTCGAGGATTACTTCAAACTGCTGAAAGCCGCCCATGAGGCGGTCAAGGCTGTCGACCCCGACGCCAAAATCATCGCCCCTTCCGGAACTGGGCACTTCTTTCCGTTCCTAGAGGCCATCGTCAAGCTTGGAGGACTGAAGTACTTCGACATCCTCTCGATTCACACCTACTGTGTCCCGCTTCCGCCGGAAATCGGATACCACTTCAACGGGGAAAAGAGCTACAAATACCGTGTCGAGCGTTCACGGGAGATCATGGCCGGTGGCGGCGAGGTCAAACCGATATGGAACACCGAGATCGGCTACCAGAACGATGCGCCGAAGGTGGCCGGAGTCCCCATGCGCCCGGATCAGTACATGAAGGAGTCGCTTCCGGGCAAGTGGCCGAACATCTATGCGGGCTGGCCCTTCAGGTGGGGCGACCAAAGGCGGTTCGCCGCTTTCACCACGCGCTTCTACATCCTCTCGATGGCCTACGGAGTAGAGAAACTTTTCTACCATCACAGGCTCATTGATGACCGCGTCAGCCCGCGCATGACGGCTCCGGCTGTAGGATTCTTCAGCAGAATGCTTGGACAGGCCGCCTATGACCGGGAATTCAAATGGGCGGACAACTTCCAGGCCCATGGATTCAAGCTTGAGGACGGCAGGTACTGCGTCGCCTTCTGGCGTGTCGAACCGGAGACACTCCTCATGAATCATGCTCTCGACAAAAAGGCGGGCAAGGTCGGCTCCGCACCTCTGCTTGCGGCTGGACAGGCCGGCATCACTACCATGGACTCCCTGCCGCGGGACGAATACTTTTTCCCGAAAAGGATTGTCCCCACTTCGCTGCGTGTCAATGGTGCCGCCATCGAAAAGGCGTATGACATGTGGGGCAACGAAATTGCTGCAAAGACCGACATGCCGGTGGAGGAAGCTCCGACATACCTCGTGTTCGCACGCAATCCGGAGTCCCTTGCAGCGGAGATCATGACGGGGACACCAGCTTCGGCTCCGCAAACACCGGACACTTTTTCGACAGGTAAGATTACGGAGTCTTTCGAAGCGAAGACGGCACCGCAATCACCTGCCGAGATGATCCCCTCCCTCAGAGTTGTGCCTCCGAAGGCGGCGAAGCTTGGCAGTAGGAACGAACAGCATGGCTCCACGTTCTACGTTCGTTCCACAGAACCGCTCGTACTTGATCTGCCAGACAACTGCCCCTCAAGGGGGCGCATCATGATTTCGGCGAGGTGCGAAGGCTTCGACTATCTTCTGGATGTTGGAGGAAAAAAGTATCCCGTCTCCCAATGGCTTGCATGGCCGAAAAAGGTTCTGGGGCGCGGCGAAGGCTGGCAGGAAGTCCAGGGAATTCTCGTATCCCCGGTCATTGATTTCACCGATGCCAGGACGCTAGGTATTTCGTGCACACAGAACGAGGGAAGACTCTACTCAATATGGATTTGGCCTTCTTCCGAGGGGGCGCATTGAAGAGGGAAGAGGTGATTTCAAAATTCAGCCTCCCTGTTATGTTGAACTCAACATAACAGGGAATCTGACCTTGACTGAGACAGGCATCTCTTGAACGCGGAATATGTTACTCTGCTACAAAGATTTCTGGGAAGCGTGTATATTCCCGCATGAACAAGATAAAGGTGATATGCTTTCTTAATCCCCTGTCCTGCGACGGGAAATCCGTCGAACGCTGGAAGGAGGTCGAATGTATTTTCAAGGAACTGGACATCATCTACGGGCTTGTCTCATTCGAAGGGGATCTGTCGGTAAAAATACAGGAAGTCCTCAAGGCAGGAGTGCCTGATCCGACTACGATCGTTGGAGTAGGAGGTGATGGCACCCATAATGCCCTCATCAACGGCATGATGAAGTTCAAGGAATCCAACCCCGGAGCATATATCCCATCATATGCGATAATCCCGTTCGGCACAGGCAACAATATCGCAAAATCATTCAGCATGAGCCCGATGGAGAACCTTATCTTCAACGATATACGGAGGGCAGTGATATCCACTGTATGGGGTGCGGACTACAAACTTGATCTTGGCAGGATTGGAGACAGATATTTCGCCGACGGTTTCGCCTGTGGAATCGATGCCGGCATCCTGAAGGGAAGGGACAAGGACAAGGGTTTCCTAAGGAAGATACCTTTCCTGTTCTGGATGGTGAGAGGCTACCTGATATATCTTTACAATGTGATTAAGAATATCTTCGGATACAGGTCCGTGAAGGGTGAAATAGAAATCGACGGGGTAAAAAAATATTCCGGGAAGATTCTAAATATCATAATAAACAACACACGTATCTATGCGGGCGAGTTCGACCTTACCGACACGGCATACGCGAACGATGGAAGGCTTGATATACTTATTTCCAAGGGACTTGCGAACTATCTGAGGCGTTATCTCCTGAGCCACCGCCATTTTCCGAGGAAGATAAGAAAACTGGGTTCCTACGGCGAGGATTCCGTGTATCACATCAAAGGAAAAGTGTTCAAGATCAAATTCGACAGGCCCGTGCCGGCACAGGTCGACGGCGAACAGATCCCTGATGCAAGTGAATTCAACATAAAAATATTCCCCTCTGCAATAATCCTCAAGATTCCCGTTGAGCCGGCATGATCATCTTGATTCTTCCTGTTCTCCGGATTATCTTCCGGATATGTACAGCATGACGCCAGACAAGGTGCGTGAAATTCTACAGCGGGATCATCCCGGCGAGGAAATAATCATTTCCCTGTCCTCGGACATTGCCGGCCACCGCCATTATGGTGCCGAATGGCTTGTCGTTACAAATAAAACCGTCCTGGTCTATTGTATTGGTGACACAGGTGTAGCCGGTCCCTGCCATGACATCCCGCTTGCTTCGCTGAAAAAAGCCAGGATTTCACCCCATGTCGGGATAATGTCTTTCCTCGTTGAACCTAAGACAGGATCTCCTTTCAAAATAATTTCATTCTCCCAGGTGCTCAATCCTCTTTTCGCCCATGCGGCCGAAGATATCTCCCGTCTTGCCAATAATGAACCGATTTCGGACAAGTCCACCTTGACCGGGAAAATCTGCAGTTCATGCAGGAAACCCATTCCCGAGGAACTCAACAAGTGTCCCAGATGCACCGACCGCAGGGGAACTCTTCTGCGGATTTCGCAATTTGCCATGGCGTACAAGGGAACTTTGATCCTGATTCTGATGGTCATGATAGCGGGTACAGTCTTTGGCCTTCTTACACCATACATGAGCAAATTATTCATTGATGTCATTCTCAAGCCGGATCCTGTGACCGGTGAATTTGTAAATAAATCATGGCTTGGACCAGCATCCCTGGTGCTGCTTGGTGCATATGCCATGCAGTTGTTCCTCGGAGGAATACAGGAACGGCTTTCAGGCATCCTCGGATTTAAAACCGTCGCCGACGTACGCCAGCGCATCTATGAAAAACTCCAGGAGCTTTCTCTTGGCTTTTTTGACAAGCATCAGACAGGGGCGCTGCTGGCAAGGGTCAACCAGGATACCCAGGAGATGCAGCGCCTGCTCGTGGACTTCGTACCGATCACCATTGAGTCGATCCTGATGTTCATAGGAATCGGGATATTCCTGTTTGTCCTGAGCTGGCAACTGACATTGTTCGTGCTGATTCCTATATTATGCATAGTAATCTTCGTCAAGATGATCATTCCGAAGCTGTGGATATACTTCCACCGTTTTTTCCATCGCCGCTCGAAGCTCAGCGCGATTGTCGCAGACTCATTGTCAGGAATCCGTGTCGTCAAGGCCTTCGGCCAGGAACAGATGGAGACAGACAAATTCCAGAAATACAGCATGAAATACAGGGATGCCGGAATTGATCTGGCAAAACGCTGGAGCGTCTTCCATCCGATATTCCATCTTTTCATCATGTCGGGAATGGTCATCGTATGGTATGTGGGCGGATATCTGATTTATGATGGAAAAATGACTCTGGGTTCGGTGGTGGCGTATTCAGGTTATCTGATGATGTTCTATCGCCCGGTATTCATGCTGACACGCATGCTTGACCTCATAACCAACGCCTTGAGCGCCGCAGAAAGGGTATTTGATGTGATTGACACCGAGCCAATGATCAAGGAATCGCCTGATGCAGTCGGACTTTCCGACCTGAAAGGGGAAATCGAGTTCAGGAACGTCACTTTCGGATATGACAAGTTCAAGCCAGTGCTCAAGAATGTCTCGTTGACCATACGTAAGCATGAAATGATAGGACTTGTCGGCAAGAGCGGCGCAGGTAAAAGCACGATGATCAACGTAATCTGCCGGCTTTATGATACCACCGGAGGACAGATACTTCTCGATGGAGTGGATTTGCGGAATATAAAGCAGAACGACTTGCGCAGGAACATCGGCATTGTCCTCCAGGATACGTTCCTTTTCAATGGAACCATATATGAAAACATCAGCTACACAAAACCCGGTGCCACAAGGGAAGAGGTGATCAGGGCTTCGATCGCCGCCAACGCCCACGAGTTCATCCTGAAGAAGCCGGACGGCTACGACACTGAGGTGGGTGAGCGCGGTAACAGCCTTTCTGGCGGTGAAAAACAGCGTATTTCCATTGCCAGGGCGATACTCCGCGATCCGAAGATCCTGATACTCGACGAAGCAACGTCGTCTGTCGATACCCAGACTGAAAAGAAGATACAGGAGGCTCTTGAACACCTCACCAAGGGACGCACCACCATCGCCATAGCACACCGCCTCTCGACATTGCGCAAGTGCGACCGGCTTGTGGTCTTGAAGAACGGCGAAATAGGGGAGATAGGCACACATCAGGAACTTATGGCGAAAAAAGGCAGTTTCTATGAACTCGTGCAGATCCAGAGCGAACTGGCACAGATCATGGCGTTTGAGACGCCTGCGGTGGAAGAGAATGGGAAAAAATCGAAGCATGACGGAGACAAATCCAGCCAGGATAACGCTGATAACAATTTGAAAGTGGAATATTAATTTTTTTGTCTGCAAGAAAAATTATAAGGAATCCAATGAAGATTTTAACAAAAGACGACATCAGGTTTGAGAAGAGCGAGACAGGTGTTTTGAACTGCAGGCTCAAGGACGGAACTGTCCATGAGCATCTGCACTGCATCACGCTCTTCCCCTTGACCTTGCCAGAACAATTCATCTCCGTAATCAAGGAGATAGACCAGGAAATTGAAGAAATTGGTATCATCACCGGACTTGACGAATTCGATGAAGAGCAGATCCAGCTTGTCCGCCATGCGATGGACGAACGCTATTTCGTCCCGGAAATCCTTGACATAAGCAGGCTGAAGACAAAGCAGGTCATACGCGGGCACGGGTTTGACGAATGGGAGATCTCAACTGATCGCGGCAGGAAAATAATGTATCTCTTCAATCCGCGGGAAAACATGTCGGTCAACAACGCCGGAGTTGTCATCATTACCGACATTGAAAAGAACCGGTACAAGATCAGCGATCTGGAAAAACTCCCCCAGGGAGCCAGAACCCTCCTGGAAGAAATAACTATGTAGGGGATGGACAAAATAAAGATTTTACCATATTTTCTACAGTCCCAGTCTTTATCAGCGCTGAAAAAACGCGTCGACGCGTGCAAATTTGATGATTTACATGATATTATGCGAACCATCTCTTTTAGTTTAACCCAAATTTAAAATCAGGAACAAATACAATTATGCCGAGCAAGTCCATAATCGCCTCAACTCCGTCTTTTTCCAATTTCGATAAACGCGCCCGCAGCGGCAAAAATATGACAGTGTCATTTTTCGGCGGTTCACTCACATGGGGAGCACGCTCCTCAGATCCGCAGAAAACCTCCTACCGCGCCATCATCAGCCGTAAAATGGAGGAAACTTATCCCAAGGCCCACTTCAAGTTTATTGACGCGGCGATCGGCGGTACCGGTTCACAACTGGGGGTGTTCCGCCTGCAGCGCGATGTGCTGGCCTACAAACCCGATCTGGTCTTCCTGGATTTCACATTGAACGACGACGCATATGAAACAACTCCCGACACGCTGGCCGCATATGAATCCCTGGTTCGCCGTATCATCTCAGAAGGCAATTGCCCGGTAGTACAGATGCTCCTGGCCGCCAAATCATTCGTAACCGACGGCACCACTGAAAAAATGAAACGCTACCATGCCAATATGGAGATTGCCAAGGCCTACAACACCTCCATCGGAGATGCCATCACCCTCATGCAGAAGAAATGGAAAGCCGGAAAGCTGGATCTCGACCAGGTATGGCCTCCGGAATCGTTCGATACCTGTCACCCCTATGACCCCGGTTACGCTCTTTACGCCGAGGCAGCCTGGGACGGATATAAGAAAGCCGTGGAGGATAAATTGGTCTGCAGTGTGCCCAAAAAGATGCTTAATGGCAACAGCTATATGAACTGGAAGCGGATCAGACTGTCTTCTCTTGACAAACTGCCGCAGGGCTGGAAAACTACCTTCGCAAGCCGGGATTACTGCGCTTTCGACTTCCTTATGTCGCGATGGTTCGAAGATGTAGCCGCCGCCAGGAACTTTATCCCTATAGATCGGGACAATACCAAAGCATCCGCTTCCGCACTTCCTCTCAAACTGAAGTTCACCGGCTCAAGCGTACTGCTGTTCGGCGAATCAACACCGCTCTCCGGCAAGTACCGCGTCACTATCGACGGCAAGAAAAATGATTTCAACGCCTGCCAGCTCGGACAGGGTATCGGCCGCATGTGGCAGGTGGTTGCTGAAGGCCTTGATCCAGTCAAAGAGCACAAGATGGAACTCAAACTCCTCTTCGAAAGCCCGGACAAGCCTCAGGAACTGCGAATCGAAAGCATCTGCATTGCCGGACCAGCTGGCGTCAACATCTCCCTAGATGGAGCCCGTCTATAGAAATGTAAATGTTTAAAAGAAAGGGACTTGCATGATCCGTAAAATTTAGATCCTCTATCAAAAACTTAGCCATATACAGCCTCAATCAGTCCTATTTCCCGTCATTTTTGTCCACTCCGTCATTCTTCACCATGAATTCCCTGGACACCTACACCTGTCCTACTTCACGAATCCCGCCACAACCACATTGATCTGCCTTCCTGATGAAAGCGTGACCGTGAGTATCTTCGACGCGACTCCGGAATAGGTCTTGTCTTCTACGAAACTGGCATCGCCGGCTGCGAGCTTCGCAAGGAGTTCGAGCTGTTCGCAGGCCAGCAGGGAGATGTCAACAGGAGTTAGGCCTTCGCCTGGATCGCTGAGCGATGTCACTGCAATTATTCCTATGTCTCCATTTTCGATGTCGGTCTTCTGTGTTCCATCTATGATTCCTAATGCATTGAGTGCGTCAAGGACGACTGTCTGCTTCTCCAAGGATTCCACATGCACTACGAACGGAACCGCCGACAGCGCCGATGTGGTTGTGGTGTCATTGCCAACGCCTGTGCCTTCGACACCGTAGAGAAGCAGGTTGAGCCCTGTTTCGAGCTGGTCTTCCAGCTGCGTATCGTCTTTCGCCTTGGCGAGCGTGCTCTCCACCCACATCGTCTCATATGTACCGTCTATGGCTCCATCCGTCCATCCGTTCCGAATGTTGAGGAAGTTCTGGAGCCCGATGATGTCCGTCTGAAGTGGAACCTCAACCGGAACTGCGGGGATGTAAGCGGAGCTGTCGAAGAAGTCGTTATCCTCAAGGCACCCTTTCCTGGTGCTGACCGTATGGCTCGCGGTTCCCTTGGCGGTGTCAGGCATGTCAGTAAAGAAGAAGTCGAAGGTATGTTCGCCCTCGGAGCCTATCGCCGTTGAATACGAGAAGAAGCCCTTGGCATTGGTCTTCACAAGTGTACTTGTGAGTCCCGTGATAGGATTCCTGACCTGTAGAGTCATTTTTGGTATGCCTGCACCGGATTCATCGACGACCTTGCCCTTGAATACAGCCTTGGACGGGACAGGAAGATCGTTCACGGGAATCTGAGTGAGGACGATGTCCGCCACGGAATAGCAGTTTACCGTCAGCGTGACATCCGAGTATTCCGTGACCCCGTAGAGCATGAAGTACCATGTTCCTACGGCGGGATTGCTGACTGTCAGTATCTCGCTTGCAATGTTCTCCACGCCCTTTGCATTAAAGGATGAAACTGTCGGATAGTTTGCGAACTTCGCATACACATTGCAATCGTTTGCCGTCAGGTTGCTGGTGCCGTTGAGTATGGCTACAAGGCGTGTGGTTCCAACCGGTACTTCCGTCGAGAAATACAGGATGCCGCCCTTTGCCATGCTCGCGATGTTCGAGGATGTATCGCCGTTATTGATGTTTGTAGCCTTAGAATTCGATGAACCAGACGCCTTGCCAATTGCCCCTGTAAGGCTCAAGGCGCTGTCATAGTTGCCTGGTTCGTATTTCGCATTCACCTTGTAATAGAATAGAGTGCCAGCTGCAACTGGAGTATCCTCATATGCCAAAACTGCAATCGTATCGCCGACCCTAGTCGGGTTCTGAGTAAACTTGGCATCAGTATATCTGTAAACATCATATGCAGTTGCTCCGGGAACCGCTTTCCAATTCACAGCAATCCTGTCAGAATACGTGCCATTGCTGGCGGTTATGCTAACAGGCCCCTTGTTGGACAGGTAACCGATATTGGGTTTGCTGATCACTGTTGTCCCGTTGGCGTTCTTCGCAGCCAGCCAGTAGTAGTAGTTCTTCACGTTTACGCCGTCCATCGGCACGATGTCATCCCCGAAGTCGTCGATGAACAGCGCCGTTGTCTCGGCAAGAGGCGTGGCAACGAGAGGATCTGGCGCAGGTGTTGCGGAATCCGTGCGGAACACCTTGTAGGATGTCGCGCCGGCCACCTTCGCCCACGAAACACGGATCTTGTCGAAGTATTTGCCGTCTGAAGCTGTGACCGCGCCTGGAACTGCTGGCGCTTTCGCCACATATCCCGAATTGCCAGCGCTGAACTTGCCCCAGTCGATGGAGTTCTTCGCCCTGGCGAAATAATAGTATGTTGTCCCTGCATCCGCCGTATTGTCCTCGAATATGCCGTCGGACACCTCACCAAGCCTGTCTTCCGGAAGAGGAGCAAGCTTGGTGGTGTTCCTGTATACCTCATAGCTTGTTGCAGTTGGCACGGGTTTCCAGGTGATGATGACCCTGTCTTCATATGTGCCGTCCGAGGCGGAGACAATGGGAGCGGCGGGAACGGCAGTGGGTATTGTCGTATTATCTGCGAAGTTCGCAGTTATCGTCACCGAGGATTCATGGTCTCCTGTCAATGTCACGGCAGTGGCGGCCAGCTTGTCGCCCGCTATGGTTGCCAAACCCGAGGTCACAGTCCAGTTGACGAAATGACTGTTCGCTCCAGGAGTCGCCAGAATTGGTATCGCAGTCGCCGTATTCAGGGGATTTACACTGGTAGCACCAGCAGTCCCATTTCCACTTGCAAGCAGCTTCAGCGTTGCGGTGTTGAGCGCGAAATTAGCAGTGATCATCATGCTTGTACTTACATTTGAGAGTGTAAGCGGATTGGCAGTCCCGGCATATGATCCTGTCCAGCCTGTGAAATGGTAGTCTGCATCCGGTACGGCCGTGACTTTGGCACAGTTCCCGTCATACTTGACCGCCTGTGTCTTCATACCGGCAATAGAACCGTTTGCACCGGCAGTGAAAACGACTGGGTGCGTGAAAGTCGCTGACGGGTAGCCTTCCCAGGTAGGTGAGGTAAAGCTGGGCGTTCCATCAATGTAATAAACTGTAAAATTTGAGGCGCATGAAACAAAAACCTCTGTTTGCATGCTTGGTGCATCCCCCAGAAAAACCGCACGTGTCAGGCCGGTACAGGATTTGAACGCATTGTATCCGATATCGGTGACGCTACCGGGGATCGTGACTCCGATCAGCTTGGAGCATTCATAAAACGCATAATATCCAATACTGGTGACGCTGTCGGGAATCGTGACTCCGGTCAGCTTTGCGCAACCATTGAACGCATTATACTCAATACTGGTGACGCTATCCGGGATAGTGTAGCTTCCTGCTTTGCCGTTGGGACATTGAATGAGCGTAGTCTTGTCCTTGTTGAACACAACACCATCTACGCTGCTATAGGTGGGATTGAGAGAGCCCACGGTTATCGAGGTCAGGCAGGTGGAATCAGAGAACCTATCATACCAGATGCCAGTGATACCGGCACCTATCGTGGCACTGGTCAGGCTGGTACACTCGTAGAACACGTCCTGCCCAATACTGGTTACGCTGTCAGGAATATCTATGCGGTCCAGGCTGGTACACCAAGAAAACGCATAGTCCCCGATACTGGTAACGCCGGCACCTATCGTGACACTGGTCAGGCTGGTACACTCGTAGAACACGTCCTGCCCAATACTGGTTACACTGTCAGGAATAGTTACGCAGCCCAGGCTGGTACACCAAGAAAACGTACCATCCCCGATGCTGGTGACGCTGTCGGGGATCGTGACGCTAGTCAGCTTGGAGCATTTATAGAACGCATCATCCCCAATGCTGGTAACGCCGGCACCTATCGCGACGGTAGTCAGCTTGGAGCATTCACAGAATGCCGACTGCCCAATACTGGTGACACTATCAGGAATCTTAACTCCGGTCAGCTTGGTGCAATAAATGAACGCACCATCGTCTATGTTGGTGACGCCGTCGGGAATCGTGTAGCTGCCAGCCTTGCCGCACGGATATATAAGAAGCATGGTCTGGCTCTTGTTGAACACAACACCATCCACACTGCTATAGGTGGGGTTGAGAGCGCCCACAGTTATCGAGGTCAGGCTGGTGCAATCAGTGAATGAACGGTTTCCGATGGCGGTGACGCCGGTGCCAATCGTGACGCTGGTCAGCTTGATGCAGTCGTAGAACGCATCCTCACCAATACTGGTGACGCTGTCAGGAATCGCAATGCTTCCTAGGCTGCTACACCAAGAGAACGCATTTTTCCCGACACTGCTAACGCTGTCGGGTATCGTAACGCTGGTCAGGCTGGTGCACATGCAGAACGTATCCTGCCCAATACTGGTGATGCCGTCAGGAATAGTAACACTAGTAAGTTTGCCGCAGCCATAGAACGCCCTGTCCCCAATGCTAGTGACGCTGCCAGGAATAGTAACACTAGTAAGTTTGTAGCAGTCAAAGAACGCGGCCTCACCAATGCTGGCGACGCTGTCAGGAATAGTAACACCAGTAAGATTGGTACAGTAATAGAAAGTATTGACTTCTATACTCGTGACACCGTCGGGTATTGTCATGCCTCCTGTCAGTCCGGTACAGCCACAGAAAGCACCTCCCCCGATGCTTGTGACGCCGCCGGGGATGATTATCCTGGTTAATTTGCTGCAGTCAAAGAAGGAAGAGTTTGCGATGGTCTTGACACTGGCAGGAATAGTATAGCTTCCGGTCTTGGTTACAGGACATCTGATAAGCACTGTAAGGTTTTTGTCGAACAATATTCCGTCCGCGCTGCTATAGGAGGGGTTGAGCGCGTCAACATTTATGGAGGACATGGAGCGGCAACCGGCGAATGCATATTCTCCAATGCTGGTGACACTGGCCGGGATGGGGACACTGATAAGGCCGTCGCAGTATGCAAACGCATTTCTGCCGATGCTTGCAACACCGTCTGGGATGGTGACACTGGCAAGGCCGTCGCAGTATGCAAACGCATGGCTGCCGATGCTTGCGACACCGTCTGGGACAGTATAGCCAAAGCTTCCGCCCCTGCCTGTGGGATGCTGGATGAGCGCAGTCTTGTCTTTGTTGAATAAAATTCCGTCCACGCTGCAATAGGAGGGGTTGAGCGCGTCTACATTTATGGAGGACATGAAACGGCAATAGGATAATGCGCCTTCCCCGATACTGGTGACACTGGCCGGGATGGTGACACTGGTAAGTCCCCTGCAGCCTGCAAACGCATGGCTGCTGATGGTTGTTACACTATCGGGGACAGTATAGCTAAAGTTTCCGCTATTGGCTGAGGGATGCTGGATGAGCGTAGTCTTGTCTTTGCTGAATAAGATTCCGTCCACGCCGATGTAGGAGGGGTTGAGCGCGTCTACATTTATGGAGGACAGGCTATCGCAATATGAGAACACATCTTTCCCTATGTAGGTGACACTTGCCGGGATGGTGACGATTGATATATTATAGCAGTTATAGAAGGCTTCATCGCCTATGCCTGTGACCGGCTTGCCGTCAATCGTGCCCGGGATCGTAACATTTTCGAACCCCCCGTAACCTTGGGTATACTTAGTGATGGTAATGTCGGCACCATTGTCGGTATATGTAAATTTTCCATATTGCTCCGCTGTTGCCGATACCGCGAAAGTAAATGTAATAAACGCGACAAGCAATAACCTGTTCCAAAATGAATTCTTCCCCATTTTATCCAACCCCTTTAATTTAATTGTATAGGATTTCATTTATTCTCTTCGACAAAGATACCATGCTTCTCATATTTGTTAATTGCGTAGGTGTGACCCTAAGCCCCTACAAGCTTGATCCCGATACCCCCAACATTTTGAAAAATCACTTGATTCCATTCTTGGCTTTGAGTCCTGAGATAAGAACCCGGAGTTCCTTGACGTCAACTCCCTTCTTCTCCAGATAGTCGACGACCTTCTCCTTGTTCTCCATGGACTTTCCAAAGTGGTTGAAGTTGGGATTGTTCAAATTATCCTTAAGGCATTTAACTAGAGTTTCCTTATCTTTTGCTTCAAGCTTCGCTCCTCGTTCAAGCAAGAAAAGAACCATGTCGTATAGATTAACTGTAGCAGCATCTTCAATTGCAGTAAAACTACCATATAATGATGGCAGGTTGGGATCTGCGCCAGCATCCAAAAGCATTTTTAACATCTTTATATCAGCAGAACTAATAGACAAGCCTATCAGGGTATTTCCTCTGTCTTCGTAGTATAAGTTGGGATTCCCTTTGTGCTGAAGGCATAACGCAACAAAATCATATTCACCGAGGTCAACTGCCAGTGCAATCGGGCACCATCCATTGTTCTGCAGATTCGGGTCAGCCCCATTTTGTAGCAATTTTAAGAATGCTTCCTTGTTGCGTGTCTTGAATGCCATCAACAGTGGAGTCACACCTTCCTTCCCGACCTTGTTGACATCAACCTTGCCCGTCTTGAGATATCTGTCCATGGTCTTCATGTCAGAAAGTATGACGGCCTCGCAGAAGGCCACCATGTCGGGCTCACTGTAAAAGCATTCCATAGGCTTATGCCCCGGCATCTGGAACCTGAAAAATGACTTCCTGACAAATGGCACTATTACGACAGTCGCAACGATTAACAAAACAATAATTCCACCGGAAACCAATATTAACCTTTTTCTTTTCATCATGTGCGCTTCTCTTTCTTATTTTATTCTGCATAGGCAGATAAGACACTGTGCATCGAGTGCATATCTATTGCGGATAACGGATTCACACTTGGAGGGGTGGAGGATCTCAAATATATCTGCTTGCCAATGCTGTCTGGAGCAAGACCATTCCCATTATTTTTATATCTCATATAATTCAACAATGGCAACGAAGTAGGGGGTATATTATAATTCTCATAGTTGAGTATTTCCCCTCTGACTACATATCGGGTTATCAATGAGTCGGCATTGTTAAGATTAGCTCCATAGCCCTCAACAGTGCTTGGATGAACTCCCGCAGGATTAAAGACAACTGCCGGAGTATTTATTACAATAGCAGTAGCACTTGCAAGACCGCCGCCTAACGAATGGCCTGTGAGATAATAGAGGTTGTCTGAATATTCTCTCTTTACAGCTTTACCAAGATTAATAGCCTGCTCATACTGGGAAGTAAGTATTCCTAGACCCTGCGCGTTTCCGTAGAGCCAGTCTCTATCAAAAAGCCCTTCTGTTCCCCTATATGCAAGAACCTTCTTACAGTTATCCGGTTGCATAGTCTTCTCATAGAGTGCAGCGTAGAAACCATTTGGACTATTTGAAGTGTTGAGCTTTGCTAATTTTAGACTGGAAGGTAGTTCATTCTTGCTCAGCCTCTTCCATCCATCGGGAGCACCACTATCTTTATAAACGCTATTCGAAAGCTCTGCCAACTCTCTGTGGAAGCCTGTCAGCCCAAATGCCTCCGCTGGTGCTGCATTGTATTTTCTTGTACGCCTGTCCCATGTATTGGCTATGCTGTCGCTAATAGCATTTTGTGCTTTGGATGAGGCGATATCCGGGTTAAATATCGCATCCAAGATGTTAAATCCAATCGTTCCCATTAAATTCTCCCTCCCAAGGTAGTCCCACCCGTTCACAGCATCATTGCTGCACATAGCATACAGGTTACTTCCGCCACGTTCTTCCATCGGATCCCTGCCCAACCATCTCCCCGTTTCAGGATTGTAATATCTGTAGCCGTAATAGACAAACCCTGTTTCGTCATCGAACTGGTATGAAGCGAATCTGAAATTGAAATCATCGGCTTTAATTCCCGACCTGCAGACTATCCTTCCGAAAGCGTCATACTCATAAGAAGCCACAAGCTTTCCGTCTGACGCATCGACGTAACCGACAATATTGAAATTGCCATCCTTCACCGCCAGATAGGTCTTGCCATTCAGAACGTCAGTATCAGATATCAATCCATCTTCACCCCAGACGTAGCTTCTCATAAGCTGGTTGCTGGCGTTGAAGATTCCAATCAACTGCCATCCGCTCCAGACATATTTCTCAGTCTTTGAAAGCTGCCAGGCATCATTGACCCAGCCATAGACATTCTTGCTTGTCCGTCTGCTGGTGTAATCATAGGCGCATTCATCCTTGATTCTTGAGGACAGTGAAGACAGGGAGGACACCGAGGACAGGCGGTTTTCGCCGTCCCAGGAGTAGGTGAATCTGCCGTCACTTGTGAGGTTGCCGTCCGGGTCGTAAGAATAAACATTCGGAGTCTTCGGGAGAAACACATCCGCTTGCTCCGAGGCCACAAGCGTGCCTGCCGCGTTCACCGCATATATCTTGAACTTCTCCGATACAGGTTCCTGCGAGTTGTCCAATGCATAAACCTTGCTGAAGTACTTTCCGGTGCGGGTCGCGTCCTTTGCAAATGCAGCCTCGACATTGCCCATTGAAATCCTCTGGATTGCTATGTCCGCTGCAGGGTCAGCTTCACCGGACACCTCGACTGACCCAGGTATGGTGCGCTGCGTGTACTGGTTCAAAGAGTTGGACGTGTAGCTTGATACTGCTGGCTGAGCCCCGAGATATGACGTGCCTGACTGCATGCGGTTACCAATGGAGTCGAACGCATACGAGAACCTGTCCAGCACCGTGCCGTCGGATGCACGCTTGACGGCGGATGTAATCTGCCCCTTGTCATCATAGCCATATTGCCAGCTGGAATTGTCGGAGAACGTGACTTTGGAACGGCGGTCGGAGGCGTCGAAGGCGTAGGAATATGAAATTGCAGGCGAAAAGCCAGCGCTCCCGGAGGAGATGGATTTAAGGCGGTTCAATGAATCGTATGTCCGGCCTACCGTCAGGACATCCGTTGCGCCAGAGGCCACTGTAGTGGATGAAAGCTGGGATAAATCTGGAACACGGATGTAGGAGGCAACAACCGCCGGCGAGACGCCAGCGCTCCCTACGGACGCCAATCTGGACATTCCATCATAGCTGTAGCTCGCACCTGCAAGCACCGTACCGCCGTTCTTCAACTGCATGCCGTCCATCCTCCCTTTTGCTGCATCATACGAATATACAACCGAATAGCCGGAAACATAGGGGACTTCCTCGGAAGCCAGAGTGGAATCATCGTTATATGCGAGCGTCCTGGTACCAGTACCATCCTGGACCGTAGTGGGCCTACCGAAACGGTCACGGGTGAAAGAAATGTCGCCAGTCGTCGGTCGTCCGTCGTCGGCATAGGTGACACCGAGCAGTTCCCCGGCGGCATTGTATGTGTAGTTGGTGACGATGCCACGCGCCCATGTCCTGGTTTTGACGGAACCGTCCGGGTTATATGAAAAGGCACTTCGCGCCCCGTCGGCATAGGTCTTGGAGGTCATGAACCCGCGCATGGGATCATATCCCCATGTGGTGGTGGAGCCGTTGCCGTCGGACAGGGTCCTCATGCGTCCGAGTCCGTCGTACGAATAGGCCACCGGATAGGTGTCGGCCCCGGAGACCGTGGTCACTTCTCCAGTGGATGCGAACGAGTAGTTCACTGTCCTGCCATCAGGAAGCGTCATCTTCGTCATGCGTCCCATGGAGTCGTAGGTGAAAGAGGTAATCCGCGATCCGTTTACAGTGGTCTGCATGGTGCGGTCGTTCTTGTCGTAGGTTAACAGCGTAGTCTGCGGTCCGTTGCCGGTGGTCTGCGAAACCGAGGAGATGCGGCCATGCGGATCATAAACATAGCTTGTCGTGCCGAGGACGCTGTGGACGGAACTCTTGAGCCTGCCGTTGGCGTAAGTCTGGACAACCGACGATCCGTCGGGACTGGTGATGGTGACAGTCTTCTGCCCATTGCCATTCAGGACAGTTATAGATGATGAAGTCCTTCCAAAGGAGGTCTGGGAGGAGTTCAATCCGTCAAGAGACGTGTCCGAGACGGACACCACTACATTATTTTGTTTCACGGTCTGCCTGCGGACAGATCCGGTAACGGTACTTGAATACTCTGTGACCCTGTCGGTGTCGTCGTCGATCGCGTCGTTTGCGTTGAGGTCGACTGCGGACTTTACCACTTCGCCTTTCGCATTGTATGCTGTGAGCGTGGTATGACCTGCAGACTTCTGCATGTACGGGCGTCCACTGCTGCCGTCATAATATGTGACGCTCTCCGTGAGGTCGGCAAACACCGTCCTGTAGGTCCTGCCGAGGAAGTCGGTATAGGTTCTGATCCACTGCGACAGGGCGGCGGACGGACAGGACTGCGTGCAGAGCTGTCCATTATCGATGGAATAGATGTACCTGACACCGTGGACGGCTGAGCCTCCGGTATACGCGACCGAGCCGTCGGCGTTCGACTTGACGGTGGACGTGGTACCGCCGGAATAATTGGTGGTACGCGTGCATCCTGAATAGTTCGCGCTGTAGCTGGTCACATTTCCTTCCGGATCCTTCACGGAAACAAGCTCCCCTGCCGCATCATAGGTGCTGTACGTGGTACATTCTGTACCATCGGAGCCCCTGCGCGTGGTTGAGGCAACGCCTCCGGAAACATCATAAGCATAGAGAGTGCATATTCCCGCCGTGGTGGTTGATGTGACCCTCTTCATTCCGTCGTACATTGTCTCGGTGACGGTTCCTTCACGGTCCTTCTCCCATTCGGGTCCGCAGCAGCCATAGTGTGTTTCGGTATTGGTGCCGTCTCCATAGTCCACAAATGTAGCCCTCCCGAATTCGTCCCTTGTGTATGTCTGGGATGAAATCTGGATACCGGAGGCGATATCGGTGCTTGTCGATGAGGCCGTGTTTCCTGCGGCGTCCGTGTATGTGATCGAACTCGTGCCGTCGGTGACCGAATATCCGGATCCGGCACCTGAATCCACGGTAGTCTTGAGACCTCCGTTGGCGGCAGTGGTATAGTCATATACGGTGATCGTGCCGTCCGGGGCGGTTGTCTTTCTTATTCGTCCGCCTTTTGGCGCACCAGCCGATTCGGGATATTTCTCTGTAATCGTCACAAGGTTGCCAACATCATCTGCTGCTGCGTCTTTGGATACGGCGCGGATTACGCGGCTTTCAGTATCGGAATACGTGTAGAACGTGCGTGAGACCGGAGTGTTCAGTACATACTCATCCACCTGAGTCGGACGGAAATCCTTTTCATCGGTTGCCGAATATGTATGGTGAGTAAGCCTGCACTGCGCATCGGTCGAGGAGAACGGTGAATTCACGAAGGGGGATGCGACCGTGTGCGTCCTTCCCACCGCATCATAGGTCCAGCGCGTCCAGGAACCGTCGCCTGCGGACATGGACTTCATCTTCCCATACCCAGGAAGAAGAGGATCCTCGTAATATTCATAGGATACCGTGCGTTCGGCGGCGGTGCCCGACGCCTGCACTGACTTGATTGTCTCCTGTCCCCACGGGTAGTTCCTATATGTCGTGATGGTGGTCATGCTCTTCCCGGATACGGTGGCGGTTTCAGTGACCATGCGGTTGTCGAAATCATCGGTAGAATATGCATAGACTGTTGAGCGGATGACATATTCCGGTATGATGCCGGTCTCATACTCGTTGATGGTGACTCCACCGGTTTTGGGATCCCTGAGTATCTCCTTCTTGGCCTCGACGACGCCGGAAGCGTTCTTCTGCAGATACAGGGTGCGATCCTTCCCGGAGACGGTGGATGTCTCCACCTCGCTGGTCTGGAGGGCAACAGCTCCCTTGCTGTACGAAACTGACGTGACCAGGTTGTCGGTGCCGTAGTTCGGCGCGGAGTCGCCGAGAGCCCATGACACATGGTCTATCTTCCCGCCGGAGATTCCATCCTGATAAGACGTGAACAGCCCGTTCCACTGGCCCAGGCCAGTGGAATCAGTGGAAAGCTTCGAATCCCTGTAGTCTTTCCTGCACTGCACTATGGGATAGCCGCCAGAAATGTCCCTTGAGAACTTGTGGTATACCGCGCCGCCATCCTCGGGGAACTTGATCTCGTAGGAGTCCTCACCGACGACCTTGTAGAGCCTGTAGTCCTTGTTGTTCAGAGGCTTTTCGTCCAGGAGATTGAATACGACGGTCGCGCCTGAAGGCCTGAGGACCTCGGCGAAGCTCCAGGAATGCCCGTTCTCGGAACCGCTTGAGAAGCCGGAGACACGCGTGTGGAGGCTGTATGCCTGCATGGTGCCCCAGGAGTATTTCTGTTCGGAGACATACGACTTGATCCTTATGCCGTCGGTGTTCCCGTTGCCGATGCCCAGCGGATATCTGGCCTCGGCGCATCCCGAGAGCTTGTTGAAATCGTCCTCCAGCGCCTGCTTGCATGAGGTGCAAGTGCAGCCGGTGTCCACAAGGCCGTCGGAGTCCTTGTCGTTGGACCGCGGAAGGTCGACTGTTGCATCGGGCAAGCTGACGGTAAAGACAAGTGCGGCGCTGGTCCATCCGCCACTCACATAACATGGGTTGCCTATGATGGGCTCGCCGGTCGGGTCGAGAGGAGGTGCACATGAAGGGTCACTTAGCCCATCTGAGTAATAGAAGAATTCGGAATAAATGCTACTTGTATCTTCTGATTTATTGACGGAGGATATACTCCTTACGACGCTTGAGCTGGATACGTTATCCTTATACGAGCCTGTAGTGTTCTTGGCGATCACGTAGATTTGACAAGAAGTCATTGCTGGAGTTATGGGCGCATAGGCCCGGGAGGTGGTAATGTTTATTTCAGCGTTGGGGGTCGGGGGACTGGTGCCCCTTTCATATCCCCCCTCGAGACTCCTTAGGCTGTAGCTCACACTATACATCGGGGCACTTGCATCCGCCTTCAGCCAGCAGTTCGTCGGGGTGTTCCCATTGTATTTTATCCGAGCCTTGCTGAGAGCTCTCTTGTACATGAATTCTCCCGTGCCAACCCAGACATAGGTACAGAAACCGGGATTTTTCTCAGTCGTCTTCTGCATTGACATATAAATGTATCCGTCCTTCTGACTTGCCCTAGAAAATCTATTCCAGCTGTCAGTCCATGACATGCTCCTTCTAGCTGTTTTCAGCTTGTTGATTAATGCGGCCAGTTCCTCGAAGTGTATCCCGAGCACCGGCACATCGGTAAAGGTTTCAGCATAGATGGAGGTGCCATCGGACACGTATTTGCCCGGCACCTTCGTGAACTTGTCGCTTCCGTTCCCGATGCCATCCATGATGTTTCCGACGCCTGGAGCGCTGCTCCAGGCTGGAAGAAAATAGTTGTTTATATCATCGTATTTTGCCTCGTCCGGTTTGCTCATGCCCTGTTTGTTCATGTCCTTCAGGGGGGCAGGAACAGAAGCGCCCTTGGAGATGAAGGAGTTCTTCGCCATGGAGACAGCCCTGCTCCGGATTTCATTGAGATCCGCCTGTGTGACACTTTCACCAGGCTGTTTTTCAGCGATTACCTGTTCACCGAGACCTACAAACTGGAGACGTGGGTTGAGACCTTTCAGGAGGCTGTTGTACGCGCCTACGTATTCACTGCCCTGGGCATAGGCGTCCTGCGGGGCGGATATGAAGGGCAGCGCCAGAAAGACAAGCAGAAGAGTTCTTATCATATTTGAAATTTCCTTATATGTTTATTTTACTGAAACTTTAAGACCGAGGGAACCTGAACCGTCGTCGGCAGTCGGCTGGTCCGGCCTGGTGCCAAGCTCGTATTCGACCATATTGCAGAGGCTGTCCGGCTGCGCCTCGGAATCGCCTGACGCATCCTGGGCCAAACTCGAGAAATATTGGAGCTCCCAGTCATCCGGAAGACCGTCACCGTCGGTGTCGTTTTTGGTCTTCGGATCGGTCCCCTTTGCAATCTCATCGCCATCGCCAATGCCGTCGCCGTCCGAATCCCTCCTGGCCGGATCAGTAAGGTGGATATCCACCTCCTCCCCGTCGCCGAGGCCGTCGCCGTCGGTGTCCGCCAGCCTGGGATTTGTATGCAGCTGGAACTCCCTGATGTTGCCGAGACCATCGCCATCGGCGTCGGCGTTGATGTCGGTGTCCTTTACAAACGGATCGAATCCGTACTCCGTCTCCCAGTCGTCGGGCATGCCATCCCCGTCGGTGTCGCGGGTGTCGTCGGAGAACGTAACGGGTATCTTCTTCGGGTCAATTCCGGCGAAGAGGGTGTCCGACGAGGAATCCACTGAAACAGTCACAGTTGCGTAGTTGTCGCCGTATGCCTGGTCGTCTGCTCCGGTGACGGTGACTGTCTTGGGCATGTTCCAGTTGAGCGGTGTGAATGTCAGGACCTGCCTGTCAATCAAGCCTTCGGAGGATTTGTCGATGGACAGGTTCAGTACGACGTTTCCGGCAGGAGCCGTGTTCAGGACGGCTGTGAACGGGCCGGTGCCTCCGTTCTCGGGCACGGTGATGGATGCGGGCGAGATGATGAAGTCCGCAGTGTCGTCGCTGGTGATCCCTATTGTCGCGGACTGGCTTGCGAAACCGCCGAACCCGATGTCGGAAAGAGGCAGGCATATCGAGAACGTGACCTGCGCCGAAGTGTCGGGCACGTAATTGTTCTGCCGGGCGTAGACGGTGACCGTCTGCGGCTGCCTCCAGCTGTCAGGCAGGAACGTAAGCCTTGTCCTGTCAAGGGAGACGTCTCCGGATCCAGCAAGGCAGTCCACGGCGACCTGGTACTCTGGCCTGCTCCTGAGCTGCACCTTGATCTGGCATGACCCGCCGTCCTCCCTTATCGTGGACTGGTCGGGAGTTATTGAGAATCCCGGCTTCTGCGAGCAGTACTCGTCTGCGCCCATGTCGTAGTTCCCGCTGTCAGGACGGGGGTCTCCATCGATGTCGATGGCGGGGGCGCCTGCGGATGTGCCGGCCTCGATGCACTGAGAATACTCGGACAGGTGGTAGAAATCCCTGCCGTCCGCCAGGAAGCACGGATCCACGTCGAGGTTCCCCTCTCCCGGATATCCGTACTGCACGTCTGAATATGTGACTGCCGGGGAAGCGGTCCCGCCTATCTGCAAATATCCGTTGCCATGGAGGATGGTGTTGAGGACTGTGAACGCGCCGGAACCGCTGAACGCAACGCCGCCCGGCCCCGATGAGGAGATATTGTCCGCGATGGTGCAGGATGAGACTGACACAGCCATGGGGTTGTCGGAGTCCGCTGACACCGCGCCGTCCACGGAGGTGTTCTTCCCGATGAAGCAGTTTTCAATACTGAGCGACGCCTGCTGCACATCGACCGCGCCTCCCGAATTCCATGTCTGGCATGAGAAGACCATGGAACGGGTTATCTTCATGCTGCTGCCTGCAGCGGCCGCCAATGCTCCGCCGGAAGACGCCCTGCAGTCCTCGAACATGCACCGGTCGATGAGGGAGCTGCCTCCGGACGCGTAGATGGCGCCGCCTGCGCCGGAAGCCTCGCAGTTGGAGAACGAGCAGTTTATGATGCCTGCGGATGAGCCGGAAAGATTTATTGCGCCTCCGTCGGTTGAAGACAGGCAGTTTATGAACTTGAACTCCTCTATCTCCGTAGAGGCCGGGACGTTGGTGAGGATGAACGCCCTTCCGGAACTCATGCAGTCGACCACCGCCTGCGCCCCCGTGTCCATATCTTCCGGCCAGGGCCGGATCTTGAGATATGGCTTCGAGACCGTGATGTTCGTGTTCCCTTCCCCGGAATACACGATGTTAGTCTTGACCTTCTTTACTGTTTCCTGAGCCTTGACACATATGACATATTCCCTGTTGTCATCCTTCCAGCATCCTATTCCGGCCGCAATGGTCTTCTTCGCCAGCGCCATGGTCAGCCCTGTCCGGGTGTCCAGCCCCTTGGAGCCGTCAACATATATGAATATGGTCTTTGTGAGGGGATCAAGCCTCTTGTTATATTCATCGCCATCGTTGAAGCCGTCCCCGTCAGTGTTAGCTACATCACTTTTTGTTCCCAGCTGCTCCTCTAGCTTGTTGTTTAACTCGTCCAGATCGTCGTCATCCGTATCTTTCTGTGCGGCAAGAAATTTCTCCGAATAGAAGAACCAGTCTACAGGTACGGGCTGGAGTCCGGTGAAGCCGGGGCCTTCGTACCTGAGGATGAGTTTCGCGATACCGGTGTTCTCATAATAGGATATGCTGAACGGATGGAGTCCGGCCTTGAGCGGGATGAACCCGTTGTGGAGCCTGGCCGGGTTGCTATGGAGTGTGAGGGAGTCGCAGTCGATGACTTTGACACCGTCGATTACCATAGAGGCAAGGTCGTCGCATTCCAGCTGGAACCTGTACGCCCCGTCGGCAGGAATGTTCAGATACCCCTTGAAGTAGGCGCCGACATTGTCGTACTTCCCGCTCGTAAGGAAACATCCGGCCGGGGTTGTAACGGAAGGATATGAATAGCTGAATATCGGATCCTCCGGCTTCTGCGGCAGCACAGCCGTCCCATAGTGAGGAAGCCCGGGGAAATCGGGCAGCAACTTGTAGGCACCGGTGAGATAGCTGACGACCACACCTGCCGAAAGGTCATCCGGCTTCGCCCAGGCATCGGCTGAATATGGCCTGTCAAGAGGCAGGAGCGGATCAGTAAGATAGAGGTTGAGTTCGTCCTTGTCGGAAGTACCATCGCCGTCGGTGTCTTCCGTTCCATCGTGCACCTTGGTGTTCCAGGTGTCAGGGAAGGTGTACTGCTCCCAGACGTCCGGCAGACGGTCGCCGTCGAGGTCGTAGCAGAAGAAGTCCGAAGGCGTCATGATGCTCTCAACCGTACTGCCGGCAGGTTTCCAGCTGAGCTGCAGCCCTCCGGTATTGTCCTTCTCGAAATATTCAATCCTCATGTCGTGGACTCCTGCTGAAAGGGTCTGCGCGGGAACTGTGCTTTTAGTGGTGACCCTTGATCCTGGAACACCGAGGAGTTTCACATCGTCGAGATAGAATGCAAAGCCGTCACCGCTGGTCACGAAGAAGGTGTAGCTTCCGGAAAC
>JBAQUG010000358.1:0-16244 GCA_049297395.1 Victivallales bacterium | reverse complement strand
GGGGTGACAGCCGCCGCCCTCCTCTACTGGGTGCTCTCTGAGAATGGCGCCGACGTATCGTGTTTCCTCCCCGACAGGTTCGACGACGGATACGGATTCACGGTTGATTCACTCTCAAAAGCCCTGGCAGAAAGCAACTATAAGCTGATAGTAACCGTAGACTGCGGCATAACCAGCCTTGAAACCATCGCCGTCGCCAAATCCAGGGGCGTCGATGTAATCGTCACCGACCATCATGAACCCAAGGATACGCTGCCTGACGCATTTTCCGTGATCAATCCGAAAATCCATCCGGGGCTCCATGACCTGCACATCCTGGCGGGAGTGGGTATCTCATTCAAGCTCTGCCATGCCTTCATCAAGTATGGAAGGGAAAATCTCTCCATGAGCGACAAATTCGACCTGAAGGACGGCCTTGATCTCGTCGCGCTTGGAACTGTCGCCGACATCGTCCCCCTGAACGGTGAAAACCGCATACTTGTCAGGAACGGCCTGAAAGTCCTGAGCAAGCAGGTCAGACCCGGAATCCGAGCGCTGTGCGAACTCGCCGGACTCAATGCCGAAATAAAGGCCTCCGACATAACTTATTGCCTTGCACCGCGACTGAACGCCGCAGGCCGTCTTGGAAATGCGAAAGTCGCATTCGACCTGCTCAACACGGGAAACATCATCGAAGCGTACAGGCTCGCGGAGCAGCTCGAGGATTTCAACCGTAAAAGGCAGAACAAGGAGGAAGCGATAATCACAGAGGCAAAAGAGCACCTGACATCAAAAATGGATTTGAAGGAATGCTGTTCGATAATTGTTTCCGGTTCCAACTGGCATCAGGGGGTGATCGGAATAGTCGCATCGCGCTTTGCAAAGGAATACAACAGGCCGGCGATAGTCTTCAGTATCAACGGCGACGTGGCTCTTGGTTCGGGCAGGAGCGTTGAAAACGTGAACCTGCTGGATATACTCGCGGAGTGCAAGGATCTCCTGGACAGGTTCGGAGGCCATCCAATGGCGGCCGGACTGTGCCTCAGGACCGATAAAATCCCCGAGTTCAGCAAGAGGTTCGAACAGACCGTCCAGAATAGCACAGGGAAAAAACTTGCCATCCCGCGTCTCGATATTGACGGCGAGATAGACTTGAGCGAACTGAACAGCGATTTCTTCTCATTGCTTGAAAAACTCGAGCCTTTTGGCTACTGCAATTCCCAGCCTCTGTTCAGGATAAACGGTCTTCAGCCGTTCAAGATTGCTCCGGCAGCATCATTTCACAGCCGGGGATTCCTCAAGGACAGGAGGGAGAATATCCTTCAGTTCATAGCTTTCAACAGGAATATCGACACGCTGCCTTCCCAGACGCTGTGGGATGTCGTCGCCTCACCGCAGATAAACAAGTTCAGGGGTGAATGCGTGCCCCAGCTGCAGATACTCGACCTGTGCCAGAGCGAAGGGTAGGAAGTAAGACGAACCGGAGTATGGGCGAAACGGAGAATCGGCGAGAAGGAAGCTAGAAGCAAGTAACTAACAATTCAAATATAGACAATCGGAAATCGGCAATCGGAAATGTTCGACGGTCTTCCAAAACTTGAAGAGATCGGATATGACTTCAAAAAGAAGGAACTGCTTCTTGAAGCGTTGACCCACCGTTCCTATTCGGTCGAAAAAGGCTTCAAATACGACAACCAGCGCCTGGAGTTCCTGGGCGACGCGGTGATCCAGATCATAATTACCGATTATCTTTTTGCCAGGTATCCGTCACACGACGAGGGCCTTCTCACGAAGATGCGTTCCGCGTTGAACCAGCAGAGCACACTTGCGAATTTCGCAAAGAACATCTCCCTTGGCTCCTTCCTGAAACTTGGCAAAGGCGAATCCAAGGCGAAGGGCAATGACAGGAACTCCACGCTGTGCGACGCATTCGAAGCCCTTGCCGGCGCCATTTATCTCGACGGCGGCCTCGAACCTGCGAGGAATTTCCTTGTCCCACTCATCGACGATCTCTATCCTTCCCCGGAGCTTCTGCTGCAGATAGCCAATCCAAAGGGATACCTGCAGGAGTACACCCAGGAGAAATGGGGTACGAAACCAGTCTACAAGATCGAGGAGACAAGCGGTCCGGAACATCAGAAGACCTTCTGCGTTTCAGTGACGGTGAACAATCTCCTGGTCGGCATAGGGACTGCATCAAGCCGCAAGGCGGCAGAAAGCCTGGCCGCTGAGAATGCCATGAAAACCCTGGCGGATTCCGAGGCTCCTCCTCAGGCTGCCGAACCAAAACCTGACAGCATCGGACAGACACCATGAGAGAGGCATTCACACTCCTTTATCCGGAAAAAATCATTTTCGGCAAGGACGCCTTGAAACAGCTGCGCCAAAACCTTCCTGAGAACGCCAGGATACTTCTCGTGGCCGGAAAAAATGCCAGGCAGTCCGGAAAGGCAGAGGAAATCAAGAAGATGCTCTCCGATCTCGCCGTAATTGATTTCACAGGAATCCCCCCCGAACCTCCATTGCCATCCGTCGACGACCTTGCAGGCCTTGGAAGAAAAGAGAAAGTGACTGCGGTCATTGCCGTAGGCGGCGGCAGCGTAATCGATGCGGCAAAGGCGGCTGCAATGATGATACCGAAGGAAGGCAGCTGCAGCGAATATTTCTATTCAAGGAGGAAAATCAATGCAAAAGGCCTTTTCTTCGCCGCGCTCCCAACAACTGCCGGCACAGGTGCTGAAATCACAGCCAATTCAGTGCTCACCGATCCTGAATCAAAAATAAAGAAATCCATAAGAAGCCCGTTCATGGTCCCGGATCTGGCCCTCATTGATCCGCTGCTCACATTGAACGCTCCGCCAGGGCTGACCGCCGCAAGCGGTCTTGACGCCCTCACCCAGGCCGTAGAATCATTCACTTCGGCAGATGCGAATGCCGCCTCGCGGGCTCTGGCTGAAAGCGCGGCCGGGATCATTTTCCGCAGCCTCCCAAAAGCCTATGCCAATGGAAACGACATTGATGCGCGCACTGAAATGGCCAAAGGAAGCCTCCTGTCCGCGATGGCCTTCTCCCAGAGCGGCCTTGGCGCAGTACACGGCCTCGCGCACCCGACCGGCGCGCTCCTTGGGATTCCCCACGGGGTAATCTGTGCAATACTCCTCGTGCCTGTCCTCGAATGGAACATGTCCGTATCCAGAGACGACTACGGCACGCTGTCTTCAAAGTGCGGTCTTGAAGGCGCTGCGGAATTCATCCGTGGCGTAGGAGCCCTTTGCTCAGCCCTGAATATCCCCGCCAATCTTTCATCCCATGGATTGAAAGAGGAGCATTTCCCTTTCATCGTGAAAAACTGCAGGAGCAGAAGCATGGAATGCAATCCAAGGGCGATGACCGATACAGACATACGGGAACTCCTGAGGCGAATGCTTGCCTGACCCCTTCCTGTATCCGGTGGTAATGATTTATCCCCGTGATTCTTGAAAACATCCCTTTCCAGAATAGCTTAAGCCATTCTTTAATACGGGAAATTTGTTTAATGAAGAAAATACTTATCCTAGATGACGAAAAGTCGCTGCGGTTAATTCTCCGGAATATCATAGAGCGTACAGGGGAATACGAGATATTCGAGTCCGAATCCCTGCAACATGCCTTCGTACTATGCAATGAAAATAAATTTGACGCCATCTTCCTGGATCATAATGTCACAGGCGGAGTCGGCTGGCAGATCGCTGAAGAGATCAGGAAAAACCCCGCACCCTACGGCAACCCTAAAATTGTCGGAATGTCAGGCAGCGTTCCATACAACGGGAGCACTCATCTTTTCGACTTCTTCATGGAAAAACCATTCAGCGCTGTCGATATCATGCCCAAGATCAGCGGAATCCTCGGGCAGAGCCGTGCAGATCAGCCGACGAAACCCGAGGCTTGATTCCGCAAACGGAAAATAAAATAGGAAGAACTGTTTATTTCGCGTTTTATTAGATGTAAATATTCACTGAACGAACATGGGTTCAGTGAACATTTACCGCTCTTGAATTCATGGGACGGGCTTCAGCCCTGTCTACTCTTCAATTTCCGGCGGCTTCAAGACGACCTGTCCTTCAAACCTCAAATCGATGGTGGTGGCGGGATTGTTTGAAATCTTCCTCTGTTTCAAAGTTTCCCTCAGAACCATCAGCTTCTCGTCGAACTTAGCCCTGGGAAAGATCGCGTTCAGAGGGATGTCGGATGTAGGCGACATGAAACTCATCTGAAGCTCCTTGGGAGTACCGAGGGTGATCTTGAGAATTTTTATGTCGGGATATTTCTTCACAACCAACATGAGCAGTTCAAGCGACTGCTTGAGCTGGGGCATCTCATCCCCCGGAAGAGGTCTCTTGTCGCTCTTGAATCCGGTTATGACAGGAAGATTCCTCCTGAGATTCACACAGGTGCGGGAATCCATGACGTTCCCGCTTGAATCGACAAGAAGAGTTGAGTTCGAATTGTACAGGAAAGCCCTCGGTATCCTCTCGACAATATTAATCAGCAAGGTATCCGGAAGCAGTCTTGATGCCGTGACACTGTCAATGCTCGGCTGCGTACGGAGGCTGTCGCATACACGCTGAAGGTCGATCGAAAAAAGATTCGTCTGTCCGGCCTTGACTCCGACGAACTTCTCCATTTCATTGTCCTTGCCGTTCCACCAACCGCTGCTCCGCACGTTGACATGCCTGATCGTAAAGTGGGAGTTTCCGGAAAAAAGGGACTGCTTCGCCATCCAGAAGACAAAAATGAAGCATGCTATGATGATCATCAGCGTTGACATAACCAAACCTATGCGCATGCCGGGTTTCTTAAGAAAACTAGTCTTTACTTTCTTTTCAGCCATAATCAAAACAGGGTTTTAGTGTCTTTGTTCTACAGTTCTACGTCTTGAGCGTATGTAAAATCCGAAATTCGAAGCACGAAATACGAAACAAGCCCAAAACAATGAAAATCTTAATTCTCAAAACAATGTTTGAAACATTTGATATTTCATTAATTTCCAATTTGTTTCGTATTTCGACATTCGAATTTCGAATTTGGGTTGCGGGCTGAGCCCGCCTATATGTTCAGCTTCAATGAATGCCTGTGATATTCCTGAAGACTGCACACCTCTATTATCCTCATCTCGCGCATTGCCTTGAGACCTTCGATCGCCGCGGCGACACCGCTCAAGGTGGTTGTTATCGGTATTCCGCGGATCGTAGCCTCTGCACGCATCTGTATCTCATCGACTTTCGGCGAAGGCCCTGATGAAGGCGTATTGATGATCCAGTTCAGCTCATGGCTGTGGATCAGATCCAGTGCGTTCGGCCTGCCATCGGAGATCTTGAACAGGGCGAATGATTTTATTCCATTGTCCATCAGTTTCGTGGAAGTCGATCTTGTCGCGTATATCCTGAACCCAAGTTCGACCAGATCCCTGGCCAGCGGCACAATCGCGTCCTTGTCCTCATCCCTTACGCTCAGGAATACGCTGCCGCTTTCAGGCAGCGTGCTTCCCGCCGCGATCTGGGACTTCAGATAGGACATTCCAGCGCTGTAGTCTATTCCCATTACTTCGCCGGTCGATTTCATCTCCGGCGAAAGCACGATGTCTATGCCGGGGAAGCGCTTGAACGGGAAGACCGCCTCCTTTACACAAATATACTTCGGAATTATCTCCTTTGTGAACCCGAGATCCTTAAGTTTCTTCCCTACCATGACCAGGGCTGCGAGTTTCGCAAGGGGAATCCCGATCGACTTGCTGACAAACGGAACCGTCCTGGAAGCCCTTGGATTTACTTCAAGGATGTAGACTTCGTCATTCTGGACCGCATACTGTACGTTCATAAGCCCGCATACTTTGAGCGACTTGGCGAGTGCGAAGGTGTGGGAACGGATCTTCTCAAGAACTTTTGCCTTGAGATTGAGCGTCGGGATAGAACAGGCGCTGTCCCCGGAATGGATTCCAGCCAGCTCGATATGCTCCATGATCGCACCTATGACGTGCGTCTCGCCGTCGGATATGCAGTCGACGTCGAGCTCCACGGCGTTTTCAAGATACCGGTCGATAAGTATCGGCCTCTCATCTGAAATCTCGACCGCCTCATCCATGTATCTGCGGAGCCATTTCTCATTGTAGACGATGACCATCGCGCGTCCACCGAGAACGAACGACGGACGGACAAGTACGGGATATCCTATCTTGCTGGCGATCTTTACGGCCTGTTCGGTATTTGTGGCGATGCCGTTGTCAGGCTGCCTTATTCCTATCTTGTTGACAAGCTTCTGGAATATTTCACGGTCCTCGGCAGCCTCGATGCTGGATGGGCTGGTGCCGATGATCTTCACACCGTTCTTCTCGAGTTCCTCTGCGATGTTAAGGGGGGTCTGCCCGCCGAACTGCACGATAACACCGTCGCATTTCTCCCTCTCATAGATATGGAGGACATCCTCGACAGTCACCGGTTCGAAGTAGAGCTTGTCGCTGGTATCGTAGTCGGTACTGACGGTTTCCGGATTGCTGTTGACCATTATCGTCTCATATCCGGCCTTCCTCAGCGCGAAGGATGCATGTACGCAGCAGTAGTCGAATTCAATTCCCTGCCCTATCCTGTTGGGTCCGCCGCCAAGGATCATGATTTTCTTCTTGTCGCTCTTCCTGCACTCATCGATATCGCCATAGGTCGAATAATAATAAGGAGTGAAGGCGTCAAACTCCGCGGCGCAGGTGTCGACAAGGCTGTAAACCGGCAGGAGATTTATTTTCTTCCTGGCCTTCCTCACGGCATCCTCGGTGCTTTTCAAGGCATAAGCAATCTGCTTGTCAGAATAGCCGTATTCCTTTATCTGGCGGAAGAGGCCGGGCTGCTTTACAAGCTTCTCAAGAGTTCCCGCCGAAGCTATCTCCTTCTCGAACATCGTGAGTTCGTGCATGTGGCGCAGGAACCACGGATCGATCCCTGTTATCTCCTGGATCTTCTCCACGGACCATTTCCTGACGAATGCCTCACGCACGTAGAAGAGCCTCCACGCATTGGGACGCTTCATTTCAGCGTAGAGGGTCTCGTCCGACTCCTCCGCGATCTTGATATCCTTCGGCCCGAGTCCGAAGCCGGCTCTTCCGACTTCAAGCGACCTGTAGGCCTTCTGGAGCGACTGCTTGAATGTCTTTCCGATGCTCATTGTTTCGCCGACTGATTTCATCTGTGTCGTCAGAGTGCTGTCGGCCGTGGGGAATTTCTCAAAGGCGAATCTCGGAACCTTCGTCACTACGTAATCGATCGTCGGCTCGAAGCATGCCGGTGTCTTAAGCGTGATGTCGTTGTTGATCTCATCGAGAGTGTATCCTATGGCGAGCTTGGCTGCGATCTTCGCAATCGGGAATCCTGTCGCCTTCGACGCGAGCGCGCTTGAACGCGAAACACGGGGATTCATTTCAATGATCACCATCCTGCCCGTCTTCGGATCAACGGCCCATTGGACGTTTGATCCCCCGGTCTCCACGCCGATAGCCCGCATTACGGCCAGTGTCGCATCGCGCATGATCTGGTATTCCCTGTCCGTGAGTGTCTGAGCTGGTGCTACAGTGATGCTGTCGCCGGTATGTACGCCCATGGGATCAAGATTCTCTATCGAACAGACAATTACGGCATTGTCCTTCTTGTCGCGCATGACCTCCAGCTCGAACTCCTTCCAGCCGAGGAGTGATTCCTCGACGAGGACTTCGCTTGTCGGGCTTGCCGCCAGTCCGCGCTCTACGATGGTCCTGAACTCTTCCAGGTTGTAGGCTACTCCGCCGCCGGTTCCGGCCAGCGTGAATCCCGGCCTTATTATTACTGGGAATTTTCC
Source organism: Victivallales bacterium (assembly GCA_049297395.1). Lineage (GTDB taxonomy): Bacteria > Verrucomicrobiota > Lentisphaeria > Victivallales > GWF2-50-93 > GWF2-50-93. The sequence goes on along the minus strand of JBAQUG010000358.1, from coordinate 8,408 downwards.
GACTGCGGAAAAATTCTGCTCTGCCTCGGCCATGGTATGCGCGCAATAGCTCTTTGGAATGTCGAGTCCTATCCCGGCCATCGTCTTCTTGAAGATTTCCCGGTCTTCGGCCCTGCGTATCACTTCAGCATTGGCGCCGATAAGTTCAACATTATATCTTTTGAGGATTCCTGCCTCATGGAGTTCCATAGCAAGATTCAGGGCGGTCTGTCCCCCGACGGTCGGCAGCAGGGCATCAGGCCTTTCACGCCTTATTATCTCATGCAGGAACTCCTTTGTGAGAGGTTCAATATAAGTCCTGTCGGCAAACTCCGGATCGGTCATGATGGTTGCTGGATTGCTGTTTACAAGCACCACCTTGTAGCCTTCCTCCTTGAGGGCCTTGCAGGCCTGGGTGCCCGAATAGTCGAATTCGCAGGCCTGGCCGATCACGATCGGCCCGGAACCAATCAGCATTATTTTCTTTATATCTTTTCTTTTCGGCATTATGATACTTCCGGAATTTGGTTTTTTTTTATCAGCAACGTGCTGGATTTTTTACGGATAAGAACTATACTTTGAAGATTGGAAGTTTCCATAATTATTTGTTTTTATTGTTAAAAAACTGAATACTGGTTGGGATGACATGTTCAAACGCCGCAAATTAGGTTCAACATACATACGTTCCCCTGCCCAGAACGTCCGGACCGTCATGGCCGGCAACGTTTCAAAGGTCATCTTCACCATATCCATCTGCATTGCCTATCTGGTTATCCTTTATATACTTACCGGCATCGTCAGATTCCTGTGCACTGAATTCGGCAGCATGGATCCGAACACGACGGTCTTGTCCCTCTACAACACCGCCTACTGCCTGCCTTTGAAGGTCGGCGGAATCGTATTCATAATCTTCTATGTCTTCCGTGATAAAATGTCAAACAGATAAGAAAAACATGTCCAACGCCCGATCAATCCCCGATATTTTACTGAAAATCGTCGAAACCAAGAAGAATGAAATCAAAGGTATCAGACGGGAAAAACCTTTTTTCACCAGGAAAATCAAGGATCTCCCTCCTGCCCTGGATTTCAAGGACGCCCTTTCCGGGGAAGGAATGTCTGTGATCGCCGAAATAAAGAAGGCCTCTCCGTCGGCCGGCATAATATCCGCGCATTTCAGACCTCTGGAAATAGCGCTTGCATACCGCAAGGGAGGCGCCGACGCAGTAAGCATACTCACAGACGAGACCTATTTCAAAGGCAGCATCGGATTGATCACACTCGTCAGGAACACCCTGAAGAACATCCCAATCCTGCGCAAGGACTTCATCATCGACGACTCCCAGATCTACGAGGCCAGGGCATACGGAGCCGACTCATTCCTGCTCATCGCCGGAATACTCGCGCTCCAGCAGCTGGAAGATTTCATTTCACTCGGCAGGAACCTGGGGATGGAGCCTCTTGTCGAAGTGCACAACGAAGCGGAGCTCTCCAACGCAGTCCAGGCAAAGGCCGACATAATCGGAGTCAACAACAGGAACCTGCGCACTTTCGAACTTAATCCGTCACTCTCAAAGAAGCTGATATCAAAAATTCCAGCATGCGTGACCGCCGTCTCCGAAAGCGGCATAAGATCCAGCTGCGACACAGCCTATCTCCATTCCCTCGGATTCAATGCCGTACTCGTAGGAGAGACCCTCATGCGTTCAGGCAAGGACAACTGCGGGAAGATCATCTCCGAATTCAAGAATTCCATACGCACATAATCAGGATAAGAAAATGAAAATATTAAAATTCGCCATCCTGCTATCGGCCATTACAGCCCTGGCTCCTATGACATCCTCGTGCAAGTCCGGAAGCGAGAAGGTTGTATTCGGCGTGGTCAAGGCGAATGAAATCGAGCATTTCCCGAAAATAAAGAATGTCAATGCCGAGCTTGATATTGTTTCACCCCTCAGGACCTTCCTTGCCGGAGAGCCGGCGCTTATAGTCTTCAGGCTGACGAACTTTTCCGACAAGAGGCTGGTCATATACGAGTGGATGATGATCGACGAATACAACTTAAGGATCTATGTCACTCCATGGTCCGACGGACAGCCTGTTCCTCCTCCAGGCAAATGGATCTGCATGAAACCGGAAATCAAGAATAAAAGGCTGATGACGCTTGACCTCGGGCAGAACAACTCCACAATGATAGACAAGAAGATCGACTTCAAACTGGATGTCATAAAAGGTGAAATTGACAAGCCGCGGACTTTCCTAGTCTACGGCGAACTGAACCTGGAATCGGTATCCCTGAAGACAACTTCCACAAAGGTCACAATACTTCCCCAGCTGGCGCCCTGACATTCTTGGTGCCAGAAATAAAGAAAGTTGATTTCAGACATGAAGACCTGCTACTTCTGTGTTCGGATGGACTTACACAAATGCTGCCGGATTCCAAGATACAGGAAATCCTACCGGTAAAGACAAATCCCGAGAAAGCATGTACTGAACTTGCAGCAAGGGCGAATAAGAATGGCGGCAAGGACAATATACCCGTGATAGTCATTACACTTTGATGGATGATGAATTCACCAAATTACAGTGACATCTTCATATTCCCTGAAAACCTCGTCGGCTGTCAGCACTTTCATCCGGTTCAGGATAGCGGTTGCGATTATAATCCTATCGCACGGATCTTTGTGGATGAGAGGAAGTTTTCCGGATAAGGAAGCGATTTCCCCGGTAACTGGCAGTTCTCTGATTCCATGGAGCCTTGCTGCGTCGGAATACCATTTGAAAGGTTCTGACGGCAATATGATTCTTTTTTTTGCAGACAGCAGTGTGATTTCCAATGCGGAAATAGCCGATATGTGCAGCTCTTCCGGATTTTCAGCGATAGCATTCCTGGCAGCCTTACTCAGGGCTGTCAAATCCTCAACAAGCCATATTAAGGCGCATGTGTCCAGCAGAAGCATCAATTACCTCATATAGTCCGGAAGATCATTTTCGTCAATGGACGGCTTGGTAAGATCACATTTGATCTTCACCCCCATGATCTGCGGATGCCTTTTAAGGGGGTTGTTCCTGGATTTTGACCTTCCGGGCCACACCAATTCGGCCATGGTCTTCCCCTTGCGGCAGATCCGGATCACTTCCTTTTTTTCATTGACAATGCGCAGCAGTTCGGAAAGCCTTGTCTTGGCCTCGTATGTATTGACGGTGATCATTGCCTTGCCCCTCCTGTTGGTCAAGTTGGTCTGACACGGATAAATATAATACCCGGATTCCCGATGTCAAGCCGACCATTAGGAGGAAGTTTTCAGGCCAACAAATATTTTTTATAATTATACGCATAAGGCGTGAAATGTCAAATTCCCGATCCATGTATTTTGTTTAGGAACCCTCTACAAATTAACATTTGCTCATCTACAAGCGGGCTACTTCAAAGACAGTTTGCTTTAAGGCATTCGACAACTATCTTATTTTAGCTCCCGTAGAACATTATTTAAACAGGAATTAGCATCATATGAACCTGTCGCCTTCAATAGACTACCTGATGGAACGTGCAGTTGCAGAGACCGCAGCCGCAGAGTTTGATGAAATAAAGATCGAGCATTTCTGCATGGCCCTCCTTAAATTGTCGGAACTCTCATTTGATATTCCGGAACTTAAGAACCTGCCAATGCATGAAGAGTTCATCAGCGAAATAGAAGCACTGAAAGCTGAAATCAAGAAACATGTCTCCGACTCCAGGTTAGCGAGAAACAAGCTCAGGCAGCTCATGGGCAAAGGAAAGGGCGTGTCCGGAATATCAAGGTTTTCAAGGTGCAAGGAACTCCGCGAGATCTTCAAATCTTCCGAAAAGATTGCATCCATGGAAAAAACACAGGTTGTCCGAGCGGTTCATTTTTTCAAGGCGATCATCGCGGCTCCCACTAAAAACGTGTCGGAAGTCTTCAATACTGGAAATAAAGCGCCTATCGAAGGAAAAGGCGAAGAAAAGAAACCCGTCAGCATGAAGATCTCCGATCTCAGCGAGAGAGCTTCGAGGCTGAAGGCCCTTCTGCATTCGAAGGTGTTCGGCCAGGATCCAGCGATACAGGCGTTCACTGAAGGAATTTTCAATTCGGAAATTCTAGCGGAGGCTGACAACAGCAGGAAATGCCCAAAGGCAGTGTTTGTTTTCGCAGGACCGCCAGGAGTAGGCAAGACGTATCTGGCTGAAACAGGAGCGCTTGCGCTTGAACTTCCATACAAGCGGTTTGACATGAGCAGTTATGCTGAACCCAGCCAGGTCTCCGACTTGAGTGGTTGGTCAAAAAGCTACAGGGACGCCAAGCCCGGATTCCTCACCGGTTTTGTTGAGAAAAATCCAAGTTGCATACTGCTAATAGATGAAATCGAAAAGGCGCATCTCGAATGCATTCATCTCTTCCTGCAGATACTCGACGCGGGCGTCCTTGAAGACAAATTCACCGAGAAAAACGTGAGCTTCCGTGATACGATTATAATTTTCACGACGAATGCCGGACGGCAGCTTTATGAGAACAAGGTCGGAAGACCTGCGGTCTCATATCACAGGAAGACGATCCTGGATGCGCTCGCCACCGACGTACACCAGAACGCTGGAAGATCCTTCTTCCCTTCAGCGATATGCTCCAGGCTTGCCACCGGATATCCGGTGATGTTCAACCATCTTCAGGTATACGAGCTCGAACAGATCGTCAAGGCGGAGCTTGGGAGGGTGGCAGAACTTTTCGAAAGTCATTACAAGATTGAAATTAAAAACGATGACTTTCTTCCAACGGCACTCATCCTGAGAGAAGGAGGCCTGATAGACGCCAGGACGCTCAAGGCCCAGACGGAGATCTTCGTCAAGACCGAGATTTTCAAGCTTTGCCGACTCTTTGATATCGAAAGGATTGATGACATCTTCAGCAAGGTAAAAACGATCTCGTTCGAAGTTGAGAAGGATACGATGCCGGAGGAGATCTCAGCGATGTTCGTGCCGAAGGAGAAGCAGAATGTGCTTTTCTTCGGTGAAATAGGCTCTAGGCAGCTTCTCGAGCAGTTCATTCCAGAACTTAACTGGCATTTTGCTGATGACATCGAGAAGGCTATTGTGACCATTTCCGAGAGCGATATACAGTTCGTAATACTTGATCCGTTTCCCGGGGGCGATAAAAACAATTTCTCTGGTACGATGAAGATGTTCGACAATGTTCCAGTAGCGTCCCAGTCACTCAAGAAGACAAGGGATCTGCTGAAGATTATCAAGGAGAAGCTGTCGGAAACACCTGTCTATGTCCTCTCCATCAAGAAAGAAGAGGAGGAGACAATAGACGACGAGCTTCTCTCTAATCTATCAACGGAGGGGGTCAGAGGCAAGATCACGTTCCAAGCCTCGAAGGGGGCAACCGATTTCAAGTCGGCGGGCTCAATGAAGGATTCCGTACTCAGGATCAGCGATCAGCTCTACAGGGAAAAGATGACTTTGAAACTTGGCAAGGAATCTAAGGTGTTGAGCTTTGATACGGCTCCTAAGCTCGAAGGGACCAAGAACACTGCTCTGCTAAGGATAAGGAACCTCAGGCTGACAAGGGCTGTTTCAGCAGTGGATGTCGGGCAGGTCATCGGAGACATGGAGAAACCGGCCACGCGGTTCGAAGACGTAATCGGTGCGAAATCCGCAAAGGATGAGCTTGCATTCTTCGTGAACTTCCTGAAGAACCCGAAGATATTTTCCGTACAGGGGCTGAAGCCTCCGAAAGGTGTTCTTCTATATGGACCACCGGGAACTGGAAAGACTATGCTCGCAAGGGCCATGGCAGGAGAATCTGACGTGGCATTCATTGCGACTGTATCAAGTTCGTTTGTGACCAAATGGCAGGGAAGCGGACCTGAAGCAGTGAGGAGCCTTTTTGCCAAGGCAAGGAAATATGCACCGTCTATTGTTTTTATTGACGAGATTGACGCGATCGGAAGAACCAGGTCAGGTGGAGGAATCGCACACGGCGAGGAAATGGCTCTCAATGCACTACTAACTGAAATGGATGGATTCACTTCTGATCCGTCACGTCCGGTATTTGTACTTGCTGCGACTAATTTCAGTATCGAAGAGGGTAAAGGCTCAAAGGGCGTACTGGATGCGGCGCTGGTCAGGCGTTTCGACAGGACAATCCTAGTTGATCTTCCTGACTGTGAAGACAGGGAGGTTTATCTCAGGAAGAAGCTCCTTAGCAGGAAAGGTTCAAAAGTTACTGAGGAGATGGTTAAGAGGATTGCTGGTCGGTCCACCGGAATGAGCCTGGCCAATCTTGAGGCTGTAATTGAAAGTGCCGCCAGAGAAGCGGCGAAAAAAGCAACTCCTATCGATGACAATCTCCTTGACGAGGTTTTCGAACAGATGCAACACGGGGAAATTAAGGAATGGGATCCGAAATATCTCGAGCGTGTCGCCCGCCATGAGGCCGGACACACCCTGCTTTACTGCCTGAGCGGAAGATGGCCGATTTACGTGACGGTTGTCGCCAGGGGCGAACACGGTGGCTATATGGAACGTGCTCCAGAGGACATGGAGAACCCGCTTAGGACAAAGAAGAACCTCATTGACGACATTCGCGTCTGTCTTGGTGGACGCGCGGCAGAATTTTTCTATTACAAGGGCGAGGACGGGCTTTCCAGTGGTGCAAGCGGGGATCTGCAGCATGCTACAAATGTTGCAAGAAGGATGATCTCGCAGTATGGAATGGATGATGGTATGGGGCTTATATCTATGACGCCAGAAGAGTCGATGGAAGGACCAATGGCGATACAGATCAACCAGTTGATCTCCAGTCTTCTCAAAAAGGAATTTGAAAATACTCTTGAACTGCTCAAGCAGAACAGCGGAAAGATTGACATTATTGCGAAATCCCTGGTAAGCAAGAACCGCCTGACGGAGGAAGACTTGAAGGCAATAATGGCGGGATGACCGGAAAATACAATATCGAAACCCGAATATCGAAATCCGAAACAATAAAACAGAAAACTCAAATGTTTGAAAGTTTTTAAACTTGGAATTTTGAAATTGCCTCGGATGAATGGGTGAATGGATGGGGTGTAATTGTAACTGCAACCTTATGGCGTAGCAAACAGGTTTGGAAAGGGTTGGGGTACGGGGAAGGGAAGAACCTTTCCTTAAAAGGTTTTCACTTCCCCGCATCCAAGCTTGTTTTGAAAATTATCAATTGAAGGAAAATTCATAATGCCTGCAAAAATAACATTAAAGATTACTGAAGGTAAGCTCAAGGGCAAGGAGTTTTCCTTCAACGAAAGAACCTCGTGCATATTCGGCAGATCTGAAGACTGCAAGGCCACAGAAACGCAACTGCCGGAAGACGATTCTTCTGTGTCCCGCCATCACTGCATGCTCGATATAAATCCACCTGAGGCAACCATCAGGGACTTTGGAAGCCTGAATGGAACTTATCTCAATGACGTGAAGATTGGACAGCGTGCCGCCGGCACTGCCCCGGAGGACGGACAGAAGGAGAAGTTTCCGGAGCATGACATTAAAGACGAGGACAGGATAAAAATAGGAAAGTCAGTCTTTTCAGTGATGATACATAAACCATGCCGTTGTGCCCGGTGCCTGAAGGAAATTCCCGAGGAACTGTCTTCCAAGGCGGAGAGGAAGCCAGGATTATTTCAATGCGACGAATGTTTTAAGAAAGCTGAAAAGTCGCCGGAAAAGATCCCCCTGAAGAAGAAGATGGCATGTAAGATGTGCGGCAAGGACATCTCTGCGGAGATTGGATACAGCCGTGTCGGCGACTATGTCTGCAAATCCTGCGTCAATGAACCTATGAAGTTCATCGAGATGCTCCTTAACATGGCCAAAAGCGGCAACAAGGATCTTGTAGCGATTGACGGATATAAAGTGCTACGCATCCTCGGACAAGGAGGCATGGGAATTGTATATCTTGCTGAAAGGGAAAAGACCGGAGAGAAAATAGCGCTAAAAGTGATGACCCCGAAGATTGCCACGGATGAAAAGGCTAAAAACGATTTCCTACGTGAAACGGAGAATACCAAGGCCCTGCGCCATAAGAATATCGTACAGCTTTATGATAACGGATATTCGAATGCGACATTTTTCATGACCCTTGACTACTGCAACGGCGGAAGCGTTGACAAACTAATGCTCGAAAGAGGCGGTACTCTCGGACTTGAAGAGGCATGCAGGATCATTCTGGATGTTCTTGACGGACTCGAGTATGCCCATCAGGCTGAAATTCCAAATGTGAAGCTTGCAGATGGAAAATATGAAAAAGGACGGGGTCTTGTCCACAGGGACATAAGCCCGCATAACATTTTCCTGATGAATTCAGGTGTTTCCTACTGTGCCAAACTCGGTGATTTCGGTCTTGCCAAGTCGTTCGATCTGGCCGGACTCAGCGGAAGAA
>JBAQUG010000357.1:0-10402 GCA_049297395.1 Victivallales bacterium | reverse complement strand
GGATTCCGCCTTGGAAGTCAAAAGACTCTCCAGCACCAGATGGGAGCCGAGTTCAGGCAGGAGACCGTCATCCAAGAACAAAGCCACCCTTTGTCCCTGAAGGAGGACTTGGGGGAAGTCTTCCACTTTTCTGACTTGGATTGTGCTTGACCCAGAGAGATTGTCCGCAGGAGCCGCATCGCCGGAAGTCCCAAGTTCCTCCAATGCCCCGTTCTCCGAGAAATTCACGGAAAACAAATCATTCCCTCCTTCTGCAAGAAAGCAAAAACCAAAAAGGAAAACTAATAGAAAAGAAAAGATTTTCATCGTAGGAAACTCAGCATTTGCCTTTCTTCTTGTCAATATGCTCGATGAGGACATGCGCCAAGGCTTTTTCCAAAACAGATGACTTGGGATCGGCTGTCTTGGCGTTCAGGAACTCTTTCAGAACGACAGCATCCGTCGCCAGAATCTTTGCGCGGATGGTATTGTACCCATCCTCCTTCTCTATTCCGTAGGTCTTACCCTGTGCATTCAGAGCCCTGTCAAAGAGTGTCGGCAACTCTTCGGCTCCCAGTACGAAATCCGTCAATACAATCATCACTGATAAGAACTTCTTCATTTTCATATAGGTTCCAGTACCATCCAAAAGTTTCACGCAATACTACTAAAATTTGATATTTTTGTCCTTTTCGTAAATAATCATCTTTTCTTTAATCCTATTATCCATGTCAGGTCTTAACTTTAAAAGAAAGGGTTTGATAAGGTCTATGCTTAAACGCTCGCAATTCGCCCTATCCAAATAAGAGAATATCCATTCGTCGTCGGGCGGCACGCCTTTTTCATAGAACTTGATCAAGGAATCCAAAAGCTTTTTAGCGTCGGCCTCGTTCTGCACATCCCGGCTTTTGTCGCCATCAAGAACCTTCTTCGCGGCCTTGAGGACTTTTATGTCCGCACCTTGCATTCCTGGTAGAAGGATGCACAGGACGTTATACACATCCCCGCCTCCACGATTATCCGGATCCTCGCGCATCCTTGCTGCAGCCCAGTCCAGCACGACCTGACAAGAGTTCTCCGCACCCATGTACAAAAGATACTCAGCTGCTTCAATTTCTGTTTGATCTGAAATGTTTTTTGAAAGCCTGTCCTTGATTGCGGCCGTGAACGCCTCTTTCAATTCAGGCTTCAGTTCCTTTGCAATGCCGTAAAATATGAAACCTGGAATGGTAAAACCCTTCACATCTTGGAAACTTCTACCTCCTCTTCTCCCCCCATGCGGATGATATTTCCAAATCGACTCCAGGATGAAATAAGGGCATTCGTCCTTTTTGTACTCAGCTATTATCAAGGTAAAATCCTCCTTGCGGGGGGCACACCATTTTTGCGGATATCTAGTGGGTGTATAACTTTGCGCTTGCTGATGGGGATCGTCTTCTTTAAGCCTGCCAATGTAATAGAGCTTTTCTATGGCCGCCTTCTTGTCTATGTGTTCAATGAGTGCAAGAGCCAAGGACCTTTCCAGGACGGACGACTTAGGATCTGCGACTTTTTCGTTCAGGAATTCCTTGAGGGGCACGGGATCGGATGCAAGTATCTGCGCGCGAAGGTCACTGTAGTCCTTGCCTTCAGCTATCAGAGCCTTATCAAAAAGAGTTGGCAGTTCTCCGTCTCCGAACACTACGAAACCCGCCAAAAGAATCATCACTGATAACATCTTCTTCATGTTCATCACCTCACTTTATATGGTTCCACCATTTGTTGTCGCTCAGTTTTCTAAATGCATTCGTGCCGCAATGAAGCTCCCCTTCATACAGGTGAAAATTATTCCACACATCAACTGCGGTTGTTCCGCCGCTGGCTTTTATGTAGGTGTCGAATGTCGGGTTAAACGGATCTGGATAATATACGCTCCCGTCAACAACGAGACTGTTGACAATGTTTGATGTGGCAGCATACCATAACCCATCGGTTTTTCCAAATAAAACAGGCATTTCAACAAGAGTATAGCCGTATAAATATTGGAGAAATTTACGCTTGATAATTCCTGTGGCGTGATTAGTTTTTGTGGAGATGTTTGCAAGCATGGAGTTACTAATGACGTACATTTTTGCACTTGGAGCATGAGCGGACAGGGTGCTTGGAACAATGTAGTCAACCCCAATGCCTGTATTTGTCCCTCTTTGAATGGTTGTTTTGTATTCTCCGGTCTTCTTGTTTTTAACAACGGTTCTGACATAAAGTATCTCGTCGTCGACACGAAGAAAGCTTTTTTCGGGGAAAACCGATTCTGCTGAAGTGAAGGATATATTGGCACTCGATTTCAGAAGTCCGCTTGGGAAAAAGGTTTCAAGTGTGTATAAATTGAAACTGTTAGCAGGGTCAATGCAAATTTCCGTGAATGTTTTTGTCTCTGATGCCATGGGGACAGTACCTGAAGAAGTTGATGTTTTAATTGTCTCATTCCCGTTGCCTGTAATAATCTGATTGTGCATGAGGTCGAAGGCTTTTCTGGGCGAAGGGACAAAGACCTTTTTGCCACCGACAAACGACATAACCTCATCGACATGTCCGACAAGCAGCCAACTGGTGTCAAATTTAGATAATGACTGCATGCCTTGATCCTTGAGTAATTTTATAGTGTTCGGAAACTTAAAAGTTTCCGAGCCGTAGTATATCTTCCCATAATAATTGGCATTATCGGGCTGCATGACCTCGATGTCACCGCCATTTCCTTCGTTATTACATTCTAATCTCTGCCATAATTTGTTATTTTTCTGCAAGTCGATTATAAAATTGATACCACCTGGATGGAGCAAGTCAATTAGGATGTGACCTGTTTTACTGCCGTCCTGGGTAATTGGAGAAGCTCCAAGCTCCATAACATCCTGTGCCCACCGCGTATTGCTATTTACAAGCATAGTATTTGGAATTCCCGGTATGTTTAGGGATACATATATTTTCTCAACGTTGTCTCCGTTCCAGGGAAGTATAATTGGGGTGACGCGAATAGCGATGGCATCGTTTGTTATCTTGCCGTTTCTCTCCAGCGTCAAGGTTAAATTGAATTTTATGAATGTGGGAGAGGTCGGCACCAGGGAAATAATTTTGAAAATCATATCGCCGGTGGCGATATCCCCAGGAAACTCCCATTTGCCGCCGCTGAAACTTATTGGGGTGGTATCGCCTAGTTTGAAAATGGCTATTTTATCGCTGACGGTGCATTTGAGGTAGAGCTTGCCCTCATCTGCCACGACCGGGCACTTTTTGACAATGAAAGTGGCTATGCTGGGATCGTCCAAGTTGTATTTCTTGTCATCCTTCCCCTGACCATAATAGATAATAGCGCCGTGATCCTTGGTCCATGAGGCCTTGTCCTTTTCATCATTCTCCTCTATCTTTCCATCCCTGTTTGTGTCTCCAAGGATGCTGATGCCCAAGATCACCAGCTTCATGCTGTCCTGATCAGTTCCTTTCCAATCGCCATTCTTATCAGCGGAAACCGTGTATTCTCCCGGAGCAATCGGGGTTTTGCCATCTTTTCCTATTGCGCCGAGGATTATACGGTTTTGCAGGTCGCTTCTTCTTGCCCCCGTTACAAGGTCTGTCGGAATATTGCCATTGCCGCCGCCAGTCTTTACAAGCTTCCACCTTGTCGAACTGTCACCGACAACAGCCTCAAATGTCGCGTCCGAGCCGTAGGCAATGACGATTTTCCGGTCATCGTCGTCATCCGTCGGGGAGACTGCCGTGATATGGAAAGATATCTCTCCGTTCGCTTTTATACTGTAGTCTGTCGGAGGTGGAGGGCCGCTTCCGGGGCCGACGGGGATAATTGTCCCATATAGCGTAGAAGGAAACAGCTCAGGAGCTTCTGTGATTTTTACAGTAGCCTCTGCTTTTGAATAGCGCGCCCCTTCACTATATTCCGCCATCCAATGGCTCGAACCTGTAATGGCTGCACTTTTGAACACCCAGTTGGCCGCCGGATGTCCTATCATCAAATAATGAGTCTCCAATTTCAGGAAAGTCACGCTTTCATGAGTTCCGCCTTTGACATTATAGATTGGCGGCGCATCTTCAGCCTTAACTGGAAATACCAGCATTATTATCGTTGCCAACAAAGAAAATAACTTCAAAGACGTTTTCGCCACCATAATTAATTCTCCTTTTTAGTGTTAGGCTGACTGAAAAGTTCTTTCAAACGCGGAAGATAGCATGATTTCGAATACCTTTCTTCCAGTTGTGAAAATACTTTTTCCCCCTCATCGCGCTTGTTTGATTTCAGACAGGCATATGAAAGGCGGAATAGAGCTTTTTCCTCATATCTTCCGCCGGAATGACTTTTCAGATAGTTTTTATAGCAGTCAATGCTTTTTTCCGCAGTCAGCGAATTAGCCTGGTAAAAAAAGCCCAGTCTCATGAGGATTGCGCCCGCAATCGGAGTCGTTCCTGCAAGCTTCAGGGCATTTTTAAAATACTCCTCTTCTTTTACGCTGTCCTCTTTTGCCACTCCACGGGTCATATCACAGCATATGCCCAAACCGAGCCAGGCAATCGCCTTCTCCTGCTCCTTGCTTTTAGGATCATCAAGAATCTTCCTGTAGAATTCTTTTGCCACATCAAATTTCTCAAGAAGATAATTGAGCTCGGCATAGAAACATATGAGCTTGTTTTTCCCTTTCAGATATTTTTTCTCTTCTGGCGGAAACACCATGTAGCCGATATTGCACGCCGACTCCAGCCGCCAGAGGATATTGGGGATGCCCTTGGAATCAAGCGCCGTAAGCTCCTTGCTTATTCCTTTGACCTGTGAAAAGCACTCCTTCGCTTTGTCAGGCTGATTTTCCATGAGAAGGAAGAAACCCATCATGAACAGGCATTCCTTCTCCATCTCGTCCATATACCAAGGGGCCGTTTTGATGTTGACTATTTCCTTCGGTGATGGTTCGCGGTAGACAATCCGGAACCATTCGTCAAGACCGCTAATGGGTTTCTGCGGCGCTGAAATCTTGGAAATATTCTCCGGAACAGCGTAAAGCTCTGCTACATCCTTCCTTTCCCTGACTGTCCGGAACCACTCAAGCGCCTTCGTATAATATTCGGACGATTTATCAGAATCCCAATTTTTCTCAAGCTCAACTCGTCCCAGCTCCATCAATGCCTCCCCACGGTAGAGACCGTCGGGTTTATCCTCTATGAACTTATGCATCTCCTTCATACCGCATGGCAGGTTCTTGTCCCTGAGCTCGCCCCCGAAATCATTTTCAAGCAGCATCCTGCACCAGTAGAACCTTCCGGCTTCGCCATAGACCTCTCCAGAAAAATCCTCCTTCAATTTTCTTGCATCCGAAAACGCCTTGTAGAAATCCTTCCTGTCATAATAAGTGCGCATCTTTACATAAAGGGCGTATCCCTCCCCAAAATCTTCTCTCAGAAGTTCCATCGATACAAGGAAGAGCAGTTCATCGATCTGGCGCTTGAGTTTCTGCCAGGGAAGGCCATCCGCAGGTATTTTATTATCTCCAGTGGAAGCTATTTCCTGTTTCTCGTCGGAACAGGCATTTCCTACATCAAGTGCCTTTTTCAGATATGTGTCCGATTTGCGGAATTCGCCCAGGTCGAACAGAACCGCGCCATATTTGTAATTGCTCCGGGCATTATCAATGCCTTCAGTGTTGTTCACGGCGTAATCAAGCATCTTGAATGCTTCCCGGACACTCGAGTGTTTCTCATTTTTATCCAATGCCTTGCAATGGGCAGCTTCAAGGAAAGCCATCAGGTAGCATGATTTGTATTTGAAGGAGGAGTTAATGCTGACTTTCTCGAACTCAGTGCAGTCGCTGACGATACCAACAGCCTTGTCAAGTTTCTTTTCTTCACGGTAGATTTTTGAAAGCAATGCCTTGGCTTCGAACTTCTCGTCGCTGTCTTTTTTTTCTCGGACAAATTTCGAGAGGTCAGCTATCCCCTTTGCATGGGTTTTATCCGAATTGATCAGCTTTTCAGATTCAAGAAGTGACTGCTCTGGAGATGTTTTATCTTCAGAATACACAGAAGAAACAATTGCCGTCAACAATACAACTACAAGAAATCTTACAACAAAACCCACGCCTCCCCGAATGCGGACGGAGACTGATTTTGTGGCGAAGATGAAATCCATAAGAATCGGTTTCTTGAGTGCGGAAATTTTTAGACTGACGATTCGGCGAAGCGTTCCTGCCTTATAAAAAAGCACAGCTTCCTAGACTCTTTTTATATTTGCGTATTTCGCAGCATCATCAGGACTGGGGCATGGCCTGGGGGACGATGTTGACCATCCTCTTGCCCTTTGAGAACTGGACAAGTCCGTCAACAAGTGCGAAGAGCGTGAAATCACGTCCGCATCCTACGTTCTTGCCTGGCTGGAATTTTGATCCGCGCTGACGCACGATGACGCTTCCTGCGCTGACAACTTCTCCTCCGAATACCTTTACTCCAAGCATCTTCGGTTTGCTGTCGCGGCCGTTCTTACTGCTGGATTGACCTTTTTTATGTGCCATAAAAATCTCCGATTTTCATTAAGTTATGTTTGCTAAACTGTTAAGGACCGTCTTTGACAGTTTATCCTCAAACAGGCGCCTACTATAAAAGGATTTGCATGAAAAACAAGCAGATTTGAACAAATTGATTTATAAAACCTGTCCTTCACGGCTTTAAATTAGGGAAAAGCAAGGTCTATTATAAAACTTTGCGGATGAACACAGGCGACATGTGGCTTGTGCCGCACATGCTTATGTTCAGGGTTAATAGCTATGAACTTAACAAAATTTTATTATAAAGGAAATTGAAATGCCTAAAATCCATCAGACAGCCATTGTTGACCCAAAGGCCAAGATTGCAGACGATGTTGAAATCGGACCGTATTGCATAGTGGGGCCGGACGTCACAATTGGAGCCGGTTCCAAGCTCATAGCGCATTGCTATGTCGGCGGATATACGGTTATGGGGACTAATAATGCCGTTTATCCTTTCGCATGCATCGGAACAAACCCCCAGGACTACAATTTCAAGGGCGGAGTCTCCTATACGAATATAGGGAACAACAACTTCATCCGCGAATATGTCACCATCCAGCCCGGAACCCAGCCTGAAACAGTGACGACCGTCGGCAGCAACTGCCTCTTCATGGCCAATTCACACATCGCCCACAACTGCGTGATCGGCGACAGGGTGATCCTGGTCAACTGCGCCACGCTCGGCGGCTATGTGAACATCGGGAACAACTGCCTTATCTCGGCGCAGACAGGCATCCACCAGTTCTGCCGGGTAGGCCGTTTTGCCGTACTCAGCGGTTGTTCGGCAATTTCCATGGATCTGCCCCCGTTCATGATCTGCAGTGGTAGAAACGGTGCAATACTTGGCATCAACATCGTCGGATTCCGGCGCAATGGATTTTCAAAAGAGACCATTGAGGCGATCAGGGATGTCTACCAGATCTTCTTCAGAGGCAAATTGACTATCCCAAATGCGATTGAGAAAATCAAGAGCGATGTTCCGGATCTGCCGGAAGTACGGGAATTCATCGAGTTTGTGCAGACAAGCAAGCGCGGTGTCCTGAGATTCGGAGACATCGGGGATCTTGATCCGGAAAAGAACGGATAAATTTTCCGGACGGAAAATTTATTAATGGAGATTCTCATGGCAAATGGAACTGTTGTTCAGAAAATAATTGACGCCCATTTTGTTTCCGGCGAGAAGATTCCCGGATATCCAATATCAATTAAAATAGATCAGACGCTCACCCAGGATGCCACGGGCACAATGGCATATCTCGAGCTTGAAGCCATGGGGATCGACAGGGTGAAGACTGAGCTTTCCGTCTCGTATGTCGACCACAACATGATGCAGAACGGCCCTGAAAACCAGAACGACCACCTCTATCTCCAGTCTGTTGCAGCTGCAAAGGGCGTATATTTCTCCAGGCCAGGAAACGGAATCTGCCACCAGGTCCATCTCGAAAGATTCGGTATTCCGGGAAAAACTCTTCTTGGTTCCGATTCCCACACTCCCACCAACGGCGGAATCGGAATGATGGCTATCGGCGCAGGCGGACTCGATGTCGCCCTCTCCATGGCTGGAAAACCTTTCCGCATGGCTTATCCGAAAGTAATCGGGGTGAAACTCGACGGTCATCTCAAACCCTGGATTTCCGCCAAGGATATAGTCCTGAAGATGCTCAGCATTCTTACAACCAGGGGCAATGTCGGATGCATGGTCGAATATTTCGGCCCGGGCGTAGCAGACCTTTCCGTCCCCGAACGCGCGACCATCACAAACATGGGTGCGGAATTTGGTGTCACCGCTTCTGTCTTCCCTTCCGATGATAGAACGAAGTCCTTCCTGGAAGCCCAGGGCAGGGGGGCGTCATGGACAGAACTCAAGGCCGATGAAAATGCCGGGTATGACCGCGTGATCGAGATCGACCTGAAGAAACTTGTCCCTATGGCGGCTTGCCCTTCAAGCCCTGACAACATAAAGACAGTTTCCGAGATCGGCGACATTCCTGTCCAGCAGGTCATCATAGGCTCATGCACGAACAGTTCGTACCAGGACCTGATGCTGATCGCGAAAATGCTCAAGAACAGGAAGATCGCAAAACACGTTTCATTCTCAATCGCACCGGGAAGCCGTCAGGTGCTCAACATGATGGCCGACAACGGCGCGCTTGCTGATCTGATTGCCGCCGGGGCCAGGATTCTCGAGACTTCCTGCGGCGCCTGCATAGGGCAGGGGATGAGTCCTGCGAACGACGCAGTCACACTCCGTACCTTCAACCGCAACTTCGCGGGACGTACGGGGACAAAGGGCGACATGGCATATCTTGTGAGTCCGTCCGTAGCCGCCGCCGCCGCCCTGACCGGGAGATTCATTGACCCAAGGGAACTTGGAATAAGATTTCCGAAGGTAGGCGAGGCGTCAAGCTTTCTCATAGATGACGAGATGATCATACCTCCGATTCCACCCGAAGAAGCGGCGAAGGTCGAGATCGTCAGGAAACCTACCATCGGAAAACCGCCCGTGAACGCGGAGCTTCCGGAAAATATCAACGGCGAAGTCGTCATCAAGGTCGGTGACAAGATTACTACCGATCATATCATGCCCGCAGGCATCCATCTTAAGCACCGCAGCAATATCCCGGAATATGCAAAGGTCGTCTTTGAATGTTTCAACGAGCATGGCAAACCGACTTTCGCGCAGCGCGCAGCAACTGTCAGGGATTCCGGAAAGCACGGGGTGATCGTCGGACGCGACAGCTATGGACAGGGATCCTCCCGTGAACATGCCGCCATCTGTCCGATGTATCTCGGTATCAAGGTGCTGATCGCCGTTAGCATTGAAAGGATACATGCTGCGAACCTTGTGAACTTCGGAATAGTCCCTCTGATTTTTGCGAACCCCGCAGACTACGACCAGATCGCACAGGGCGATGCTCTGAAAATCTGCGAAATTCGCAGCCAGCTCAGAGCAGGGAGACCGGTGAAGGCCGAGATCGTCAAGGCGAATGGCGAAAAGAAAAGCATCGAGCTGAAGCACAACCTCTCCTCCGAGGACATCCCAATCATCCTCGCCGGCGGCTGCCTGAACTGCTAGTGTCCTGTCTCATAAATAAGTGGCGTAAATAGAGAATTCTGCTTGAACTCATTTTTTTATTGAGTAAGATTACCATATTACAATAATGGTATCTGAGAACAGCGTCAGATAGGAGTAAAAAATGAGTCGGACAGGGCGTCCAAAAAAAGAGATGGTGCTAACAGAGCAGCAGAAAGAAGAATTAAAATGCTGGGCAGGATCAAGAAGCCTTCCCCACAGTTTCGTAATCCGGGCTAAGATAGTATTATTGGCGGCAGGCGGCATCAATAATGAGTCCATAGCAAAAGAGCTTCACTTGAATCCATCGACAGTGGCAAAGTGGCGCAGGCGGTTCATTGAGCTGGGGATGCAGGGCCTTCATGATGAATATCGTTCCGGCAGACCACGGAGTTATACTGAAGAGCATATTGCCGAACTGCTCAGAAAGACCATTGGAACAAAACCAAAAGGGGAAACTCATTGGAGTTGCCGCAGTATGGCTGAAGAGTGCGGTATTTCAAAAGCCACGGTAAATAGAATTTGGAATATGTTTGTATTGCAGCCAAATAAAACCAAAGGATTTAAACTGTCGTCAGATCCATTTTTTGTTGACAAGGTAAAGGATGTCGTCGGCCTGTATCTTTCTCCTCCTGAAAATGCCCTTGTCCTGGCGGTTGATGAAAAATCTCAATGCCAGGCACTTGAGCGGACACAGCCAATTCTCCCGATGGGATTTGGATATGCCGAAGGCGTTACGGACAACTATTTCAGACATGGGGTGACAACCCTTTTCGCTGCTTTGGATGTTGCT
>JBAQUG010000356.1:0-22590 GCA_049297395.1 Victivallales bacterium | reverse complement strand
AGGAGTTTGACGTATGGCTGAAAATAGCTTACATACACCCAACCGAGTTTGTATATATTCCAGATATTGTTTATAAGTACCGTTGGCATGATAGATCAGCGACCTTTTCGTTTTATGAAAATATGTTTACAGAATCTCTGGAGTTGTATAGCAAGTGGAATGCTAGACTGGAAAGTAATGAATTGAAGAGGAACTGTAATAAAATGATATCAGAAACAAATTCAAAATACGCTCATTGGCTGCTGAAAGTTGGAAGGAAAAAGGAAGCGTCCAGAAGGATTATTAAATCATTAGTTTGCGCTAAATTAAATTTGTTTAGATGGGTCAGTTTTATCAAATTCATTATTAAATATGCGTTGAGATGAATTTAAGGAATAATATGATAAAAAGCGTTATAACAGGAATTAATGGGTACATAGGCATCCAGCTACAAAAACTGCTTTTAAAGAGACAGAACAAGGTTTTTGGGATTGACATAAAAAGCAATAACTGCATCGGGGAAGAATGCTTTTATGTCAATGATATTTTGGATACAGATGGACTAAATAAGATATTCAAAAAAGTAAAACCAGATGTTATATATCATCTTGCAGGTATTATAAAATCTGATAATCCTCTCAATCTGTATGAAGCAAATGTAAAAGGGACGCTGTCTCTTTTTGAAGCAATTGTAAGTTTAGGATTAAAACCAAAGGTATTTATACCTGGATCAAGCGCAGTTTATGGGAAAGATGAAAAGAATAGAAAATTAGTTGAGTTATCTCCGTTAGTTCCCTGTACCAGTTATGGAACGAGCAAACTTTTACAGGAAGAAGTTGCACAATACTACTCAAGAACCTATTCAATCCCTGTTTATATAGCAAGAACATTCAATATCATCGGACCTGGTAATTCAATTAACCTGGCTTGCTCAGAATTTGCCAGACAGATAGCTCTTGCAGAGAAATCTGGCAAAAAGGAATTACATACAGGGACTTTAAGTAATAGAAGGGATTTTATCGACATAAGGGATGCCGTCAATGCTTATTATTTGATTGTCAACAGGGGCAAAGCCGGGAATATATATAATGTCTGTTCTGGAAAATGTATGGCTGTCAAGGAATGCTTGGATATTTTAATAAAACATGCAGACTTTAAAATGAATATCATTACCGACAAGATAAAAATTCAAAAAAATGATTTACCCATACAGGTTGGCTCTCCAGAAAAGATATATAGAGAAACTGGATGGGAATCTGAGATCTCTGTGGATGAATCCCTCAAAGATTGCCTAGAATATTGGAGAAACGATATTAAAGGGATAGGAAGAAGAGGTATATGAAAGCCATAATATTAGCTGGTGGAAAAGGAACAAGGCTTGCGCCGTATACCACGGTTCTTCCTAAACCATTGATGCCTATTGGAGACAAGCCGATCTTGGAGATTGTCATACGGCAACTGGTGAAACATGGATTCGATGATGTTACAATGGCGGTTGGTTACCATGCCGAATTGATAATGGCATATTGCGGGGATGGCTCCAAGTATGGTGCTAAAATAGCATATTCTAAAGAAGATAAACCGATGGGTACGGCTGGTCCATTGTCCTTGATATCTGATTTGAAAGATACTTTCCTGGTAATGAATGGAGATCTGCTTACGGATTTAAACTTTAAAAAAATGCTGGACAACCACCGTAGGCGGAGAGAAATGGCGACATTGGCTGTTTATAAGAAAGAAGTCAAGATTGACCTGGGTGTTGTTAAAATTGACGAAAATAACTACATAGGGAACTATATTGAAAAACCAGTTTATGATTATGATGTAAGTTCAGGTATATATATTTTTGAACCGTCTGTATTAAGATATTTAAAAGAAGGAATAAAATGCGACCTTCCTGAACTAATTTTACGCCTGCTCGGTGATGGAATGAAGGTCAACAGCTTTAGATTAAAGGGATACTGGTTGGATATTGGCAGACACGAAGACTATGAAAATGCTGTATTGGAATATGAAAATAATCCGAGAAGATTCATTTAGACTATGAATTTATATTTATTTACCCGTTCATTCCCTTACGATATTGCCAAGGAACAGAGTTTTTTACTAAAAGAAATAGAAGTATTAAAATCGTATTTCGATAGGATTGTAATAATTCCACAGGAGACTGGCGGTTATAAATATGAATTGCTGAAAGGAGTATGTCTTGATGAGAGTTTTGCCAATAATCTCAGGCAAATCAAGCATAGCAGAAGGATTATTCTGTATTTTGACATACATGCACTTAAAGAATTAATATATAATCCACAAATTATTTTAAATATAAAGGCATTAAAAAGCCTATTGTATTATAATTGTGTATCAAATATAGCTAAAAAGTGGGTTATAGATTATATAAAGAGGGAAGGATTAGAATTAGATAAAAGTGTTTTTTACACATATTGGAATGATGTTACAACTTTAAGTTTGACTTATTCAAAGCAATTATACCCTAGCATATGCCTTGTTTCCAGAGCGCATGGCATAGATCTCTACGAGGAGAGACATCCATGTTCATATATACCATTTAGAAAAAGTTCAATTTTACTTATTGATGCCGTATTCCCAGATTCAGAAGCGGGTACTGGATATTTAAAGCGTAACTATGGAAATACAATTAAGATATGTGAAACTGCTAGGCTTGGTGTTTGTGAGCCAGGCTTTATCTCTTTGAAATCGGGTATCAATTTATTTAGAATAGTATCATGTTCGATGGTCATGCCGGTAAAAAGAGTCGATTTAATCAAGAGAAGTATTCAAGTTGTCGCTAAGATGAAGAACAATATAATGTTCGAATGGCACCATTTGGGTGAGTATGAGAAACATTCACAATTATTAGTAAACAGTGATATATCAAATCTTAAGATTAAGCTTCATGGATATCCTTCTCATGAATACCTTATGGAATTTTATAAAAATAATACAATTGATTTGTTTATGAACACTAGTATGACCGAAGGAACACCTGTGTCAATTATGGAGGCCATCAGCTGCGGAATTCCGTGTCTGGCCACAAAAGTCGGTGGGAATCCTGAGATTGTAAATGAAGCTAACGGGATTTTGTTTGATAAGTATGACCATCCTGAAGACATAGCAGGAAAAATTGCTTATCTTGTTGACAACAGGGAAGTGCTGGAATCTAAAAGAATAGCATGTAAGAATACATGGAATGAAAAGTATAATGCTGACAAGAATTATTCAATATTTGCAGACAGACTATTAAATATTCCAAGAAGAATATCAATATGATTGTAATTGTCGACTACGGAATGGGGAACATAAGATCTATCCATTATAAGCTTCAAAAGAATGGTATTGAGTCGAAAGTGTCTTCCCTGTCGTCTGATATTCTGTCCGCAGACAAGCTTATTCTTCCCGGTGTCGGACATTTCAAGCAAGGCATGGAGAACCTGCGTAAATTCAACTTGATTGATGCCTTGCACAGGAAAGTGTTGGAGGAGAAGACTCCGGTTATGGGGATATGCCTTGGAATCCAGCTCTTCACCAATTTTAGCGAGGAGGGCGACTGTGAAGGATTGAAGTGGATCGATGCTGAAACCAAGCGCTTCAGGTTTGACGGACTAGGCCTGAGCATTCCTCATGTCGGATGGAACAGTATAAAGCTCAGGAGGCCATCTACCCTCTTTGCCGGCATGCCGGATGACAAGAGGTATTATTTCACGCATTCCTATCATCTTGTTTGCAACAACGATGAAGATATCCTAGCCGAATCAGAATATGGATATCCCTTTGTGGCTGCAATACAGCTTGAAAATATTTATGGTACTCAGTTCCATCCAGAAAAAAGCCACAAGGATGGGATGAGAGTGCTTTTGAATTTCTGTCGATTATGAACACTCCTCGAGTAATTCCAGTTCTACTGCTTAAAAGCGATGGTCTTGTGAAGGGCATTGCTTTCAAGGATCACAAGTATATAGGTGATCCGATCAACGCGGTTAGGATCTTCAATGACAAAGAGGTAGATGAACTTTTATTCCTGGACATTAATGCAAGCCTGAAAAACAGAAGACCTAACATTGACCTGATCAGGAAACTGGCGGACGAGTGCTATATGCCTTTTGGAGTAGGCGGTGGAATAAGAAATGTTGATGAGATACGCGATATACTTGGGGCAGGTGCGGAAAAAGTGTCTATAAATACTTCTGCTGTGGAAAATCCGGAACTGATACGTGAGGCCAGTGGGATTTTTGGATCCCAGAGCGTAGTAGTATCCATCGACGTGAGGAAAAACTGGCTTGGAAAATATTATGTCTGCATAAAATCCGGAAGCGAACAGACTGATTTGGATCCAGTTGATTGGGCCAGAAAGGCGCAGGAGCTTGGTGCGGGTGAAATACTTCTTACAAGAATTGAGAACGATGGGACCATGAACGGTTACGATGTAGAGCTTATAAGGAAGGTTGCAGAGGTGCTGGGTATTCCTCTAATCGCATCCGGTGGTGCAGGGAAAATGGAGGATTTTTCTTCGGCCTTGAAGGAAGGAGCTTCTGCCGTCGCAGCCGGGGCGAAATTTATCCTGCATGGGAAACACAGGGCGGTTTTAATAACATATCCAGATAAAAAGAGTTTAGAGTGTTTGGGCGTTGAAAGGTTTAAGGTTTGATGAATTTGGTAGAACTCTTCAACAATTCAACTCCTCAACAGTTCAACAATTCAACTCCTCAACAGTTCAACAATTCAACTCTTGCTGTTCAACAAATAAACCCTTCAACCCTTAAATGATTCATAGGGAAGCAAGATGACTGATACAAAATACAAAATTTGCGCCAGATGCATAATGGACACAACAGATCCTGATATTTCATTCGATGAAAATGGAGTTTGCAACCACTGTCTCAGGTATGATACTGAAATACGGCCTAGACTTTTGTCCCCAGAAGAAGGTAAAAGAAAGCTTGATGAAATAGTTGTTAAAATTAAAAATGAAGGAAAAGGCAAGGAGTATAACTGTATTCTTGGATTGAGTGGAGGAGTAGACAGTGCATTTGTCGCGTACAAGGCAAAGGAGTTAGGGCTGCGACCTCTTGTGGTGCATTTTGACAATGGATGGAATACTGAAGTTTCAATCAACAATATTGAGCAGATTGTAAAAAAACTCGGATTTGATCTTGAAACTCATGTTATGGACTGGGAGGAGTTTAAGGATATCCAAAGATCGTTTTTCAAAGCTTCAGTCCTCGACATTGAACTTATCACGGATCATTCATTTTTAGCAGCATTGTATGACATTGCATCTAAAAGGAGGATTAAATATATTCTGGAGGGAATCAACTATTCCTCCGAGTCAATAATGCCTGATTCATGGAGACATTTTAAGAAGGACTTATTGAATATAAAAACCATTCAAAAGAAATATGGCACTATGCCAATAAGGAATCTCCCTTCTATGGGGGTCTTCAAATATTTATATTATAAATTTATCCAGAGGTTTACATGTGTTTCTTTGCTGAATTACATTAATTATGACCGTGACGAGGCAATGAGGGTTCTTTCTTCGGAAGTCGGATGGAAATATTATGGCAATAAACATTGTGAATCACTTTTTACATATTTCTATCAGGCACATATACTTCCATTGAAATTCAATATTGACAAGAGGAAGGCGCACCTGTCTAGCCTTATCCTTTCAGGGCAGATCAGCAGAGTGCAGGCTTTGAAGACTATACAAGATGAA
The DNA here is from genome assembly GCA_049297395.1 of Victivallales bacterium. Lineage (GTDB taxonomy): Bacteria > Verrucomicrobiota > Lentisphaeria > Victivallales > GWF2-50-93 > GWF2-50-93. The sequence continues at coordinate 16,877 of JBAQUG010000356.1, read as the reverse complement.
CCATATCCATCCAAGGCTGCCGGGGAATATAAGGAATATGTTGCCAAGAAGCTTGGTTTTACCACGGATGAATTTGATGAGATTATGAGAATGCCTATTAAATCCCACTACGATTATTCTTCCGAGGAAAAACTGTATAAATTAATGCATAAAGTGTTTATTTTATTTAAAAGGATAGGTCTGGTAAAATCATGAGTTCTTCTATTCACACCCATATAGAATCAAAACATTCAGAAAAATCATCATGTAAGGAAATCATCTTAATTAGGCCTGCTTATGGTCCATTGGATGCGGGATTCAGGGAATCCAGGCCTCCAGCGGGACTTCTTTACATTTCGGCACCTCTTGTCCAGGCGGGAGTATCAGTTGCCATAATCGACCAGACTGTTGAATCCAATTGGAAGGAAAGGCTTCTTTCCTGTATTGGAGATAATACTCTTTGCGTTGGAATTACCTGTTTGACTGGGCCGATGATTCTTAATGGCATCAATATTGCCAAACTAGTCCGAGAACATTCAAAGTGTCCGATAGTATGGGGTGGGGTGCATCCCTCCCTTGAAATTGAAACAACTCTTAAATCAGAATACGTTGATATAATAGTCAGAGGAGAAGGGGAGGAAACCTTTATTGAACTTGTTACGGCTTTAAAGAGAAATGAACCTTATTCGCAAATTGATGGAGTTGCATATAAGAAGGATAACCAGCTAGTAGTAAATCCTGAAAGGAAGCCATATGATCTAAACAGGCTTCCTCCAATTCCATTCGAACTGTGCGACATTTCTCTATACAGGGGAAATCCGACCCTTAAGAAGTTCTTCAGATTCAGAGGAGATACAGCCGTTTCAATCGAGACAAGCCGGGGATGCACTCATAGATGCACATATTGCGTTATGGCAAACAAATTCTACAAGGAGAGGGCGAAGTGGAGGGGAATGTCTGCCGAGAAGATGATAGAAACAATAAAGGACGCAATCTCAAAAACAGGAGCCCGCAGCATAGCTTTTATCGATGATAACTTTTTCGTGGATATTGAAAGAATTAATAGATTCATTGATTTGCTTGAAAAAGAACATCTTGAAATCGAATGGTTTGCAGACATCAGAATGGACACTGTCGCCGAAAAACTTAATGTTGATTTCCTTAAGCGTCTTGAGAAATCTGGATTAAGGTCTTTAGGGATAGGAATTGAGACTGGCTCAGGCAACATGTTGAAATTCCTGAGAAAGGGGGAGTCAAGGGATACCATTGTAAAAGCCAATAGGATGCTATCGGAAACAGGTATTATTCCGAACTATGGCTTTCTCCAAGGGCTACCGACAGAAACAGTGGAAGATGCGGCAAGTACCTTTACTCTTGTTGCACAGCTTCTGATGGAAAATCCAAATGTTGGAATTATAATGAACAAGCTGCTTCCGACGCCGAATACTCCGTTGTTTGAAGAGTGTGTGAGGTTTGGCCTTAAAAAACCGGAATATCTAGAGGAATGGGCGGCTTTCTCTGATACTGACTGGCATACCGGCAAAGGAGTCTGGATGGAAGCCGGCACGGCAGAGTTCATCATGTCGCAGCTTCATTACAAAAGAATCTTGTTCAGTACGACTCCACGACAGAAAAACTCAATCCGAGATTTTATACTGGTATTAGCTACAAAACTTCTTCTTTTCAGGATAAGACACAGGTTTTATTCGTTTAAGTTCGAAAAATGGGCATTTACCTTCCTCAGAACTGCCAGGAATGGAGCAGGGAAGATAATAAGAAGGATTAATTAGTTCTTGAAAATATTGTTCATAACCCACTGCCACGGCAATTACGGAGCCAGCAAAAGCCTTCAGCTACTTCTTAAAAATATCAAGGGTCATTCAATCACCCTTATTGTTCCAAAGCAAATACAAGGAAGAAATAATCTCAAGGAAATTAAGGAGTTCTACGGAGATAATGTGTCCGAGATCAAGGAGTTTTATCTTCCATTCAAATACTGCTATATGGGTGGGCCGGAAACTGCGGGGTCAGTTCCGTACTTTTCCCTCATGCCTCAGGAAGAAGTCCTAGTATCGACCCAGGTAACTGAAACGTTACAATGAGAGAAAGATAATAGAAAACACCAATAATCTACAACTCCATCTATGCTTGATAATCTTTCACAGGCGGTATATAATTCCACAAGTTTATTTTAACCATTATGGCTAACGGAATATTTGTACATGATACATCGTCATTTAAATCATCAGGATTTGACTGCTCCGGCAATAGATGACATCATTGCCAGGGGTGGTGTGCGTGATTGGATCGAGCTTCGTAAATTTGTTCTTCTCGAAAAATCGTTAATGAAGAAAGTCCAAACTATCTGTATTGCCCACATGAATGATCCTCATATGCAACGTTATCGTTTTTGGATGCACTATGTCAAAAGACACCTTGCCTGAATGGGAAAATGTTCTTTCCTCGGCCGCGAGACTGCAAAGCATATTGCCTGATGCCGTCCTGGTAGGAGGGACTGCCTCGGCAATATATGCCAGACATCGTTCTTCAACTGACGCTGATCATGTCTTGACCGATCTGCAAAGCCGATTTGATGAAGTTCTGGCAGAATTGGAATCGGTTGCAGGATGGAAGACGGCTCGTATCAATCGCCCGGTTCAGATCCTCGGGAGCCTTGACGGCATAGAAACAGGTATAAGGCAGTTGATTCGCAAGGAACCCTTAGAGACTGCAAGAGTAGATTTTCACGGGGTTTCGATAACTGTTCCGACTCCAGAAGAAATATTGCGCATAAAGGGAGTCCTGATCCTGAAACGCAATGCTACACGAGATTACCTGGATTTTGTAGCGTTGTCCGAACATTTGGGTGAAAACCGTATTGCAAAGGCCTTGAAACGTTTTGACCGTCTTTATCCTCAGAGCAATCGGGAGTCGGCATTGCAACAATTGCAAATCCAACTTGCCGAGCCATTGCCTTATGACTTGGAAGGATTGGATCTGAGTGAATATAAGAACTTGGATAGTAAATGGAAATGCTGGACAGATGTAAAGAACTACTGCGTTGACTTGTCTATCCTGATTTTCGACAAAATCGTCACAGTTATGTAGTCCTTGAAATTATGAAGCTTCTTTTCATAACCCACTGCCACGGCAATTATGGGGCAAGCAGAAGCCTTCAGTCGCTATTGTTGAAATACGACAGGCATGAGATTGTGCTTGCTCTTCCCAAAAACTCGCTGAAAAGCTCCACAAAGGATGAAATACGCAGTTTCTACGGGCCGAACGTCTCTGAAATAAAGTACTTCCATCTTCCTTTCAAGTACTGTTATATGGGGGCTCCAGAAGGGATGAAGTTCAAAACTCTGAACATCCTCAGGAATATATTTTCTCTCTTTGATAGAAAAAAGATATATTCATTCATAAAGGCGAGAGGATTTGACGCGATCCATCTGAATGCGCCTGTCCTTTATCCGCTGATACGGCCAGATATCCCTTTCATAGTCCATATGCGCGACGTGATGATGATGGAACAATCGGCGGCGGTTAAGAAGGTGCTGCAGGCAAAGGGGATAATATTCATTGATCCGGGCACGATGGAGCCGTTCAAGGGATTGGAACTGAGGAATAGCGTCATCCTCAACAACCCTTTTGATATGACTGCGCTGGAGAAGGGCTATGATGAAAACATTATTCTGCGTGAATATGGGATTTTTCAGGACAGGATCATATTCAGCTGCATAGGAAGGATCAAGGAGTCCAAGGGAGTAAAGTTCGTTGTCGAAAGTTTCTTGAAAAATACAAACGACAAAAGCGTCCTTCTGATTTTTGGTGAAGGTGATCAAGGGTCAGACTATGAAAGTGGATGCCGTGAAATCGCCTCGAAGGACAAGAGAATAAGGTTCATGGGCGAGGAAAGTGATATTGCAAAAGTTTACAGGATAAGTGATTACACTATCAGAGGTGATCCTTGGCATCTCATCGGAAGAACTGTTTTTGAGGGGCTTTATTCAGGATGTGATGTGATTATGCCCGGGGATGATACTGACCTTGACAAGAACCAGGATCTGAAGGAGTTCAGTGACAAGGTGCATCTGTATTCGGCAAGGAACGTTAAAGAGCTGGCAGAAAAAATCAGCAGTTTGTCCAGCAAAGTGAAAAAACGTGTATTCAGATCAAATACTGATGAATATGTGGAGAAGTTCGACAAGTTTGTCCAAAAGGCAATAATTTAGGAAAAAGAGTTTACCTGGGCTTGTCGAAGGAAGCCTGTCCCATTCTCGAATATCCAAGATGGTACATGCTTCCTCCTTCGCTGAGATGCCAGGGTGGACACGGAAAGCACGTACCTACTCTCAGGAACACCCCGACAAGATGGCGGCCAAGAATGACCGCCCTACTTTGAAACTGTTGTTGGTGTTCACGGCTTTAGCGTGTTCTTTCTGGCAGTTTAATTTTGATAAAACTGCGGCCACCTCAGTAGGCCGCTGAATTTACTTCGCACCGTCACTTCGTTCGGGTAACTTGCTACTTTTTAAATTACTTCACATATTATATTTAACTCGGGAGTTCTATCATGGGTAAGAAAATATTAAAAATAGCTCTTGTCGGATGCGGGCGCATAGCCCAAAGACACTCCGAGCTACTTGGGAAAGGGCTGATATCTGGCGCAAGCCTTGCTGCTGTCTGCGATCCAAGGCTAGACAGGGCTGAGACAATTGGGAAGAAGTATGGAGTGAAATGGTATGCTGATTTTAAAGAGATGATGGATAATGAGCAAATCGATATCGTATCAGTGCTGACGCCTAGCGGCCTTCATGCCGAGCATGTTATTGCGCTTGCAAGGTATGGCAAACACATAATTGTTGAAAAACCAATGGCTCTGACGCTGGATGCCGCGGATGAGATGATAAAGGCGTGTGATGCCAACGGGGTCAGACTTTTTGTTGTCAAGCAGAACCGTTTCAATCTTCCGGTCTTAAAGCTTAAAGAGGCATTGGCTGGGGGTAGATTCGGGAAAATCGTCCTTGGTACAGTGAGGGTGAGATGGTGTAGGCCGCAGAAATATTATGACAGCGACGAATGGCGTGGAACATGGCGCTATGACGGAGGTGTGCTTTCTAACCAGGCAAGCCATCACATTGACATGCTTGAGTGGATGCTGGGTGATGTCGAAAGTGTATTTGCAAAAGGAGCTACTGCCCTTGTGGACATAGAGGTTGAAGACACTGCCGTAGTTATATTGAAGTTCGTAAATGGGGCACTAGGAGTTATTGAGGCCACCACAGCGACGCGTCCAAAGGATCTTGAAGGTTCGATAAGCATCCTTGGAGAAAAGGGAAGCGTTGAGATCGGCGGATTTGCTGTCAATGAACTTAAAACATGGAATTTTACTGAGTCTCTAGCGGGCGATGAGGATGTCAAAAGGAAATATTCCGTGAATCCTCCGGATGTATATTGTTTTGGGCACAAGGCTTATTATGAACATGTTGTGGACTGCATAAATAACAACCGTCACCAGCTTGTTGACGGGCTGGAGGGGAGGAAAAGCCTTGAACTTATTTCAGCGATATACGAATCGATAGAAACAGGAAGAGAGGTTCCGCTGAGATTCAAACCCAGCAAGTGCAGGCTCGGACATGAATGAGGATAGGTATCAGAGGACAGACGACAGAATGACGGCAGACAGAGATCGGACGAGGTCACGGTAATCTGGGGTCTGAGGTGTATGGTGCTAAGATAAGACACAACTAAAGTTGTGAACTCCTACAAGGTGATGTGTCAATCGTTGGTGTTCACAGCTTTAGCGTGCTATTAACTTTGCGGCAACCGCTTAACTTAGCGCCATTCGGGTCTGATACTGATACTCGTGGTTGGTTATCAGAAAACTTAGAAAATGTTAAATTCAGGTATGAAATCATGAGTCCAAATATCAAGAAAGTTGGAATAATAGATGTCGATTTCGGAGAGAACGTCACTGTAACGGAGCCGGTCAACCTCTATGGATGCAAGATCGGAGATGGTACATTCATCGGACCGTTTGTCGAGATCCAGAGGAATGCCGTTGTCGGCAGGAATTGCAAGATTCAATCACATGCCTTCATTTGCGAACTGGTCGAAATAGGTGATGACTGCGTTATTTCGCATGGAGTGATGTTCATCAATGACCTTTTCAAGACCGGCCGTCCGGCCTTGCGCGACAAGTCGCTCTGGAAGGGAACCAGCATAGGGAATAATGTCCTCATTGGTTCTAACTCAACCATACTTCCAGTTAAAATATCTGAAGGTATTGTTATAGGTGCGGGATCGGTCGTCACTCGGGATTTACTTGTAAAGGGAATTTATGCAGGAAATCCAGCTAGACTTTTAAGAAAGCTTTAATGGAGAATAAAATGAAGATACCATTTGTTGACTTGAAGAAGCAGTACCTGAATATGAAGGAGCAGATTGACAGCGCGATCAGAAACGTTGTCGAGGAGACGGCCTTCATCCGCGGGAAATATGTGGATGGTTTTGAAAAGAGCTATGCACAGTCGTATGGAATGAAGAACTGTATCAGCGTAGGCAACGGGACTGATGGTATTTATATTGCGCTGAAAATGCTTGGAGTTGGCCCGGGGGATGAGGTCATCACGTCCGCTTGTAGTTGGATTGCCACTTCAGAGACCATTACGCAGGCAGGGGCAAGGCCAGTATTCGTAGACATAGAACCTGATTTCTATACCATTGATCCTTTGTTGATAGAAAAGAAGATCACGAAGAAGACCAAGGCGATAATACCGGTGCATTTCTACGGTCAGACAGCTGATATGGACGTTATAATGAAGATTGCCGTGAAACACGGGCTCCATGTGATTGAAGACTGCGCACAGGCGCATTTCGCCACCTTCAATGGGCGAAAGGCTGGTACTTTCGGAAAAGCCGGTATTTTCAGCTTCTATCCAAGCAAGAACCTCGGAGCATATGGCGATGCCGGATGCGTAATAACCAATGACGATGATTTTGCCAGGAAGATGCGTCTTTACGCCAATCATGGGTCCTCCAACAAGATAGATCATCTTTTTGAAGGTGTGAACAGCCGAATGGATGGCATGCAGGCTTCAATTCTCCTTGCAAAACTTCCTCATGTCCAGGACTGGAACATTGCGAGGATGGAGAAGGCAGAATTATATAATTCGCTACTTAAAGACATACCTCGGATAAGGATTCCATTGATACGGCAAGGCGCAGAACATGTATTTCATCTTTACGTGATCAAATGCGAAAAACGGGATGCTCTCAAGGAACATCTTGCTGCAAACGGGATTCAGACCATGATACATTATCCTAAGGCTCTCCCTTTCCTTGAGGCATACAGATACCTCAATCATAAGGAAAGCGATTTTCCAGTCGCCTACAGATGCCAGTCTGAAATTTTGTCATTGCCGATGTACCCGGAACTGACGGCCGAAGAGATAAAATATGTTGCAGGCAAGATAAAAGACTTCTATATCTGAACGATGCACACCGAAAGAAGAGAAGTTCTAAAGTTCGGAAATGCGAAAGTTCTTGAGTGTAGAAGCACATAGTTCAAAGGTCATAGTTCATAACTAACAGCTAATACCTATGACCTATCAACTTGCAACAAATATTTATGAGTGTCAGATAAGTAATTAAATAAGACTTGATTATTATATGAACATACTTGGAATGTAAGCATATTATCATGATTCCGCGGAAGCTCTTCTCGTTGACGGTAAAATATCTTTTGCCTTTAAGAAAATGTGTATCTTGGGAATTTGACAATTTTATAAATGATACTGTTAAATCGGTAAGGAAGTTTTTAGAAAACGCAGGGGTGAAACCATGATGAAATACAAAGGTTATACGGCTGTGGTCGAATTCGACGACGATGCAGAAGTTTTCTGCGGGGAAGTTGCGGATACCATGGATGTTATCACTTTCCAGAGCGAAAACGCGAAGGAGCTTGAGAAGGAATTCCATAAATCTATAGATGAATACCTGAAATTTTGCGCAGAAATGAAAAGAATTCCTGAAAAGCCTTTTTCCGGCAAACTGCTCCTGAGGCTGAGCCCGTCTCTCCATAGGAAACTTTATATCGATGCAGTTGATAAAGGAGAGAGTCTCAACCATCACATAACGGAAATGCTCCAGCAGGCATAGGGATGCCTGTTAATACTTCATTACTAACTGGCGCTGAACTGGAAGTTCGAAAGCTAAGAGCTCAAAGTTCATAGCTTATAGCTAACAGCTAATACGAGGTAATTTCAAAAGTAGTCAGTTACCCGAACGAAGTGACGGTGCGAAGTAAATTCAGGAGCCAGGATTCAGAATAAATCTGGATCTGAGTTCGAGTTTTATTCAGAATTCTGGATTCTGTCTTCTGAATTCATGCAAAACGCGAGTTTTGCAATTGGCTCAATACCTATGACCTATCAACTCGCAGCAAGTGTAATTGGTTAGTGTCTAGTTTTGTTAGTGTAGATTAGTGGTTAAATAAGTCATGATTATTACGTAGATTCATAAGATCTAGGTGAATAGTCGAAAGACATAATGGTTGATAATATCAGGCCGTGTTGTACTAGTATGATACGATCCAAGGGAAAATGAATATTTCAATGACTATAGACGAATATATTTCAAGCGCATTTGCCAATGATGTCCGTGTCGAAGCAGTTTACCTGCTTGGTAGCGCGGCCAGTGGGCAAATGCGTCCGGACAGCGACATTGACATCGCATTGCTGCCAGCTGAAGGTGTGACATTGGATGCCTTTACCCGTAATGAAATGGCTTCTTCTCTTGCCCTTGACTTGGGACGAGACGTTGATGCCGGAGTAATATCTTCTGGAAATCTAATCTATGCATATCAGGCGATTATGACAGGACGTCGTGTGTTCGAACGCAACCCCTCCCGAGTTGACGAAAAGGTTGCATTTCTCCTTGGAATGTATGGGCAGTTCAATCTGGAACGCAAGGAGGTCTGTGATGCATATTCAACCTGACGATGTCTGCCTTAATAAGGCGACGATAATTGAGCGTTCGCTCCGCAGAGTCAAAGAGGAGTTTACAAAAGATCCTGGGCTTGTCAACTCCACACATGTTGACGCTATGACTTTGAACATCGAAAGAGCCTGCCAGGCTGCAATTGACATGGCAATGCACATTGTCGCGAAGAAACATCTCGGCATGCCACAGACAAGCGCAGATGCTTTCCGCCTTCTGCTTAAGGCGAATATTATAAGTGAAAAGGTTTCCAAGGAAATGATTGCAATGAACGGCTTCCGTAATATTGCTATCCATGAATATCAAGTGCTTGACATGGCTGTTCTTAGGTATATCGCGGAAAATGGCTGGAATTCTCTTGCCTCGTACTGTTCTGAGCTTGGATTGCTAATCCAAAAGTAGTTATGTTGTTCAATAGTTTTCCTTTCTTAATCCTGGTAATAATAGCATTCTCAATTTATTACTGCCCGTTGTTCAAGAATCAGCAAGTCCTGGTGCTGATAGCTGCAAGTATGGTGTTTTACGGGTATAGCCAGCCATATTATCTCACCCTTCTTATTTTTTCGGCAACCATCAATGCCGTAGCCAGCTATCTGGTATTCTATTCCAGCACGCAGTCACGTAGGAAAGCCTGGGCAATTGTAGGAGTTTCCCTTAATCTGTCCATACTGTTGTTTTTCAAATACAACCATCTGCTTGATGGAATAGTACCTCCTTCGGACGATGTCTTCTACTTCATGGTCACCCTACCTCTTCCGATAGGCATCTCATTCTATACTTTCCAGGGAATCAGCCTCATTGTGGATACATATAATCCAAACATGACTTATGATATCAAGATTGAAAAGAGATTTGCGCTGCATTTTAAAAACACCTTCTTCTTCAAAGTATTCTTTCCTCAGCTGATTGCCGGACCCATAGTTAAAGCACATCAGTTTTTCCCTCAGATATGCAGTAAGAAATTCAAGGATATAAATGTTTCCCTAGTCTTCAAGTCGATAGTTGTAGGATATTTCTTGAAATCAGTTATCGCCGACAATCTCAAGGATCAGACATTTTGGATCGCTTATCCTTACTTTGAATACCAGTCGTCAGCCACCCTGATAACAATGCTTTTTGGATTCTCAATGCAGATATTCGCAGATTTTGCCGGATATTCGCTGATAGCCATCGGGGTAGCCGCATTGTTTGGTTATAACCTTCCAGAAAACTTCAATTTCCCCTACATATCCGGATCAATCACTGAATTTTGGAGAAGATGGCATATTTCCCTGTCATCCTGGCTAAAAGAATATTTATATTTCCCCCTTGGAGGAAATAGGAAGGGGAATTTTAGGACTTATGTCAATCTTATCACGGTCATGTTCCTTGGAGGTCTCTGGCACGGAGCTGCTCTAAACTACGGGATATGGGGATTATGGCATGGTGCCGGTCTCATGATAGAAAGGGCTTTGACAGGCAAGGCGGATCGTGGCAAGGAAGAAACAAGAATCCATATTTTCGTGATTAGGATGCTGCTGGTATTCATTTTTGTGAGCCTGGGGTGGCTCCTCTTCAAGCTGACAAGCATGAGATATGCATTAGATTATCTTTTGGCTATCTTCAAGAATATTTCAGCTCCGCATAACTACGCCCTTCTTCTTAAAATCGCAATATATTCATGTCCGGTCGTGGTATATCACATGATCTACCTGGCTAAAACTAGAAGACCAGAAATTTATAGCTCCATTTTAAAACATGATTACGCAATTTATTCAATTATGATTGTCCTAATCATCGTAAACGGCGGGATCCCTGGTGAATTCATATATTTCCAGTTTTAAAAATTACTATTTAAAAGTTGCAGTATTGATCATTCTCATGATTGCGACCTATAATGTTCTTCTTCTTGTTTTCCAGCCCAAGATAACTACGTTCCAGAGTCAATGGATTGCAAATTATTCGCGGGCGGAAACTTATCTCTATAAAAATCCTAAGCCAAAAGTAATAATTGTAGGATCTTCGATGTCGGCAAGGCTGCAGGATGATAAACTTGATCGAGATGTCCATAATTTATCTTTCGGAGGAGGTTCACCTCTTACAGGATTGATAATAATAAAAAACTCTGATCATATCCCCAATCTTATTTGCATAGAAACCAATACAATAGAAGGAGGGATTAATAAAGACATGATTAAATCATTGTTCACTCCTGTTGTCTGGAAAATAAAAAAATATCTGATTGTTCTTCAATATACATATCAACCCATGAATATTGTCCTGACCATGGTAAACAGCCGATTCGGGCAACGATACGAAAATCAGAAGAATGAAAAGATTGATGAAGGAGTCTTTAAAGCTGAGATGGGCAGGCATCTGAAGGAGGAAAACTGCGTTGACGGTCTAGATAATCCCTTAAAGATCGCTGAAATAAAGGGATTGATTGAATATTTTTATTCCAAAGGGGCAAAAGTTATGTTCTTCCAGATGCCGGTATATAAGGAAATATCATCATCAGCGCGCTACGTGCAGCGGGAAAATAAATTAAGACAAGCATTCAGCGATATGAACATCGAATGGAGCCAGTTAGGAGATAATGCCGATGACAAATATTTAACCGCTGATGGAATTCATCTTATTCCCAGGAGCGCAGGGGAATTTACAGTGGAAATTAATAATAGGATTAGAGAAATATCAACAAGCTTTTAGTCATTTATTTTCGGCGACTTGATTTGAATAGATCGATATATTGCAATATATGATATTATTAATGCAGGATGCATACCTGTTTTTTTCAGTTGAAGCTTTTTCCCATAGACAGTGCATTATTATTCCGAACCTCAGAATAAATATGAAGTGGATTTCATCTGCAATGATCCTGCTTCGAACGATGTCAGCCTTATCCAGGTTTGTACAGATGTCAGGGTGGCTGAGACAAAGGAAAGGGAACTACGTGCCCTTTTAAGTGCCAGAAAGATCTTTGATAAGGCGTCTGCCAGGGACATGAAGATAATCACAATGGATTACAAAACTACTGAAACCGTATCTGGATTAAATGTAGAATATGTGCCTGCATGGGAATGGCTTCTACAGAGTATGAATTAATCGCTTATGTCCAAGGACCTGGGCATAAGCCGTGATGTTCGCCTCTTCATCGGCGAACAAACGGGCGTCACCACGTTTCTCGTTGCTTTGCAACGAGATCACGTCCGCGTAGCGGTGGATTATTCACGTTGCGTTAATAATCCAGGTTAGGAGAACGAAGGCGGGCGTTTAAAATATTTTTGCTTGAAATTCATAGGATAAGATATAAAGTACCTTGAATATTCGGTTATAATAACAGAGATATCAATATGATTGCTAGGGTTAAAGATTTAAATAATATTATAGAACATGTTGAAGATTATACAGTTGTAGGAATATTAGGTGCAAGACAGGTTGGTAAAACTACGATTGCCAGACAGATTGCCAGTATTTTCAAGGAAAATGGAAAGGATGTAACTTTTTTAGATCTCGAGAATTCAGAGGATCTGTCAAGAATACAGGATCCGATGCTTGTGCTCAAACACCTTAAAGGACTTGTTGTCCTTGATGGAATTCAGAGAAAACCAGAAATATTCGCTACATTGCGCGTGCTTGCCGACAGAGAGAATTCGCAGACTAAATTCATTGTCCTTGGCAGCGCTTCTCCTCATCTCTTAAAGCAGGGCTCCGAGACTCTGGCTGGCCGGATATATTTTTATGAATTGCATGGGATTTCAATTCAGGATGCAGGCGTTGACAATTCCGATTTACTCTGGCTTAGAGGTGGATTTCCAAAGGCATTCACATCTTCAACTGATGCAAAAAGTTTCTTATGGCGCAGGAATTTCATAAGAACTTTTCTTGAGAGGGATTTGCCGGGGCTGGGAATATCGGTGTCTTCTGAGACAATGTTTAGGTTCTGGTCAATGCTCGCCCATTATCATGGGCAGATTTGGAATTCTTCTGAGTTTGGGCGTTCGTTCGGTGTTGCTGATACAACTGTACGCGGCTATCTCGACAAGCTTGCGGACTGCTTTATGGTGCGGATATTGAGACCTTGGCATGAAAACATATCCAAAAGACAGGTCAAGGCGGTCAAAACCTTTATTATTGATTCTGGAATTACGCATAATTTACTTGGGATAAGGACGCTTGATGATCTTGAAAGGCATCCTAAATGCGGTGCAACATGGGAAGGTTTCGTAATTGGAGAGATCATCAGGAAACTCGGAGTTGAAGATGAAGAATGTTTCTTTTGGGCGACGCATGCCGGGCTTGAACTTGATCTGATGATAGTTAGAGGAGGAATGCGTATTGGATTTGAAATAAAAAGAACCAGTTCTCCTTCTGTTACTGCTTCTATGAAGAATGCAATTAATGATTTAAACCTTAAGCAATTGTATGTGATACATGCTGGAGACTGCTGCTTTGACATGAATCCAAAAATAAAGGCTGTCCCAATGAGCCGGATTTTGAATGAAATAGAGATTTAGACCATGAAGATATTCCTGATAAATCCATCACACGGGGAAGTTTATGGAAAACTGACACCTCCGGACCATCCGCATCTGGGGCTGGCTTATTTAGCAGCCGTGCTTGAAGCCGAGAAGTACTCTGTCAGGATCATCGATATCGATGCAGAGCAGATTTCATTGGATGGGCTTGCCAGTCTCATAAGCGCTGAGAAACCGGATGTGGTTGGCATTACCGCCACAACGCCGGTCATTTACAGTGCCTTTAAAATTGCGAAGGTTGTCAAGGATAATTTATCAGCCTTGACGGTTATAGGCGGGATGCATGCGACTTTGATGCCGGAGGAATGCGCGGCAAATGACTTTGTTGACTTTGTTGTCTTCGGGGAAGGGGAGAAGACGATCGTAGAACTTCTGGAATGTATTAAGAGAAAAGATGACTATTCGAAAATCAAAGGATTGGCATATAAGAACAATGGAGAAATAAAAAAGAATGAATTCCGGGAACCCATACAGGATCTTGACAGCATACCATTTCCCGCAAGACATCTCTTTAAGAATCAGAAATATACATATCCTGATGCGCTTAGATTTCCCGCTTTCCCTATAATCACAAGCAGGGGGTGTCCAGGCAATTGCACGTTTTGCACTGCTAAGTTCATGCATGGCAAAAGGTTCAGGAACAGAAGCGCGGAGAATATCCTTGACGAAGTGGAACTACTCATCAAGGAATATGGGGCAAGGGAAATACACATCTGGGATGACAATTTCATAACAAACAGGAAAAGGGTCTTTGAGTTCAGGGATGGAATAATCAAAAGGAATATAAAGGTTCTTTTTTCATTTCCGAACGGCATCCGCGCAGATTTCATAAACCATGAAATATTGCAGGCGCTGAAAGACATGGGTACATACAGCATTGCCATCGGGGTCGAGTCAGGGAACCAGAGGATACTTGACAGCATCCAGAAGGGGATAAGGCTTGAGCAGATTGAAACGGCTTTCAAGCTGGCAAAGGAGATCAATCTTGAAACTTGGGGATTCTTCCTCATCGGTCTTCCCGAAGAGGATGCGAAAACCATAGGGGAGACGGTAAATTTTGCGATCAAGCTTGATCCTGACATAGCAAAATTCCATATCCTCAAGCCGTTCCCGAAAAGTATTGTTTATGAACAGCTGAAAAGCAAGGGACTTATAATCGACGAGAATTATATCCATTACGGGATCCATACCAATCCCGTGCATCGTCTTCCGACAGTTTCACAGGATGAACTGCTGGAATGGCAGCAGAAGGCGTACAGGAGATTCTACATGAGGCCTTCAAAGATGCTGAAGGAGATCTTGAGGTTGAAATCCTGGAACCGCCTTAGGCTTAATCTGACCACTGGGACATCTGTACTACTTAATAAGATATTTTTAAAATGCTAAATGCCTTTTGTCAAAACCTAACAATCCACGGTCCATACAGCGCCTTGAAAAAGCAAATCCTGAATATTATATTCGGACATGAAAAAAACATTATCAGTATCAACATTCAGAGAAGAAGTGGTTGAAGATAAAAAATACTGGAGAGGTAAAACTCCAGAAGCCAGGCTCGACGCTTTGGAAAACTTGAGACTTCAATCAGGGAAATTTCTATATGAATATCCAAGAAGACTTTCAAGAATTATTGAAGTTGTTAGAAAAGCACGGAGTTGAATACATGATAGTCGGCGGCTATGCCGTTGCTTTTTATGGATATCCTCGGTTTACCAAGGATTTGGATATTTTTTATTCATTGACCACTGAGAACATTTCTTCTCTTAAGAAAGCCCTGATTGAATTTGGTTTCAAGGAAAATATCCTGTCACAGGATTTGTTTGAAAAGAGCAATATCATCAAAATCGGAATAGAACCTGTAAGAATTGATCTTATTAATGAGATTGACGGAGTTAATTTTTCAACAGCAAGGAAATCGGTTGTCAAGGGGAAATACGGGGACGTTGACGTGACCTTTATCGGGAAGAAAGATCTGATAAAGAACAAGAAATCAACAAAACGACTGCAGGACAAGGCCGATTTAGAAAAACTAGCCTGAAAATCACCTGTTCTCAGTAAAACATCGTAATCTTTATACTGCTTCGAGATATAATCTTGCTTCACTTTCTGAATCTTCCATATAAATGAATAAATATTTAAAATATCTCTCTATTACTTTTTTTGCCTTAGGAGTGGCAGTCCTCGCGATAAATCTTTATCTTTCTCTGAAAGATGAAGGCAATGTTCTTTATCCGAAAAATGCCCTTGCCGTCTATTCCGACAGAGAGCTGACCGTAGAAACCCAGTATGTATTGAAACCTTTTAACTATTATCCTGTATTTGATGCTAAAAGGATTCTCATTGATACCAGGTCGATAAGCGACCAGACAATGATAAGGAGGTATACGGTTTCCAATGAGATTGAACTTTTCGGCAAGAGATACTGGTGCTCGGAAAATATAATAGTAGTAATCGTAGATGATAAAAATGGAGGCAAGGTACTTGTCAGGGATCTTCATTTCGAAGTTGATGCCATGTTTCTTCCATTCATATTGTTCGGACTATCCCTGGGGTTATTTTTGTTCTACAGGTATCTAAGGACATCTTCCATCATTTACTCATTTCTCTTTTATCTGGTCCTATGGTATACAGGGATATTGGTTTTCTTCTATATCCATGGATTTTTCTTTGTCTATAATGTCGATAACAACGACTGGGTCATGATGGGCAGGGAATGGCTTGAGGGCAACCGCATATATTTCCGAAGCAACACATTTGGACTGACATATCTTTACGCTTTTTTTATACTTCTTCTTAATGCAAAGTGTTTTAATGACCTTGCGGTGCCGGTCTCGCTGGTCAATTTTGTATTTGTCGGAGGAGGAACCCTGATATCGACGCTTTATATATCATACAAGCTTTTTAATTCGAAAAAGATCCTGCATGCGACCGGCATCATTGCAATATTGGTTCCCCTTACATCATGGATCTTCCATAAGGGAGTATTCGGGCAAGAGGATTTCATAGGTAAGACCATGATGTATTTTGGGCCGCAGCATCCATATTCATTGTCGCACTGGTACCAGGCTATGCTGTTATGCTGGAATGGGATGAGCGACAATTTCAGCATATTTTTCGCTTTGGCAGGTTTTTCATCCGCGCTCTGGATGAGACCATCCAAATACAAATATTTAGTGCTGGGTTTCATTCTTGGACTTGGATTGTGCTTCAGAAGTACGAGCATTCTTTTATGGCCTACGATCTTCCTGCTTGATTTTTATTTCAACTACAAGGATGAAATTGAATTTCGTAAGGTGGTTGGATATTGCCTTATATTCATGATTATATCATTCCTGTCTTACCTACCGCAGCCCATTGACAATTATTTGAATTATGGGCATATAT
>JBAQUG010000355.1:0-3756 GCA_049297395.1 Victivallales bacterium | reverse complement strand
CTTTAACACTGCTGAAACGCTTTTCCTGGCTTCCGCTTTAAGCTTGGAAAGATTTTGTCCGTCTCTGAGGACAGAAGCAAGATCCTTTTCAAAATCATATACATCAAGCCCGATTCCTCCAAGAATTCCTTCGTTGAGGAGCTTGAAAAGGTCCTGTGACGGAGATACTTCGCCGCGTCCGACATTTATGAAGATGGAACCCTTTGGCATTGTCTTGAGCGTTTTGTAACAGAGCATTCCACGGGTGATGTCTGTCAAGGGCAGGGCGCAGACTGCGATATCCGCATTTTTCAGGCCTTTGCTGAGGGAAACATACTTCAACCCATATTCCTTCTTCATCTCCTGTCTCGGCTTGATGTCGACACCGAGAATTTTCATCTGCAGCCCATGGGCGATGTCGACAACTTCTCCACCGATACGTCCGACCCCGATCACAGTTATCCTGCGGTTGCGGATTTCGCGGCCAGTGAGACCGTCACGGTAGAATATCTCAAAGGATTTCTTCTGGATATTGAGGTTGCGGAGGAGGGCAGTCCACATCATAAGGGCCTGTTCGGCAACGGCACGCGCGGCATATTCCGGAAGATAAGCGGCATCAATGTCGGTCTTGGACTGTTTCAGGTAGTCGGAGACGTGATCGTATCCGGTTGAACGGGTTATGATGGCGTCCAGCTTGTCCGCCCATTCGAGGGGAAATTTAGACTGTGTCCTGGTGCTGATTATTGTTGCAGGAGGGGATTTGTGCCCGCTTTCCTGGATTGTCTTCCAGGTGAAAAGATATTTATATTTCGGGGGCAGGACTCTCCTGAGGATGCTCTCCTCTTCCTCGAATGCTTCATAAAAGATAGCGTGAAACATTTTATGAACTTTTCAATTACCTCAGGGAGCCGGGGTTTCAGGTGCCTGAACTGGTTTTTCTGTGACTGCTTTTACAGGTTCAGCAGGCTTGTCTGCCGGAGTAGCAGGTGCTGTCGGAACTGGAGGTATGGATTTTTTTTCAGCAAGAGGCGCTTTTTCAGCTTTTGCAGGAGCAGTGGCGGCCTTTGTCTCCTTGGCGGATTCAAGTTCCTCGACAATGCTCTTGGGAGCCTTCCTGTGACCGGTCATTATTGCAAGGGAAAGTGTGATTACAAGGAAAAGAGAGGCGAAGACAACTGTCAATTTGGCCAGATGGCTGCCTGTCTGGGCTCCGAACACCGATTCGCCAAGTCCGCCGAATGCACTTCCAAAACCGCTGTCTTTCGACTGCTGGACGAGAATGAGACAAATAAGCAGAAGCGCGATCAAGACGTCTGCGACTGTGAGAACTGCAATTAAAATATCCATGGGATCCTCTGATTTATTAGGCACATAGGCGCATAGGCACTAAGGCACTGAGTTTTACATTTGCGATTTTCAATTCTTATTAATGTAACACAGGCATCTTGCCTGTGGGTTTAAAATACAATTTCCTATACTATGAACTCAACCAATTGAATTCTTTATTAATGAGGCAAATCCTTCTGCATCAAGGCTTGCACCGCCGACCAGCGCTCCGTCAATATCAGGTTTCGCCATGAGTTCCTTGGCGTTGTCGGCCTTGACCGAACCACCGTACTGGACTATTACCTTGTCAGCAGTAGCCTTTCCAAATGTGTCCGTCAGAAGTTTCCTTATGAGGGCATGTACTTCCTGGGCCTGGTCAGGTGAAGCGGTTTTGCCGGTGCCGATCGCCCATACGGGCTCATAGGCTATAGTTATCTTGAGCATGTCGTCGGCTGTCAGTCCTGCGAGGCTTCCCTTGAACTGGGTCGTGATCACGCTGGACATTTTTCCGGCTTCGCGTTCCTGGAGGGTTTCACCTATGCAGACAATCGGGAGAAGGCCTGCGCCGAGTGCGAATTTCGCCTTCTTGCTGACAAGCTCGTTGGTTTCACCGTAGTACTGGCGGCGTTCGCTGTGTCCGATGATGACATATTTGACTCCGACATCAAGAAGCATTGCCGCAGAAATTTCGCCTGTATATGCACCTGAAGCCTTGTCTGACAGGTTCTGGGCGCCGAGCGATACTCCGGACCCCTTGAGGATTGGGGATAGCCTGTCAAGCGCTGTGAACGGAGGGCATACCGCCATGTTTATCTTGTCGGATAGACCTTCGACTTTCTTAACTAAAGCGGATACAAGCTGGACAGCCTCGGTGGCGGTCTTGTTCATCTTCCAGTTGCCAGCAATAAAAAGTTTTCTCTGTTTCATTATAATCTTTCTCCGTAAATAATTTTTCCAGTGACTGGAAAAATTTATGACATTGATTATTGGTTGTTCCAAATAAAAATTCCGAAAAGCCAATCAATATAGGCCGTTTAGGTGAAATTTCGAGCAGAATTGCGAAAAAGTTGGAATTCAGCTATTTTGACTCATTATGCTACGAATAAAACAAGGCTTCAGGCTGGAGCCTGAAGCCTTGTAATAATTTTTCGCAGGAAAATTATAATCACATGTCGTTGAGGGCTACTACTCCAGGCAGCTGTTTGCCTTCGAGGAACTCGAGGGATGCGCCGCCACCTGTTGAGATGTGGGACATCTTGCCTGCGAGACCGCTCTGGTTCACTGCTGAAACTGAGTCGCCTCCTCCGATAACGCTTGTCGCGCCCTTGTCGCTGGCATCAGCAACTGCTTTGCATATGGACATTGTCCCTTTTGCAAAATTAGGCATTTCAAAACAGCCCATAGGTCCGTTCCAGACAATTGTCTTGGCCTTCATAATTTCCGCTGTGTATGATGCAACTGTCTTCGGTCCGATATCGAGAGCCATCCAGCCTTCGGCAATGTCATTGCCAACGGTTTTGATCTGGGCGGCGTTGTCGAATTTGTCGGCTGAAAGGTTGTCAATCGGGAGCAGGAAAGTTACGTTTTTCTTCTTTGCTTCAGCGAGAATCTGTTTTGCAGTATCAATGAGTTCGTCTTCGCATAGGGATTTTCCGATGTCATGGCCCTGAGCCTTGAGGAAAGTATAAGCCATTCCTCCTCCGATAAGAATCGCATCGCATTTTGAAATGAGGGATGTCAGGACCTCAAGTTTTCCGGAGATCTTTGCGCCGCCGATGATGGCTACGAACGGGCGTTTCGGATTTTCAACTGTCTGCCCGAGATACTGGATTTCCTTTTCCATCAGGAAGCCGGCGACTGATACGGGAATGTACTTGCAGATCTTCGCGGTAGAGCCGTGTGAGCGGTGCGCTGTCCCGAAAGCATCGTTTACGTAGATTTCACCGAGTTTCGCGAGTTCCTTTGCGAAATCCGCAGTCTTCGCCTTGTCCTCGTCGGTCTTGGCCTTCATGTCCTCTTCTTTATGGAAGCGGGTGTTCTCGCAGATCATGAGTTCGCCGGGCTTCAAGGCTTTTGCGGCAGCAACAGTTTTTTCGCCGATGCAATCATCAATGAACTGCACGGGCCTTCCAATGAGTTTGGAGAGGACATCGACAGTAGGTTTGAGGCTGAATTCTGGCTTCACTTCGCCGTCGGGACGTCCAAGATGGCTGAGAAGGACAAGGGATGCTCCCTTGTCAAGAACATATTTGATTGTAGGGACGGCCGCTTTGATTCTTGTATCGTCCTTTATTTTCCCTTCTTTAACGGGGACATTGAAGTCGACGCGCATCACTATTCGCTTGCCTTTAAGTTCGACGTCGCGCACTGTTTTCTTGTTGAGACCCATCACAAACCTCCTTCGTTAAGAAAATATCCAGTTTAATTAATTTTTGAATCCCATTAATATCG
>JBAQUG010000354.1:0-11282 GCA_049297395.1 Victivallales bacterium | reverse complement strand
GAATAAGGCGAATCAGGAGGTAAAGCAACCACGCAATAACCTGCTGTTCCTCCTGATGAAATTAATGTGCCGTGAATGTCAACAGCATATTTGTCTCCAACAGATAAAACTCCTACTATGATTTTTTCCGGCAAACCGCATTTATCCAAGCTCTGATGTCGTCCATATCTGTGCCATTCATCTTCAGTTTGAGGCTCGGGTTTTATATCTCTTTTAGGATTATCAAGCTCGGGTTTGTTATGGATAAGATAATTGTGTGCTTTAGGAAAATCTTTTTTTATTTTCTTCAGATTAATTAAATTTATGCCCTTTCCTGTTGCTTTATACGGATAGATCACTCTTGCGTTGGGGCTGAAAGGTCGATATGTGTTTAGGTTATCCGCTGATGATGAGGTTTGAAAATAGGGCTTGGTGATTGCTTTCTCAATCTTCCATGATTTGCCATTCTTTTCAAAATAATAATATGTATTATCTTCTTTTAATGGCTGAAAAATATAAATAGAGTTAGCGCTCGTTTGTATGCCATTAAAAATACCCTCCTGCCCAACAATGTCTTCAAGTGAAATACTTTTGGTATTGATTTTATCAAATAACTTTTTAAGTCCCGGTGGAACGAGTACCCAAACATCTTCGTTCAGGCTATTGATTTTTATGATTTGATATTTAAGATCATGTTTTGCGTTAACTTTCCACTCCTTGAGGTTTCTTATTTCTGTATAACGGAATACAGGCGAGGATGTTTTCCGTAGAATCAATAAGCAAGTATAGGTAGTTTTACTATTGAATATCTGGTTGGCTCCAAAAGAAACAATGTTGTCAACATATCCTTTGTTCTGTAGAAGTTTCCGGAGTTTTATGCCTGCTCCGACTTTGGCAAATTTGCTTGGAACGATATAGCCCAGCCAGCCCCCAGCTTTAAGTAATTCTAGCCCTCGTTCAACAAATAAAAAGTATTTGTCGAACTGCTTATAAGCGGCAGTGTATTTTTTCTTGTAAATAGGTAATTCCAGAGGAGTAAATTGATTCATATCCTCCGATTTCATGTAAGGAGGGTTGCCTACAATTACGTCATACTGCTCGTTATCAAAATCAAAGGGGTTTATTTCAATCGTAGCTTTTCTGCCTTTAACATCTTGCGGAGTTATTAAAGTGTTGCCAAAGTGAATGTTACTGATTAGATCGGGTAAGATTGTATTTTTATAGCCTACGGAATTATTGTCTTCTCCTTCGAGGAGCTTGAGCAATAGGCCAAACTTTGTAGCCTCAACCGCATTATAGTCTTTATCTGTCCCGAAGATGCAATTCAGCAGCAGTTCCCTTTTTAGTTTGAATGGGAGTTTGTAGGTATTAATGTTGGTCTGAATGAGTTTGGTTTTGTCATTTGCCAAATAGAAATCGATCAAAGTATCAGTCAATAGCTGAAATAATTCTAAAAGAAATGCACCGGAACCACATGATATATCCGCCATTTTTGAACTTAGGATTCCCTTGTCAGTCTTTCCTTTGCAAAATGAGACTACGGTCTGGTTTAGAATGGATTTTATAATATAGTTTGGAGTTGCAATAATATCTTTATCAATATTTTCAGGTTTCCTGACCAATTCAATGTCTCCATCTTTGATGGCAAGTTTTTCTGAAAGGAATATTTCGTAAATACTCCCCAGTATATCGGAGGAGAATACGGTAAAAGAATAAGGGCTTTCAGGATAGTATAGCTGTCTAATAATTGTCCAGAACACTGAACTGATATTGCCAATTATTTTTTCAGAAAGGATCTGGTTGAAAAGCCCGGAATTATACTTCTTGTCTGCTCGGTCAAACTTTTTCAAAAGTGCTTTGAAGTCTTGTTCATCCGCGAATTTAAGTAGAGTTTGATACGTTTCCAAGTTTCTGTCCTCGCACACTCGGAGGAAGATAATTCGGTTAATGTAGCTCTGTACGTAATCGTTAAGCAACTGCTCTGAAATTTTTGGCTTGTACTTGTAAATCTCTATCCCGAGCTGTTTTCGCCACTCGTTAATTTGGCTCAGGAAAAGGTTATCGACACTGAAAAGGGTAAGTTTTTCCTCAATGCTTTCCCACTCTTCGTCAAATATCCCAGTGTAAACTGACTGCCTTCCAAGCAAACTTTGAAGTTCTTTAAACTTATCGGCATATTCTGTATAATGATATTTTTTGATCAGTGTTTTGTCGTGGCTATCGTCTTTTTCAACCTTCACTGAACAATCATAGATAAGTAGGTATTCAAAATTGCATAGTACCGATATTTTCAGCTTTGCAGTAAATCCATATCGTCTTATTTGTTTAGCATTGTCAACATTGGATTCAATGGGAACACTTGGTTTTTTTGCTTCTAGGAAATATTTGCGCTCCGAAAATAGTCTAAAGGTGTAGTCTGGTTTTTTTGAATTTTCAGAAACATTTGCCTTCAGCGCTTCTTCCAATAAAACCTCTCTTTCATTTGTCGGCTTGCCTGAAATGTTTTTGATATCCCATCCCAAAAGCTCAAATAAGGGGTCAATAAAATCTATCCTAAGCTGCGTTTCGTTGTAAGTTTCTTTCAGGTAACTGGCTCTATTGGCATGATATTTATTTACAAGTTCTTGTATTGTCATTTTCATTGATACCAAAATTTTATATTGTTATTTTATTGAGCTAGCATGTCTAATTGCTGATTAGCTTACGCTAGATTAAACCGAAATCCATGTCTTTTCAAGCTTGAATGTCTAATAAATGTTAGAGTTATTGCAGGGTGTCATGTTTGCCCGAATTTTGTTAAGCCCTTGCCGTACTCGGTGCAAATCATGCCCTCAAATGGAATGCCAAGACAGTTGAGAATATACAGCGCCTCGTTAATTACCTTTTTGATGGGATTGGATTTCTTGCTGCTTTGAATAAAGTCTGACATTACATATATCTCCTTTTTGGGTTCAAGCACAAATAACTCGGCTTGCTCCGGTAGTGTGATACAATATCTCCGAAGTCTTGTAGCGAGTCCTAGACTGAAGATATTCTTTTACGGATTTGGCAATAGCATATGCAAAGAGTGGGGGAACGTCGTTGCCAACCTGTTAGTACTGAGAGGTTTCGGTTCCTTGGAACTTGAATGAGTCGGGAAAGCTCTGAAGCCTTGCCGCCTCGCGAACTGTAATCCGACGCCGTCTGCCATCAGGAAGACGGATCCTCTGCATATCCCCGGTTGCCCCCGCCAAGTTGCGACAGGTCAGCGTCCGGGCAGGCCTGTCCAAATGCAAATCTCTTGGAGTAATACACTTGGAGGCTTTTTCGTAGTTTGCGACATACTTGTCCATGCTGGCAGTAAGGAACTTGGCATCTACAGGTGAGGAAAAGGCCATTTCTCCGAGAGCTTCACCAACGGTAACTTTGCTTTTCTCGGCAAGTGGGAAATGAAAATCCCCTCGGTGTCCTACGACAATAAGTCGCTCGCGATTCTGAGGCACACCAAAATCCACGACATTGAGTAATTGATACTCAACGATGTAATTCATGTTTTTTAATTTGGTCAAAACCTCATCAAAATAATCCTTGTTTCTGTAGAGTAGCCCACGGACATTCTCAAAAACCCATATATCGGGGTCTGTCTTCTCAATGGCATCAACAAAGATTGGAAAACCGTCCCTTGAATCTTCCAGCCCGAGTTGTTTTCCTCCAACGCTGAAAGGTTGACAAGGTGGTCCGCCAATAACAACAGAAACTGAGGGGTATTTTTGATTTGTAGCGAGTCGGACGCAGTGACAGTCTCCCGCAAGGTTAGTGCGGTATGTGGCCGCATAATCGGATTCCATCTCGTAGCCTGCCGTCCGGATTCCACAAGCTTCAAAACCTAGGGATAATCCACCGCAGCCGGCAAATAAGTCTATGGCTTCATACTCAAACGTATTTGGTATAGCCAGTTCCGTGTTAATTCGTTCAGGAAATTTCATAATGTAAATCTAGTTTAAATAGTGATTCAAGGGTAGTTCTTCAAGTCAGATTATTCAAGTACGATTCTTCTCACGTTCTTCTTGCCGGCCTTGAGGATGAGCGCGTTGCCTGAGAAGTCGTCTTTTTTGACCGTTGCCTTCTCATCGCTTATTCGGTTTTCGTTGACGTATGCTCCTCCGCCTTTGATGAGCCTTCTCGCATCGCTGCTCGAAGCGCATAGCCCGGACTCAGTCATGAGTTTCACTATCCACATTCCTTCACCTGCGAAGTTCGCAGATGAAACCTTGTACGTCGGCAAATCGGCGATGGATCCGGTGTCGGCTGAAATGCCCTTAATGGAACTTGAAGTCTCTATTTCCCCTTTGGAATCGGAATAGCCGAACTTCGAGCAGGCGGCGAGATATGCCTTTGTCGCGGCTTCCTGCCCATGTGCGAGCTTTGTCGCTTCAAATGCGAGGATCTCCTTCGCCCTGTTTATCGCCGGCGCCTGGAGCGCGCTGAGACGCTTGATTTCCTCTACAGGAAGAACTGTGAAATATTTGAGGAGCTTCTCGACTTGGCAGTCGTCGGAATTCCGCCAGAACTGGTAGTAGTCGAACACCGAAGTCCTTTTTGCATCGAGCCAGACCGCGCCGGCGACCGTCTTGCCGAATTTCTCGCCCTTGTCGTTCGTGAGCAGCGGCATTGTTATACCATGGACTTCATTCGATGACATTCTTCTGACAAGATCAGTTCCGGCGACAATGTTCCCCCACTGGTCCTGTCCACCCAGCTGCAAAGTGCATTTGTGATCCCTGTTGAGTATGTAGAAGTCATATGCCTGCAGCAGCATGTAATTGAACTCCAGGAATGAAAGCCCGGTCTCCAGCCTGAGCTTCACGGATTCGGCCGTAAGCATCTTGTTAACGCTGAAACGGTGTCCGACATCCCTGAGGAAGTCTATGTAGAGCATGCTGCCGAACCAGTCGGCATTGTTCACGAAGATCGCGTTGCTGGTGTCGATGAAATGCGCAAGCTGCCCTTTGATCGCCAGGGCGTTTTCAGCGACTTTTTCCTTCGACATGATCGGACGTGACTCCTGTTTTCCGGATGGATCTCCAACAAGCGCGGTTGCTCCGCCCACCAGGACGATTGGAATATTTCCGGCAGATTGCAGATGCCTCATCGCCATCACGGGCAGGAGGTGCCCGACATGAAGGCTGTCGGCGGTAGGATCGAATCCGATGTAGAATATGTTTCCGCCCCTGTTGAGAATAGCCGGAATATTTTCATCGTCGGTCGTCTGATAGATGAAGTTTCGTTCCTTCAGCTCGGTGAAACAGTTTATTGCCATTGTCCTTGTCCGATTCCATGGTTGTTCGTAAATTGGGCTATAATCTAGCTAGTTTATCCTGAAATTAAAGCTGGCCCATTGAAAAAAGGCCTGCGTTCAGATTTTATCTTCTCTGCACGATTCCTTATAGTTTTTCAGGAAAATAATGAAATTATTTATCTGAAAAACTATATGTCGTGGTATATTCTATACAAATACAACAAAAGAGGACTACCCAATGAAGAATATTTTTCTTGCATTATCTGCAATTGTCTTTGCCGCAGGCTGCGCCAGCATCCTTCCGGAAATCGATAAGACCTATGCGCCCGATATCCAGCTCCAGGATTTGGCAGCTAAAATGGTGAATGCCGTCGATCCCAACGGCATCTACAGGCAGAGCAAATCGTATTACATGCGCCAGGAGATGATGATTGGCGGCAAGAACGTGACATATGAAGTCCTCTACAAGTCGCCGAACAAGTTCAGGACTGTAATGTCTTTGGACAACAAGGTTCTCCAGAAAATAGTCTGCAACGGGGTTAAATGCTGGAACACTACGGACAAGGGCGATATTACCGAGGTCACTGGCGTTGAACTTGATCGGCTGAAGCTTCTTGATGACATGAGCTCTTCGAAGGGGACAATGCTTGACCTCTTTGAAAAGGTTGAGTTTGCAGGTGAAGACAAGGCTGGAGATTCCCAGTGCTATATCCTTATCTGCTATCCCAAGACAAGGGAAATTGAGCCGATGGCCCGCTACGTCAGCAAAAGTGACTACCTGGTAAGGAAGCTTATAACTGTCAGGGATGGCGCCCCGTACATAGCCGACATCAGGAAATATGCACTTCTCAAAGGAGTCATGATCCCATCTGAGACAGAGATGGACATCAACAATGACGGAGTCAAGGAAGTGATGAGGGTTACAGACTACATGCTCAATCTCGAGGTTTCCGACAAGGAATTCGAGAAATAACACCCCTCCAAAGTATTTCAGGACAACACCGGCCCGGTCAGTTGGTGCAGTTCAGCAGTATCTCCGGAACCCATTGCTTCTTGATGGCTCGAAGCGTGCCATCGTTCTTCATCTGTTCCATGCATTTGTTCAAGCCTTCCAGCATAGCCTTGTCGTTCTTCCTGACCGCCCATCCGAGGTATTCTTCCGTGAGAGGCTCCAGAAGGGGGGTAAGGCTCGTGGTCGACATTTCCCATACGACAGGGGCATCTATTATGAACACGTCTATTTTCTTGCCGGTAAGGGATTTGATGCCATCTGCAGTTTCCTTGAAAGGAACTTTCTGCGAATTATGACATTTCTCCGTAACATAGAAATCCCCTGTCGTTCCCTGGATGAAGCCGATCTTCCTGTTGGTGCTGAGAATTTTCTCGATGGAGGAAAAGTCGCCGATGTCGCCGGTCCTCATGAGCGCCATCTGTCCGGCCCGTATATAAGGGGTTGTGAAATCAACTTTCTTTGCGCGGTCCGCGGTGATTGTCATGCCGGACATGATCACGTCGATACTGCCAGCCTCGAGGGCCGGGATGAGGTCATTCCACGGGCATTCATGGAATACGATTTTCGTGCCGGTGATTTCTCCGATCTTCATCGCGAGTTCAGGCTCTATGCCTTTCAAGATCTTGCCTTCCTTGAAAACCAGCGGCTTGAAGTTAGCCTCAAGACCGACCTTGATCTCCTTCTTGTTGATCAGCTTCGCTATCTCGTCGTTCTTCTGCGAAGCGCAGCCGGAAACGAATATCGCCATTATTGCAGCTAGAATAAACCTCATCGTCATACCCCTTTAATTATTGTCTTTATGAATAAACGTCGGAAACCCGGATTTTCAAACTGGAATTTTAAATACTATTTTCCTGACCTTTGATTTCCT
This sequence comes from Victivallales bacterium, assembly GCA_049297395.1. Lineage (GTDB taxonomy): Bacteria > Verrucomicrobiota > Lentisphaeria > Victivallales > GWF2-50-93 > GWF2-50-93. The sequence goes on along the minus strand of JBAQUG010000354.1, from coordinate 4,142 downwards.
TTTGCCGGCGGTGATGCAGGGCATGTGCCCATCCTCAGGAAAGAAAATGGCGAATACTGACGGTTCCAGCGTGATGAAATCCGTCTTGCCCTTGAGCTTCTGGAAATCCTTCTCTTTGTCATATTTCGTTGCTTCAGCACATGCGGATTTCGCAGAAACCCCACACTTTTCGATGCCGCAGGATGTGTACTGGACGTCGATATACTTTCGGTGGCATTCGATGAACCCATCTAATTCGTCCTTGGTAGGATACTCCTGTACGATGGCAAAAGTTCCATTCCTGCTGACTTCATGCCTGCCTAAGGCCAGTTTTGAAAGATTTTTACGTGCAAGGAAACTGAAAACCTTCTTGAATTCCGGATGTACGGATAAATAGATTGAACTGTTCTTCAAAGTGTCGTATATCATCTTGTATCTCCTTTATAAATTGCTTCGGGAAAGTTAGCATATGCTTTATAAAAGTAAATCATCTGCGCCTTTAAATGAAAAAACTACGGTTTATGATATATTAGTTAAAATTTATTTTGGAGGCGAATTGTCAAAACGCAAAGTATTGGTAATTGACGATGAATACACCCTGCTGAGGCTGGTGCAGATGCTTCTCTCCAGAAAGGGGTATGAAGTTACTGTCGCCCTGTCTTCATCGGACGGCAGGAACATGCTCTCCAAAAATGGTCCTGTGGATGTCATAGTTCTTGACCTCATGATGCCCAAGGAAAGCGGCTTTGCATTCCTTGAATGGAAAGACACGCAGCCGGAGGAAATAAAGAAGATTCCGGTGATCATAGACACAGCCAAGAACATAAAGGACGAAGAGCTGACATTCCTCCAGCCGCGCTGCGCCCAGATCGTCATGAAGGAAATGAATTTCACGGAGAATCTTACCGCCCAGATTGATGCGCTTTTCAAGGATAAAGTTGAAGCTCCTCTGCCCCTATGATGGATTTGCAGCCACCTCGGTTTTCTGTTTTCAGTCCGCCAGCTTCATCGGTATGTGCTTTTTCATCCTGCGGAACCCTAACTCCTTGTAGAAACTTTCCGTGCCCGGTTGGGCTATGAGGCCGATCCAGTCGATTTTGTTCGAGTGAAGATGTGAGATTATTGCCTTGATTATTTCAGCGCCTATCCCGTTTCCACGGAATTTTTTCAGTACAACGACATCCTGTATGTATGCATCGCTGCATCCATCTGAGAGGGCGCGGCCCATTCCAACCATCTCTTTCTTATGGAAGGCGGCGGCGAAACAGTAGCTGTCTTTGACAATATTGTCTAAGAAGGAAGAATTCCGCGAGTATTCAGGTTCCCACCATCCAGCATCCTTGTAAAGGCGTATCATATCCCCGCGTTTCGCCCTGCGGAGGAGTCTGACTTCAATATCTGCAGTTTTTTTCATTTGTAGAATATAATATTGAGATGCCGGAATTTCCTGGTGGAAACAGGGTCAAACCCCACACTATCAACTATCATTTGCATAAAAAATCCACAACGCCATTCAAGTTTCGTTTAAATAATTCATTCGATTCGAGGGACTTTTCAAATCTGTCTCTTGCTATCAGGAGACCGCTGCGTGAAACCGAGGTTCCGGAAGCAAGCTCCGCCAAACTTGCGGAAGCTCTGGAATATTTGCACAGGCAATACATCAGCAGCTTTCGTCCGTCGGCATGCTTTGAACGTCTCGTGAGAAGCTCCTCCTCTTTTACCTCCAAGACTTTTGACACGGCATTAAGAACATCTTCAAAGTCGAAGCTTCTCTTCAACCTGCTAAGGGCTCTCTGCTCCTTGGCATCTTCAGGCTTCAAGACGGCGGGCAGGAGAGACCGTCTGACCTTTGCAAGAAATACGTCATCGCCAAGAACATGTTGTTCCTTCACCTCGCTCCATAATTCTTCGACGCCCTTCCTTAAACCAGCCTCAACGTAATTCCTGTATGCGCTCCTGCGGCTGCCTGCATCCATCCCCCAGGTTGACAGCACAGGTTCGAGATCAAGCCGGTCGGATGCTTCTCTCAATCCTGCATAGACTGGATAGCTCGACCATTTGAAGTTCTCCAGTATTTCCAGCTTCCTGCTGGCAGGAAGAGTATTTAAGGTTCTTATCCTTACTGGATTCAAGTGAATGTAGCGGCTGAGTTTTGAACGGTATAATTCATCCTGCACAAGATGTGATTTGAACCTTCCCTGGAAGATGTGCCCTGACTTTCCCCGCATCCTGTTCATGCTTACGCAAAAGGAAGTAAGAAAAGACTGCATGAAACGGCTCATGTTGGCCTCGGTGGTCTGCAAGTAGAGATGGACATGATTAGGCATGAGGCAGTAGCATCTGACTTTGACGCTGAACAGAGCTGAAAACTCTTCGAGCTTTTCAAGGAAAAGCCCATAGTGCCTGTCGGAGAAGAAAACCTGATGTCCCATGTTCCCCCTACAGGTCACATGATAACATGCTCCTGGATATTCAATTCTTAAAGGCCTTGCCATTTTCCACCCCGACTTAGACTGCGAGATATCTAACAGGACTAACAATACACGATCTTTTCTCCAGGTCAATAGTTGATAGTGTAGGGTTTGACCCCGTTTGCTTTTATCGCCTCAAGGGAAGCCACTTCAAAACCTTTTGGATGTTGGTGTCCCAGTATCCCCATTCATGCGTGCCTGGCCCTTCCTCGTATTTGAGCTTGAAGACACCGAGATCCTTTATGTAGTCCCTGAAGCGCAGGTTGTCCTTGTAGAGGAAGTCCTCTGTCCCACAGCACTGGAAAAGCATTGGCTTGGGCTTTCCAGTCTTTGCGAGTTTCGCGGAAACATGCACCAGGTCGTTTTCTGTTCCAGCAATCTTATCGCCGAAGATCGCCTTCATCTCCTGGGCTCGTTCGGGCCAGCTCTCGTAGAGACAGGCGGCATCGAGGGCGCCTGAGAGGCTTGCCGCGGCAGCGAATCTTTCCGGGCATCTCAGCGCAAGTTTGAATGCACCGTATCCACCCATTGACAGCCCTGCCGCAAAAGTATCTTCGCGCTCTTCTGAGATTGGAAAGAAGGAATTCACTATTCCCGGCAGCTCTTCGCTGATGAACGTCCAGTATTTCGGACCTGCAGCCATGTCGGTGTAGTAGCTGCGGTCGACGGCAGGCATGACAACTGCCAGCCCCAGTTCGGATACATATCTTTCAATAGAAGTCCTCCGGAGCCAAATCGTATGGTCGTCCGACATCCCATGAAGCAAATAGAGGACTGGGTGCTTCTTTTGCTTTACGACGCCTTTCATGCCTATCTGCTTCTGTGTATTCTGGGGAAGGATGACAGTCATCGAACAGCAGAGACCAAGGCTGTCCGAAAAGAAATTACAATTTATCAGGGCCATAGACAAAACCTCCGGTTTAAATTCCAAGCTGCATGTATCAAATAGTTGGACGGGATTGATATTCAAGCCGTGAAAGACGGATATGCAAAAACATAGGAATATTTTTATAGCCAAGGCTACTACGGCAACGGATTGCGCTGGTTCTTATTCGCCTGGCGCCCGACCGCCCTCCAGCGCCTCTTTTTTTATTTCCCTGCCTTCAGCAGCAGCCTCCCTTTCTCCAGGGGCAAGACCGTTCTCAAGAGCCTCCTTCTTTATGGCGGCGCCTTCGGCAGCGCCATCTTTTTCTCCAGGAGCAATTCCGCCACCGGTCTGGTTGGGATTGAGAGGGGCGGGAGCCAGTTGAATATTAACTGCTCCAGGCGAGAGTTCTGCTTCAGTGACTCCATTCTGTCTTTCAATGGCTTTCTTTTTCTGCAATTCAATGATTTTCTTCTCATATGCTTCTGCTTTAGCTGGATCATAATTATATTCTTTCTTAATGTCATCTGGAAGGTCTTTGAAACTGATTGGCTTCATAACCGTATCGTCCTTGTCCTGGTAGGATATTGTCAGTTCCCTCGGGTTGGAGTCAAAAACCTTGGCATCCTTGTAGGTTGTTCCTGACAATGTCGTGATGTCCCGTGAAAAAAGGGCGGCTGGAAGCAATGCGAAAAAGAACAATGCAAGGTAAAGTTTCATAAGATGGCCTCTTCCTGTTTAATCTTTCCGTAAACTAACATGTGGCGAAGCAATTTTCAACATTTAATTCTCCATGCTGGAGGGATCTTGTCGAGGGGGGCATCTGC
>JBAQUG010000353.1:0-9974 GCA_049297395.1 Victivallales bacterium | reverse complement strand
ACATGTTGTCCTGTCGCGCCGTAGCATCTTAGCGAAGGCGGAAGCCCCATGCGTAAGCGTGGGGATGATGAATAATAAAATATAATTTTCAGCCCCCGCAGGGCGGCGGCACAACAATAAAACATTCAAACCATGTTAAAAATATGCGTATAGTAGACAGGGCTGAAGCCCGTCCCTACTATAAGAACGCTCGAACACGAGCTACTACGAACGAATTTCCTAATTCCGCAAAACTCCTCAGGCGGATTAAGCCCGCAAGGACTGTTCTTTTTACTTCCTTGTATGTTTCGGTGGATCGCCGGCAAAAAAAAACACGGCCCGAAAGCCGTGTCTTCAATTTCAAATTTAAAACTACTTCAGATCGTCCTGACTAAGATTTATGCTGTAGCTTTCTCCTATGAACTTGCCCTTTTCGTATTCGTAGGCAACAATGACCGTATATGCTCCTGATGGCACCTCACCGAGGTACCCGCCTCCGCCGCCTCAAGTAGGGCACAGTTTGGCATTGTCCACTTTGTCCTTCAATGAAACTTTCTTGTCTGTCTCGTTCAGGACATATATCTCTGATTTGCCCTTAAGGAATTTTATTTTTTTATTATCCTTCTTCTGAACAAGGTCGATACCGACCATGACTTTGAAGGGAACCGTGCCTTTCCTGGCACACTTGGCTTTAAACTTCTCAAGCTCCTTGGCGGTTTTTGCGGCATCCTTGTCCTTGGGGGGCTGGTCCAAGACTACATGGGAATCCAATTTAAGGGTGCCATCCTTGGATTCGGCGTTTACCTGGAAAGCAGCAATATCCTCAGGCTTCCATGGAAGAAGAGTCTTGTAGTCCTGAAGCTGTTCGACAGTGACTGGTTTTTTAGAAGGGGCGATGGCGGAGAAAAGTGCGCCCACGAAAAAAAGCAGGGTTGCGATGCAGAGAGAATATTTGAAAAACCTTTTCATGGCGGTAATGAAATACCCAATCCCTTAATTGTCAAGTGATTTCGGGATAAAACATACAAATAACTACCCTAAGCCCCATCACCAGCACCCTGCAACTGGCAGGCATGCCATTTGCCATATTTTTTGTTCGGCGGTAAGGTATCTTAATTATAAATTAAAGACTAATAGTGTCGGGCTTCCTTTGACAGGTTCGACAAGCTCAGGACAGGAAAGCCCAACATACTTATGATGAAAAGCAATATAGCCGAATATTTTGAAGAAGCCTCTCTTCAAAGGAAGGATGGGAGCGCCGTAATTTCCACTGCGGAAGGCAGCCGTTGCGTCACGTTCGGCCAGCTCAGGGACATGTCCGACAAACTCGCCTGCGAATTTCGCAACATTGGAATTGTCAAAGGCACGAAAGTGCTGCTGATGCTCCGGCCCGGCCCGGAATTCATAGCCACCGTGTTCGCTGTCTTCAAGATCGGTGCGATACCCGTGCTCATAGATCCCGGCATGGGACGTAAGAACCTTCTCAACTGCATAAGGAAGACCTCGCCTGAAGCCATGATCGGCATTTCCAAGGCGCATTGGGTTAAGTATCTATTCCCATTTTTTTTCAGGACCGTGAGGATATCAATATCCCATGGATCGTTTGCCCCTCCTTGGATTACTAGCCTGCAGTCGCTCCTGAAAAAAAATACAAAGGATGCAATTTTCAAATGCGAGGAAACTAATTTGGATGATACCGCCGCAATAGTTTTCACGACCGGCAGCACTGGCCCGCCAAAAGGCGTAGTCTACACACACGGCATCTATATAACCCAGCTTGACATCATCAGTAAGACTTACGGTGCTGGCCCGGATGAAACTGACATGCCCGCATTCCCGTTGTTCGGGCTTTTCAGCATTGCGCTTGGTATGCCCATCGTGATTCCCGACATGGATCCGTCGCGTCCTGCAAACGCCGATCCCGAGAAAATTGTCGATGCATTGACCAGGAACAATGTCACATTCTCATTCGGCTCCCCTGCCCTGTGGAAAGTGGTCTGCAGATACTGCATTGAAAGGAATATAAAGCTTCCAAAATTGAAGAGCGTCCTCATGGCAGGCGCACCGATTACAGCCGAACTCCATGAAATGCTGAGGAAGACACTCTCTCCTGATGGCGTGACTCATGTGCCGTATGGCGCGACCGAAGCACTTCCAATTGCAAACTTCACAGGCTCGGAGATGCTCGCTGAGACAGCAGCAAAAACTGCGGAAGGCGCCGGTTACTGCATCGGCAGACCAATCGACGGAATGGAAATAAAAATAATTGGCGCAGTGAATGGACCAATTGGGAAATGGGCTCCATCGCTTGAACTCCCACAGGGACAAAAAGGTGAGATTGCCGTCAAAGGCCCAGTGGTGACACCATGCTATTACAACGAACCTGAGCACACGAAAAATGCGAAGATCGCAGATGCCGACGGCAAGATATGGCACAGGATGGGCGACGTAGGATACTATGACGAAAAAGGACGGATCTGGTTCTGTGGGAGAAAGGCTCATCGCGTAATTACAAAAGATGAGATATTATATTCAGTCTGCTGTGAGGCTATATTCAACCAGCATCCGGATGTCGCGAGATCCGCACTGGTCGGAATCGGGCCGGAAGGACAGCAGACAGCTGTCATCATCATCGAACCCAAGCCTGGAAAAATGCCCTGTTGCGATAATGGGAAATCAAAATTCATTGATGATCTAAAACAACTTGGTGCAAAGAAGGATTTAACTTCGCGGATTTCGCAGTTCCTCTTCCATCCAGCATTCCCCGTAGACATCCGCCACAACGCCAAAATCTTCCGCGAACATCTGGCCGAATGGGCGGAATTACATTTTAAATAACCTGTAATCATGTGGTTATAAATTTACAGAGCACAGTTTTTCGCATTTCCAGACCTTTTCTTTAGCTGTAAATGGTATATCGTATTGAATCCTAAAGGAGACTGGAAATGGCAAACGACATTCGATGGAAACAGCGTTTTGAGAACTTCGACCGTGCCGTTGTCCTGCTGCGCGAACCCATAGAGATGGGAACAGATAAATTATCAGCTCTGGAAAAAGAGGGAATGGTACAACGTTTCGAGTTCGCACTTGAACTGGCCTGGAAGACTCTTAAGGATTATCTGGAATACCAAGGCTCGGTTATCAATCCAATCACCCCTCGCAACGTCGTCAAGGAAGCCTTTGCCTCACGCATCCTGAAAGATGGACAGATCTGGATCGACATGCTCGATCACCGAAACCTCCTTTCCCACACATATGACATAAAAACTTTTGAAGATGCCGTACTTTCCATACGCGACCGTTACCATCCAGCCTTTGAGGAATTGCATGAATGGCTGATGGTGCGAAGGCAGGAAAAATGAAACACAGCACAGGTTTGAGCAAACATGAACAAGAACTCATTCAAAAGGTTCTTTCCCATCATCCTGGTGTAACAGGGGCCATCCTCTTCGGATCGCGAGCCAAAGGTACGGCAACGGCATCATCCGACATTGATCTGGCAATAGAGGGCCTTGATAAACCTCTTCAGGCTGAATCCATCGCCAGCGAACTTGAAGAACTGCCTCTTCCTTATCGCTTCGATGTGAAAGCGCTAAATACCATCCAATCCCGTCCGCTGCGAGAACATATCGAACGCGTCGGAGTACGCATCTATGGTTGAAACTTCGCAATTATCCGGAATCTCCAGATAGTTCAAGAATAGGGTTCGCTCCAGGTAATTCGCATGGTAGAACACTATAAACTCAATGACAAAGCAAATTGGACGTGTTTGCGCATTTTAAGTAGGTACGGGCTTTAGCCCTATCTACTATACGCATATTGGGATACGAGAAGTTGATGTGTGTTGCCTGTCCCGGCTGGGATAGGGGAATTGGGCATATTTTGTTGAAGTATGCCACTTTCGCCGAAAGTGGCTCGAGGCTCTTTCGGCGAAAGAGCCATACTTGATTGCGTAAATGAGGCTGACACACCCAGCTTAACGCTTGCTCAAAATATGCGTATAGTAGACAGGGCTTTAGCCTGTACCATGAATTTTTAATCCTTCCAATGCATTGCCAGCTAAAAGAAATCAAGAATGGTACACCTTGAAAGGCGTACCTACTTTTCCGGAAATGCACGGCGGTAGGCGGAGATTATCTTATCGTAAGTCTTGTCGGCATCCTTGTCGATTGCGCAGCGAGCTGGAACCCGTTCGTGCCATTTGACGGCCTTCTTCACGCCTTCGGCCCATTTCACTTCGCATTTGAAGTCCGGGACGAATTTCTTGATCTTGGAGTTGTCGAAGACAATGCTGTTTATCTTGTCACCGATCAGACTTGCCTTAAGACGGGGGATGTATTCCGAAAGAAGATCAGTGGAGATGTGAATCAGTTTGGGCTCGACTCCAGCGGCCCTGCCGGCCTCTAGGAATATCTGGTTCCAGCATAGCACTTCGTCCGAGGTTATATGAAAAGCCTCGCCTATCGCCTTCTGGTTTCCGAGAAGCCCGACGAGGCCTTTTGCGAAATCCGCATTCCAGGTGACGGTCCAAAGCGAAGTGCCGTCACCGGGGACGATCACAGGCTTTCCCTTTTTCATGCGGTTGATGACAGTGTACGGATAATCCCAGCTTCCTGCGCAGAGGGGGATCTGCGAAACACCGTATGTAAGCGAAGGTCGGATGATGGTGGCAGGAAATCCTTTTCTCGTGTATTCCTGCATCAGTCTTTTCTCACAGGCGATCTTGTTGGTCGCATATTCGGAGAAAGGATTGCCTAGCGCGGTATTTTCAGTGATGATATAATTCCGAGGAGGTTTCTGATAGACAGTAGTCGAGCTTATGAGTACGAACTGTTTGGTTTTACCGGAAAATACTTTTATGTCCTGTTCAATATCCCTGGCCGTGAAAGCAACCCAGTCGACGACCGCATCGAAGGAGTTGCACTTCAGATAATCGGCGACCTTCTCAGGCTCATTCCGGATGTCGGCATGGAACAGGACCGCCTTTTTCGGAGCGTCAATCTTCTTTGAAAGGCCCCTGTTGAGGATATGCAGTTCGATTCCTCGCTTGACAGCAAGCTCGGAGCACGCTGAACTTATCACTCCCGTCCCGCCAATGAATAAGACTTTCATATGAATCCCTCTAACAAGAAAAAAATCCTTCCATGAAATGCAGTTCTAAAATTACACTCTTGAGAGTAAAATGCAAAAACGCACAAAATTGCGTATCGAGGTTTTCTTAATATTTTTCCGTGAGTTCGACCATTTTCTCGTAGTTCTTCAACACATTGGGAGAAAGCTTTCGCCCGTAGGGGCATGCCGACGGCATAAGGACAAATCCTCTTCCTGCGCCTGAGGTGCCCTCGTCCAGCGCCGTTATGATTTTCCTTTCAAATTTTTCGGGAGCCAGGTTTTCAAGATCGCTCGCCTCAAGGTTGCCGAACAACGTAAGATGCCTGCCGTATTTCTCCCTGACATAACGCAGTTCGACATCGCCCTGGGGAGGAGGCTCTATCGGGTCGACGGCGACACATCCTGTTTCAACGATATGATCCAGCACCTGCTTGATATTGCCATGGCAATGTATTCTGGCATAGCCTCCATGTTTCTGAATCATATCAACCATGGGCTTCACGTATCTGACGACATATTCCTTGAACAGTGCGGGCGGAAGATAAGGAGGAGTCGCGTATTCAGGACCGCAGATGCGCCACAGCCTGCCCGGAAGAGCCTTTGCGACCGCCTCCGTTCTTGCATGCAAGGATTTCGCGCATTTCTCAAGCGCCCTATGGAAAAGGGCATTCTCCGTCAAGGCTATAATAGTATACTCCTCCATGGAGAACAGACTTGCCACACAGCAGAGCGGGTCTGCAGTGTCGACCATCACAATGCCGGTATCGCCCAAATCATTTTCGGCCTTTATGAATTCCGATGTGTCAGGATTTGAAAAATCAACATCCTCGTCCGCCAGGCCAAGCCATGCCTTCAGATCATCGGTATTTTTCAGGAGATGCTCAATAGTCCAAACGGTATTGACATCAGGATCGCGCCGCGTCTTCGAAGTCAAAATCCTGCCCCCGGCATTTACCGTATGCGCTTCATATGAACTGCCGTCTTCCATGTAGCGTTTTGTGTCCGCATTCGTCTTTTCAGGGTCTCCTGCATGCTTGAAAGACACGGAACGCCTCACAATCCTGTCAGTCCTTTCCTTCGCCAGCGCAATGACAGCCTTCCAAGAAGGATCCGAATATATGTTGAAAGGATCTTTGTCGGAAGGATTTTCGTCATAGCCTGTTATCTCGTAGAAGCAGACAGGCGGACGGTCTACCCCCTGCCCTCTGACTGAACCCATAAGCCGTTCTTTTCTTGTCATATCAAAACCTCCCATAGTTTTTTAATCTTGCATATCTTATAACTTGAAAGACGATTTGTATTTAGTAATTATTCATATTATATTTCGCAATTAGTATCATTTTTTAATGATTATACTAGATTATTTGTATCTATAGCTGTTTTATCATGTCGCATTTATAAATATAATATGCTTATAAAAACTCCCATTGAATATGTCTCGGGGGTATGGAAGTTCACTAGGACTCCACGACGGGACATCAAGGCACGGTCAACTCCGGATCATCTTCTTCATTTGGTTGTCTCAGGCTCCTACACCCTGAAAACCAACGGCAGGATTTATGAAATAAAGCCAGGCAGCATCATTTATTATTACGCTTCGGAGGATGTTGAATGGATTGAAAGCAAGGAGACCGTCGTGTTCTATTCAGTGGCATTCAAATCTGAACGATTCAAAACTTTGTCCTTTGAAAACAGGGTGTTAAAAGCAGGAAAGTGGACAGTCTCCGCATTTGAACGGCTTTATGAATACTCCCTGAGCCAGGATGAACATGTCAGGGCCATGGGAATATACAGTTCACTGCTGGGCATATTGGTGGATATTCAGAAAGCCACCGCTGGCAAGGACGGCGAAAACTCGAAGAGCGAAGCGGCAGATATCTGGAACAACATTGAACAGAGAATAAGGACGGAAAAGAAGTTCAGGGCGCAACTGGACGAATTATGCGGAATGTCCCATAAAAGCCGGGCGACGCTGATAAGGATATGCAAGAAGTCCACAGGCGAATCCCCAATAAGGCGGATTCGAAACATAAGAATGGCCGAAGCCGATGGCCTTCTCCATTTTTCAACGCTCAATATTACTCAGATTTCAGAATACCTGGGCTATCCCAGGATCCATGAGTTTTCCAGGGAGTTCAAGAAATATTTCGGGGTTTCCCCGACCAGCAGACTCGATAAGCGGGTGGAAAAATGAAAAACTGTAACTCAATCAGCTAACTTCTCCCAGAGGAAATCATACGCCCTGCGTCCGCTTATCTGATGCCTTCCCTCAAAGAAATCCGCCTCGACATTCCTATCGGCGTCAAATATCCTGTATAAATCCTTTGCTTTTGAAACACTCTTCCGGACTGTAGCGATTGGGAATATGGGATCGTAATTTCCGGCCTCTACGAGCATCGGACGCGGTGCGATGAGACCGACAAGATCGCGCATCTCACCGAAATCGACAAGCCCCGGCACGAAGTTGCAAGCGCAGTGGTGCATGGCAAGTATGCTGTCCCTGAAAGAGGAGTAATATCCGCTGACCACGCAGGCCTTTATGCGCGTATCCAGGCAGGTCGAGAAAAACGTATGCATCCCCCCTCCGGAAATCCCCATGGCTCCAATACGGCTGAAGTCCATGTCCTTCCTTGTCTCCAGATAATCCACAAGCTTCATTCCGTCATGCACACGCAGTCCAAGGACAGAAATCCCAAGATGGAATGCGAGCATGGCGGAATGGGTGCAGGTTGATGCAGGCTGCTGTCCGATCTTCGCGTTGAGATAGGAGAAATCGGTCTGGCGTTCACCGAAGCAGGATATTTCCGGAGCCGCAACTGCAAAGCCTTTCCTGCAGAGGGACACCGCAAAATCCTTATGGTATCCGTCAGGAGTGTTCCTCTCCCGCCCGTCCTCCCAGAGGCCGACGATGTCCTTGACACCATATCCGTGCCCATGGAATGCGATCACGACGGGAAGCGGTCTTGGCGCATTTTTTGGGAGGAGCATATAGACAGGCATCACGGAATTGGATCCTGTCCTAATCAGCAGCTTCTCGCGGATGTAGTCCTTTTTGTCAACCGATTCTATTTTCCTAGGATTCAACGGAGCATCCGGGATCACATTGAGGCCGATTTTTCCAGCAAGGGCGAGTCTCGTGCTTTTCTGCCAGCTGCGCGCGTCTGCCGCAGTTGCCGCCTTAAAGGCATATTTCGGTTTTACTGAATCAAACATCTTCCAAAGGCCTGTCGCCGGCTGGAGATCGCGAACTGTTCTGGAAATCTTCTTTGCGTTTTTCATATGGCTGCTCCAATTCAGTTTGAATGCATTTAATAATTTAAGTTGAAAACCTATCATGACAAAATCCAATTTCCAGACCAGTAATTTTGCATTCCACAATTGCTGCAAGTATGTTAAGTATTAAAGGGACGATAGCTGAAAAACAAAGAGGCGGCTTTGCCACACGCACTCCCTGGTCAGGCCAAAGCGCCTGACATCATAACACAAGAAAGACAAGAGACAGCAAATGTTTGAAACCAAGAACAGGAATTTCCTTGAACGCGCGATATTAATAGGATTCCATGACATGATGGTAAGCCCGGCAGAGGCATCCGAGCATCTGTCGGAACTGGTGGAACTGATGAGGACACTCGGAATTCCGGTGATCAAGGAGATAACCGTAGGGCTCAGGGATCCCAGTCCGAAATTCCTCATGGGCAGTGGAAAGGCCGAGGAGATTGCGAACATCGCAAAGGAGCTCAATGCCGACAGCATTGTCTTCGACCATGACCTATCCCCGTCGCAGCAGAGGAACTGGGAGAAGTTCACAAAGCTGTGCGTCATAGACCGCCAGGAGGTCATACTCGAGATATTCGCGGCTCGCGCAACGACGCGCGAGGCCGTGATCCAGGTCGATCTTGCACGGATGCAGTATTCGCTGCCGCGCCTGACACGGGCATGGACGCATTTCTCGCGCCAGACAGGCGGGAAGTTCGTGAAGGGCGCAGGCGAACAGCAGATTGAAATAGACAGGCGAATCATCAAGGACAAGATCTCGCAGCTGCAGAAGGAGCTGAAGACCGTCAAGCAGCAGAGGCTGACGCAGAGGAAGATGCGGGAGAAGACCTCTACGCCACATGCCGCCATTGTCGGCTACACCAACGCCGGGAAATCATCGCTCCTCAACAAGCTGACAGGCGCTCACGTGCTTGTCGAGGACAAGCTTTTCGCGACGCTCGATCCGACGACACGGCATTTCACGCTGCCAAACAACCAGAAGCTCCTCCTGACCGACACAGTCGGTTTTGTGAGAAAGCTTCCGCACGCTCTTGTCGAAGCCTTCAAGTCCACGCTCGAGGAGGCGGTCCTTGCGGACTTCATCATACATGTGCTGGACATCAGCAGCCCATACGTCGACGAGCACTGGAAGACGACGCTTTCCGTCCTTGAAGAGCTCGGAGCCGGAGACAAGGACATCATCACCGTCTTCAACAAGTCAGACATCGCCGAGGATACGCTGCTGAGGGCGAAGCTCAAGTCGGTGCAGCCGGACGGCATATTCATATCGGCCAAGACCGGCAACGGGCTTGACAAGCTTGTTTCAGAAATCACAAGGAGGACCAGGAATACGACTGAGATCGTCAAGATGAGAATTCCGCCTGCACGCCATGACATTATCGCATCGGCGCACAAGAACGGGAAGGTGCTTGACTCGAAGTACGAGGAGGACGGCACGGCCGAACTCATGGTAAGCATTTCAAAGTCCCATAGAAGGCTTTTCGAGGATTTCATCTGCATGTAAACATTCACTGAAGCCCTGTCTACTATACGCACATTGGGATACGAGAAGTTGATGTGTGTTGCCTGTCCCGGCTGGGATAGGGGAATTGGGCGTATTTTGTTAA
>JBAQUG010000352.1:0-2055 GCA_049297395.1 Victivallales bacterium | reverse complement strand
CTTCATCCGCGACGAATCCGGTCAGAACGGATCCTCTCCATCACGCAGCGTTCGCCTTTGTCCGTTCATCCCTCGACCCAGCCATCAAAGGCTTGGAAGATAAGAACCTGCGCCTCTGGGAACCGGCGCACCAGGCGAGCATCAACACGTTTTTCAAGCCTTCCGAAGGCGATTACGACATCATTCTTGACTGCGGCGGCCCCGCCGGACTCCAGCATACGCCTCTTCTAAGGGTCTATTGCGGCAGGGGCTACTACCTGTTGTGCCAGATGCCTGTCCTGAGTTCATTCGAGCAGGAGCCTGCGGCGGCACACCTTCTGCAGTCCCTTCTTTCCTCGTTGAATTCCCCGGTGCCACAGCCCTCGCAGTTTGCAGCCTTGACCGGGGATCCCGAAAGGAAGCTTGCAGAGGCGCTTCATCGAGCTGGTATCCCGGTGCACACAGACGCTGCCAATACGCCATTGCTCATGGTCAACGGACGGGAAACGCTTTCAAGGGAAACCCTCGCCCTCCTCAAGGAGCGCCTTCAAAAAGGAGGAAGCGTGATGCTAAACGGACTTACAAAGGAGAACGCCAGTCTCCTCTCGCAGATGGCCGGATTTGAGATCTCAATGAGTCCGTCGGCTGTTCATCAGCTGCTCCGTATGAAACAATCGCCCTTGGACGCCGGTCTTTCCAACCAGGACTTGTGCTGGTTCCAAGGAGATGACTTCTATAAAATGATATGCGCGCAGATGAGTGCAGGAAATAAGACGCATCAGACGAAGGGCGATGCGATGCTTGACGGGGAGCTTGCCGCGGACGCCCCAGGCGTCGAATCGCCGTTTTCCCCATCCGGTCTTCTTTGTGTCCCCTTATTCAAAGGACGATTGATCCTGTTCACCATCGCCTGGGAGAACTTCCTCGTTACACAGCCCATCAAGGCGCGCAGGGTCATAACCACGCTCCTGCATAATGCCGGATGCAAGGTCAGCAAGAGCAGCGGTGTCGTCCGCACCTATGCGTCGATCGATATGAAAGCACTTGTAAACCGTGGATTCTGGAACCGGAAGGAGACAAAAGTTCCAGGCTGGTTCGGGGATCCGAAGGACGACTTGAGATATTTCCCCGTCAACGTCACGGGAAACGACCCGGTTTTGAACATGCCTCAGCCGCCTGATGAATTTCCGAAAGGCATGTTTAACTATGCGGGGGTTGATTTTGAAGTCATAAATCCCGAGGCCAACAACGGCCGTTCCTGCCTTGTCATCAATGGCGGTGAGTCGGCAAGTATTCCGGTCAACGCCACGGGTGACTCTGTCTGGATGCTCGGCGCCATGGACAAGATGGGACCGGATTCGACGGAAGCAGCCCGTGTCACCTTCACTTATGCCGGAGGGACAAAGGCAAGCACTCCTGTCCGTGCCGGCATCGATCTCAACGGCTACCAGTACATCGTTCCGGTATTGCAGGGGCTTTGCGCATGGACCGGCCCGACACCATCACGTCCGGACGCAGTCCTTTGGTGCTGGCGCATAGCCAATCCGGAACCGGAAAAGGAAATCATTTCGCTGACCATTGACAACGGCAAGGATCCTATGGGAATCATCGCCGTCAGCCGGGAGACTGACTCAAAATAACCGAGCATCCATTGTCATCATTGCAATACAGCAGAATTGCCAACAGTCTCGAAATAGATTGGTTTTGTCACGCCACAGCCTGCTGCTGGTACAGGTATTTCTGGAAGCCCGTGAATACCTTGCCGCTCTCTTCCGGCTTGCTCAAATCGGCCACTGCATCGGTGATTGAGTTGTGATATTTGAGCCGCAATAGAGGCGTGAGCTTCTCCTGGTACATGCCTCCACTTAAAATAGTGGCTGCCCTGCCTGGATTTGAACCAAGACAAGCAGATCCAGAATCTGCTGTGCTACCATTACACCACAGGGCAATATTTTGCAGGCCTATATTTTAAGCAATCATCGCTTATTAATCAAGTCCCAATATAAAAATATCAGCGATAATAAATGGATGGCGGTAATGGCTCAGTCTTTACAAGAACGCGGGGTCAGTTCCGTA
>JBAQUG010000351.1:0-1657 GCA_049297395.1 Victivallales bacterium | reverse complement strand
CTTGAATCTGCCCTTGATGAGATCCAGCTGTTCCCTGAGCAGGGCGATTTCGTTCTCCGCCCTGTCTAGCTTTCCTTTCAGCCTGACACGTTCAATCGGGGAGTTCGCCGCCATGCTCCTTGTATAGGCCATTGCGAAATGCGCAAGCGACACGGCATGGAGCATTCCCCTGCGGACAGTGGCCGTCCAGTTTTCAGGAACAGGTATTTCATCCGTCTGCATATCATCTCCTTGTATGAAGTAGGAGCGGACAAGATACATTGGACACAATGAAACACTATGCTAAATCAGCGAAAGAAGATTTATATTGACACCATAAAATCCTTGAATTTTGTTTTCTTGCATTTGAAACCATCTGATGCAGCAACGGCAATTTTTCGCATAATGCGCTGGCAATTCCGCTTTTACGCAGTATATTAACAGCCAACTATTTGTAAATTCTAAAACATCACATACAAGAAAGCAGGCCTTTCCATGAACATCAAGAAGAAAGCAAGCAACGCCGAGATTTTAAAGCAGATTCTGTATGAAATGCTGACGCTGGCGTATACGGTCGAACTGCTTGAAAAGAACAAATGGCACAAAGGACAGAGCCATATTGATTCGAGCGAACCGCTTCTGACCACCGCGACAATCAAGATCAGAATCCTCTATGATTTCCTCTTCGGCCCGGAAACCGCCTCCAAGGCCGACAATGCCAAGGACATCTATTCGGCTGTAGATGATTTTGAGACCAAAATCAAAAAGCCTTCCCTTGTCGGATGCGGTCCGAAAGGAATGTTCAGCAGGGAATCAATAGACAAATACCTCCTCCACTTCACCGAGGAACGCATATCCAAACCGAAGGAACTGCCGGAACCCAAATTCAAGGGCGGGGCGGAATCAGTCGTCAAAAATTCAGCCATGATACTTGCCAGCGCGGAGAAATTCATAGACGCACAGGTGAAAGGTTCGTTCATGAACCTCAACCAGGAAAGCGAAAACTACATGAAGGACTTCAAGCAGGTGATCATCAGGCTGAAAGCCTACCCGACATTCACTGCAAGCTATCAGTGATCTGACATGCCTGTACGGGGGGCGCCACATATTTTATTTCAGCGCTAGTAAATATTCACTGAACTATGTTCGTTCAGCGAATATTTATCAATCTGCTCCCACATCATTCCAATAATACAAGGAATTAAAAATGCCAGTAAAAATAATAAATGTCATACCCAGACCCCAGAAAGTTGAAATAATTGAAGGGGACTTCATCCTCTCAGGGAAGACGGCAGTCTCCGCATGCAATGAGCTTTCAGCATTGAAGCAATTCCTCCTGGAATCGCTGGAGCACTGTACTCCTCAGAAGATTTCCGGCGACAAAAAATGCGAAATCCTGCTCAGCCTTGAAAAAAGCCTTGAGCGCCTGGGCGACGAAGGATATGTCATGAACATCCAGCCCGGGAAGATGACCATAGAATCCTCTTCTCCAAAAGGCGTCTTCTACGGGATACAGACATTCCGCCAGATTCTCTTCTCGTCTGAGAAAGGTAAAATCCCGTGCCTCAGGATCGAGGACGGCCCCCGTCTCGGATGGCGTGGGATGATGCTTGACGAGGGCAGGCACTTCTTCGGCAAGGAATTTGTAAAGAAGTTCATTGACATGCTCGCTCTCTAC
>JBAQUG010000350.1:0-13799 GCA_049297395.1 Victivallales bacterium | reverse complement strand
TCGAAAAACGGAGCGGCTGCCTGGAAAATGTCCTAGAACATTCCCCGCAGGAATCAGCCTGATTCCTGTTATAGTTTTTCATTTAAATAAATTCCTCTTTGAATTTATTTAAATGAAAAACTATAGTTGTCCCATGCAAGCCTTGCCCTTAACACCCAGGAGAGCAGAAATATCAGAGTAATACCAGTATGGAGCCCGGAGGTGCGATTCCTCTTTGAAAAGGGAATGTCTTTCTATGAAGCAAAATCCAGATTGAAACAATGCAATATCAATTACGTCCTTCTCGATCAGAGGGGCAACCTATTGGAACTGCCTTGAAAAACTAGAAGGGTTTCTGTCCTACGCTTATGATGAATGACCTGCGTTTTCTCATGAACCTGGAACTGAAGATAACTGCATCAAGAAAATTATAAAGCGGTAGAAGTGGACGGAGAAGGGAACTCGCTATCGCCTTGTAATGAAGGCCGGACAGATAATCGATTTTCATCTTGAATCCATGCCTGCCAAAGACCTCCTCGACTTCAACTGCGCTGATGGGACACTCGTTCTTGGTCACGCCTTTCTGGCTGTGAAGAGGAGAGCTGATGTCCCTGTATAGCCACATGAACGGGTTCTGCTTGTTCGGATCGAAGGCGACAAATGCACCGCCCGGCTTCAGCACCCTGAACGCCTCCACCGCGCACAGTTCCTTGTCGGGAAGATGGTGGAGCATGCCGCTGAACATGACGAAGTCGATGCTTGAATCCTTGAACGGCAGGAATTCCACGTCGCCGTTCACGAAGTTTAAATCATGGCTCTTTTTCCCTGCCTCAAGGATCTTATGGCTCAAATCAAGGCCCAGGACACGGAACCCCTTTTGCTTCAAAATGCCGGTAAACACCCCTGAGCCGCATCCGAGATCCGCGAAAAGCACGCCCGTTTCAGGCTTCTTGGCCGAGGAGAGTACCTTGAGACATTCGCCAACAAGCCTGTCCTTGCTCTCGGCGTCGAACACATCATAGCCCTGAGGCCCGGAAAAGCTGTTGAAAAACTCGATTTCCGCCTTCTTGTCCTGAACTGAAGTCATCTTTCCATATGTCCAATGTTGTCAAATTTTATTTCACGCAATATACCTCTATAACCGTTTTTTCTCCTGCAACAAATGGTATTTCCCGGATCAACCTGCTGTTTCCAGGGACTCGTTCATTGTTCAGCACCGAGTGGACTACCCCGTCCTCATCCTTGAAACTAACAATATTGCTTCTAATAAGAATTCCTTTCTTCAACGGCTGCCCGCGATATGCGCTTCTTCTGCCTGACCTGAAAAAGAATTAAAAGATTTTTTTAACGCTTGACGTTTTCAGCATTATCTGTTTGCGTATGCGCTAACAGATTAAATAAAGGAATGTCAGATGCAGAAACAAAGTTCGAATTCGGCTTCCGGGGTCCTGGTCAGTGGTTCGTTAATCACGCTGAAGCGGAAATGCGGAAAGCCAACATGCTCATGCGCGGACGGTCAGCCGCACACCACGCCGGCGCTCTCCTATAGCGTCAAAGGGAAAACGCACATACTCACATTGCGCAGTTCCGATGTGCCGACGATAAGGCAGGCCTTGGACAATTACAAAGCGGCCGCTGCGGAACTTGAGGAGAATGCGCTCTCCGGCATTCGTCGCACAACATTGAATATCATGAATGCCAAGAGGAGTGCCTGACGTGCTAATTTCATGACTGAAAAAGTGCGAAAGATCACTCTGAATATCAAATATAATATTAATCCTGTTAATCCCAAAAAGACAGAACATGGCTCTAGGCCCAAGAGAATGGTATTTACCGGGGCTGTAGCAGGCTCAAAATCATAGTAAATGTAGTTTGCCATATTGTCTTTGGCTGAAAATGAATAAAAATATCCCAAGAACGAGCCAAAAAAGAACAGAGCGAATGATGTCAATATTTCACTGGCATTGGATAATATCGTCCTTTTAATATCTGCAAATGCAGTGGAAGAAATATGCCCTTTCGCAATTCCATACAAGAGAGCAAAGATAGCAGCAGAAATTACAACAAATATTTTAGACTTGAAATCAGATATGACATCTGAGGAACCCGCGAACAGAAGAACTAATCCTATCAATGCCAGAGCAAGAGATATTTTGATTTTATTTATTGCAACATAAGCCGCGTTTATTAATTTTAGCACAGAATCATTCCAATCCTTTATTGCGACAATATACCCGTGATTAAAAGTATTCAAACACATCCATTTGGATGATACTGAAATTAAAACTTGAGAACTTGAAAATCCAAATGCCTGTGCAAATATTAGCCAATAACTAAAATACTGGACTCAACCATGATTATAAATGCAAAGACTTCCAAGTACGATACTCGAGAAACTCCATACAAGCAGATAATCTCCAGGAATATCCGTTGCCGTGTCCCAGGGCATTTTCTGGTCGGCAAAGGCTCGGTCATCGACGACTTCTCGTACTTCTCCACCAAGATCGAGGTCGGCAGGTTCTGCCATATAGCCAACAATGTCAGCATCGCCGGCGGCAGGAAATACAAGTTCACACTCGGGGACTACAGCTCCATATCGTCAGGGGTGAGGGTCTGGTGCAGCAGCGATGATTTTTCGTGCGACATGTCGGTGCTCGCACCCGCAGGGATCGAGCTTCCAGGCAGCTCCATAAACGGTGATGTGAGCATCTCCGAACTGACCATAATAGGCTGCAACAGCGTTATCATGCCGGACAACGACATACCTGCAGGAGTCGCGATCGGTGCTTTGAGCTTCGTGCCAGCAGGCTTCAAGTTTGAAGAATGGTTCCTCTATGCGGGAATTCCGATACGCCCCATTAGGAGGCGGGACAAGGCTAAAGTCCTCAGGCAAAAGAAATATTTCCTCGACCAGCTGTCCCTTTCCCGCAAGCGGCAGAAGTAGCGCCCTTCAGGGAAGCTCGCGCATTTCCCCATCCTTCAGGGACTTCGACAAGGCCTTATACTTCCTGAAGAATTCAAACTTCTTCAGATAAGCGTAATTAATGTTCTTCTCCTGTCGGATAATGACATAGTTTATTCCTAGCTTCTTCAACCTAGACGTACCGGATTCAAAGCTGGTATCCTTGTCAAACAGGAAACGCACCTCCGGACTGCATACGTTGATCAACGATATGTTCCTCATATTCTCCTGGCTCCGTGCGAGCGTCGAATGGTAACGCGCATCGTCTGTAAGTATTTTTGAACCGTCGGGAATGCCTTCTATGTAGTCGAATATTTCCTGCGAAGCGTCATAGGCCGGCACAATAGATGCGGCCATAGGCCAGTACTTCAGTTCATAGTTGAAGGGATTGTAAGGTGTGAAGATGTTCTGGAAACATGTTATCAGGCACGCGACCGAGAGGAATATCACCGACGGCTTGTATATTCCTGGATATCTCTCCTGGAGCAGGACTATTCCGCAGGCGCCGCAGACCGCCAGAAGCGAAATCGCAGGGCTCAGTATCCTCATCGAATGGAAAATCCCTGCTGGAATTATTATGTGGGAAAGCCAGAGGCCGAACATTATTGCGGAAATGACAAGGACATATCCGTATCGGCGGAAGAATATCAACCCGGAAGCCACTCCAGCAAAGAACGGCAGGGTCAGGGCAATTGAAAGCCCGGAAAACAACGGCCAGATCACCTTGGTGGTCATGTAGGTTTTCAAACCGAGGAAATCCTCGTGCGCGTTGATCATGCCCACATGCACTGGATTCACAGGGAACAAATCTCCTACCGTATTGCTGTAGAATGGATTGCCGGTCAGGATGAACGTCCTCAAGTACCATGGCGCGACAAGCAACGTGCAGACTGCAAGATACAGGACAAGCGTCCGCATGGAATAGCGATGCCAGAGTATCACTATCAAGCCGTATGCAACGAATATTCCGCCGTAGTCTCTTGACAGCGCTCCTGCAGAAGCGGCAAAAGCCGCAATTATAATATCACCTTTGGATTCATCCCTGCTCTTGACAAGGTAATAAACTGTTGCGACAAGTGATAACGCAGTCATTCCAGTTTCCTGGCAGATCGCCACTGAATAGAAGAAAAGCGTGGAAGCCCCAAGCAGGAGCAATGCATAAAAGCCTGCAGTCTTCGAATTAGTCAGCAGCTTTGAAAGCATGTATCCATATATGAAGATCAGGATGAACTGTATAGTGACAGGCACGCAGGCGAGGAAGTTTTCAGCCTTGCCATAAAGGGCATAGAGCCAGAAATATGAAAAAGATACAATTGGAGGAAAGGAGTCAATGGAGAAATACATGCTGAAATCGGCAGGAGTAAGAGACGGATAATAGCTGAAGGACCCTTGTTCGAAAATCCTGAACGCAAGGAAGAACCACCGGAATGACTGGTCCCCTTCTGGAACGGGGAACAGAGATGACTTGAGGAAAATCAGTACAAAAGCCAACGCAACAGGAACCAGGGCTATTGTTTCAAACCGCGAAAAAGGGTTTTCCACATTTCCGCCTGGGAGGCTCAAAGCCATGCGTTTCCAGCGGCAACAGGCATAGAGCAGGATGCTTATGAGAATGAGCACCATGCCGACCGAGACAAGATTAATATTGAATCCAAGGATGCCCGTGATGAAAATTATCTGGAAAAGCACGACCAGTGAAATGATAAAAGATGCACCAATGTCATTGCCTTTTCCCAGCAGCCTGTTCAGCAGGAACCCCGGAAGGAAGAATCCTGCAATAATACCCAGAAAAAGTAATACGCTGCCAATCATGATGCCAACAATCCTGTCTTTGGAACGGCTCTGTGAGAGTTTTTGTGTAAACGGTCTTTTCCCTTTTCTTGATGAGCAGAGGGGATTTCTATCTCCGAAGGAGACCCAGATGCTCATCCTTTTCGTACTCACAATTGCACCCGGCCTTCGAACCGGATGGCAAACCTCTGAAGCGCAATCTTCCAATTCTGGATCGGCAGGATCCATTTCTTAGCCGCGTTCGTCAGTGCCAGGTACATGATTTAACTATAGCCTCATTATTCGGAAATGCGCCGCGGCTTCTGATTATTTTCCTCACGGAACTGTTGACCGACTCGATAGCGTTGGTCGTGTAGATGACCTTGCGAATTTCGTCTGGATAGGCAAAAAACGGGCATACGAGTTCCCAGTGCTTGCGCCACAATTGCGATATTGCCGGGTATTTGTCATCCCATTTCGAGGTGAACTTCTCCAGGTTCAGCTTTGCCTCGTCCTCTGTTTTTGCCTTGTATACGCCTTTTAAGTCGGCAAATATTTCCTTGTAATCCTTATAGGGGACGTATTTGAGTGAGTTCCTGATCATGTGCACTATGCACAGCTGTATTTCGGTCTTTGGAAAGACGGCGGCTATCGCCTCTGGAAATCCCTTCAGACCATCTATGCAGGCTATGAGGATGTCATTGACTCCCCGTTTCTTGATCTCGGTTATCACGTTCAGCCAGAACTTCACCCCTTCTGTGTCAGCGATCCATAGCCCGAGCGGCTCAAGGATGGAAATGCTGAGCCATATGAATAGGCTGACGAAGAACAGGAAGCATGCCAGACGTCCACCTATATGCGAATACATCGAGAAAGCGAACCCTGCGGCGCTTAAGACCGCGAACTTTGAGGATCGGGTTCCGAGAGATTTCACCAGGAAGAGCATTCCCCATATGTAACCTGCAAGCGCCGGAGTGAATCCGCCCATGTTGCTCCGGCTGACCACAAAAACCCATGGCAGCACCGAAAAGGCAAATCCGGACAGCATGGAGATCCACTTGTCCCTGAAAAGCTCATAGACAAGGAACACCAGGAGGATGGAGGCCATCATATGGAAGAGCGTGCTTGGAAAACGGACAATGTCCTTGTGAAGTCCGAACACCTTCACCAATTGGAAGGATTCCCCATGATTAATTCATCCGGCCTGCGAGTTCTTGATTATGCGTGGCACTGGCAGCGGAACGATGAAATCGCCCTTGAATCCCTTCGCCTTCAGTTTCGGTATCAGCTCTTCAGCAATATGCCATGAGAAGATCATCGCGTATTCAGGCTGGTCCTCGAAAAGCTTCGTCTCCTCAAGTATGGGGATCAGGGTACCGGGGACATAATACCCGATCTTGTGCGAGCCCTTGATCTCCAACACGCACTCCATGACGGCATCGTCTATCGCGCAGTAGTTTATCAGAGTGCTCGCTCTCGACGGAGCACTTATCCCGTAGATTTTTTTACCGCTCTCAAATATCCCGCCCAGGAGTTTCATCATGGAAAGTTTCGCCTTCTCCACATCCATACGGAACTTGTCGAGGCTGGCCTTTTCTGTGACCACCTTCTTTTCGGCCGACATGAGCTTCTTCACGGATTCCCCGACCTTACGCATCCCCTTCCTGGCAGTGTAGACCCTGATAGAACCTCCATGGGTAGGAATTCTCTTTGCATGGAAAATCTCCAGTCCATGCCTTTCAAAAAGGTTCTTGAGCGCATGAAGCGAATAGTATCTCAGGTGCTCATGGTACACTGTATCGAACTGCAGGTCCTCTATGAGGGGAAGGAGGTAATGTGATTCTGAAATAAAGACGCCATCCTTGTCCAGCATCCCAATTATAAGGCTGACTATCTCGTTGACATCGTCGATGTGCGCAAAGACGTTTGTCGCAGTTACAAGCGATGGCCTGCCATATTCCTTCAGCACCTTCTCAACTGACTCCGCCCTGAAATAGTCGAGAACAGTGGGAATCCCCCTCCCGATGGCGATCTTCCCGATATCCTCAGGAGTGATGCCAAGCACACGGTGCTTGTCCTTGAAATTAGACAGCAGGTTCCCGTCGTTGGAACCAATGTCGACTACAAGATCGTCCTTCCCCAGCTTCAGGATGCCGGAACATTCCGTGTAGAGTTCGGCAAAATTGTCCCTCAATATCTTGGTGGTGCTGCTGGTATACGGATATTCCGCAGGGAACAATATCTTCGGCGATACAATCAATCCGAGTTGTACAAGTCCGCAGTCCGGACATGACAGGAGTTCCGCAGGATATGCGCTCTCCTCCTTCGGGCGTTCACCGATCTTCCGCATCTTGTTCACCGGCGGCAGATATCCCAGAAAAAGCACACTCTGCAGCTTTTCCGACGAACATATCTGGCATTTTTCAACAACCTTACTGTCAGCTCTATCTTTCAACATGATGTTTCCCTCCTGGATTTTCCCAATGCTAACTACGGTTAATTATTCACGTCCTGCTGACCTTGCAGGCGAGTTTACGCGATACCACGAAAAGGTCCTCTGCAATCCTTCCTCCATGGAAATCCCTGGCCTGAACCCGAGTTTACCGCTCTTCGCCGTATCAGGGCAGCGCCGCGGCGTTCCACCCTTCTGGAGCTCTCCCGGAATTATTCTAATCCTTCTTCCTGCAACCGCAGCGACTTTCCTTGCGAGATTCGCGACGGATATCTCATCCATCGTCCCTATATTGTATATGGAATGCTTTTCACCTTTTCCGTAGACCGCCATGAACCCGTCGACAAAATCGTCGATGTAGATGAATGCCCTTGTTTCACGTCCGCTCCCCTGGATCCCAAATCCAAGCGCGGTTCCAGCCTTTCCGGAATCATTCCTTATCAGATCCATCAGCCTGAGTGAGAACTGGGGGATCACATGTTCCCATCCCATGTCGGGACCATAGACATTGTGCGGCCTGATTATTTGTGCACGATCGAAATATTTCCTGCCGTAATTGATCAGCAGGAGCTCGCTTATGATCTTGCCGCCCCCGTACGAATAGCGCGGGTTATATGGATCAGGAACACTCAACGGTACTTTCTCATCGGTCGGAACATATGGCGGGGTCTGATATACCTCCGAACTTGAAACCAGCACCATCTCCCTTATTCTGTGCGAGGCGCAGGCATCCAGGACGTTCATCATCCCCTTCACCCCGACATCTAGGACAAGCTCGGGTTTTGAATAGAAAAACTCGGTGCCGTTCACATATGCCAGATGGAATATGCAGTCAACCCCCTTGCATGCCCTGGAAACTTTTCCGGCATCCCTGATGTCGGCCCTGCAGAATTCAATTTCATCTGAGACATCGCTGAGACGTTCAGAGCCCCCCCGGGAATTATTGTCCAGTACCCTGACCTTGAAGCCCTCCTGCACAAGACGCCTTACAAGGGCGCTGCCAATGAACCCCGTCCCTCCGGTCACAAGAATCCTTATACGCTTGTTTTTTTTCATGCCAAGCTCACTTCACAGTTGAATATGGTATCCTGACAAGAGGCTTGTCCCTCCTGCGCAGCACCGCAATGTTTTTGAACGCATATGTGAACCACCTCAGGTATTCCTTTATCCAAGGCAATGCTGAAAAAGTGGATCTTCCTCCGTAAAGACGATCTATTGAAATCACCGGGACCTCCCCGGTCTTTATACCGGCAATCTGCACCTTGAGTGCAAACTCGAATGTAACCGCCCAGCCGACAGGCCTGGCCTCGAGATTGAAACGGCTGTACACATCCTTTGTAAACATCTTTATTCCGGTCGAACAGTCGGTCAGGAGGTTTCCGCTTACCATCGAGAGCATCGTGTTGGCCGTCCTGGAAAGCAGATGCCCCAGAATCGAACCGCCTAAACGTCTGCCGCCATAGGCATACCTAGTAGCGCTGACAAGCCCGCATCCGTCGTCCATCAGTTCGATCATTTCGCGTATCGCAAGCACCGGGCCGATCTCGTCAACTGCAAAAAGCAGGATGTATTTCCCGCAGGACGCCTCCACTCCGGCCTTGATCGCATTCGGAATTCCACGGCCATATTTGTTGATCACCAGTTTCAGGTTTGGCAGCGTCTTCTGCAGCTCCCTCACCACAGGCACGCCCAGGTCCTGATCGTTGTCGCAGACTATCAGGATCTCATCGTCGCATTCGAAGACGGCATTCAGTATCTTCACCATGATGCTGACGTTGACAGTTTCGTTTCTCACCGGCATAAGGATTGAAAGAAGAGGTTTGGAATTTCCCTTGTTCATCTTTCTCCGAAAAATTCCTTGATCTCCGCGCAGACCGTCCTTATCTCACGGTCGCCGTGAGTGAACGCCGAAGGCAGCCAGAGGGATTTCAAGGAGGCCTGACATGAGCCTGCAAACCCACTGCCGGCCTTCCTGTAGGCCTCCTGTGTATGTATCGGCAGCCAGAACCTGCGGCAGTCGATGCCCTTGGCCTTGAGATATTTGTCGAGTTCATCCCTGCGCTCGACGACCGCGTCGGTCCATTGCGGGACTTCACCCTTGTTGAACTTGTAAAGCCTGAATCCCTTGATGCCTGAAAGAGACTTGCTGTAGATCTGATGGTGCCTGAGCATCCTGCTGATCCGCTTCTCGAGGTATTCAAGCTGTCCGAGTCCGGCGGCGGCCTGAAGGTCCGTAAACTTGAAATTGTAACCGACTGTGGAATGAATGTCATCGCCACCTGTCCCCCGCACAGGACGCCCCTGATCCTTCAGCCTCCGGAGCTTCTTGTAGAACTCCTCGTCGTCAGTGATTATCACACCGCCCTGTCCCGTCGTGATCGTCTTCGCAGGCGAAAATGAAAAACATCCTGAGATGCCGAACCTGCCCAGCTGCCTTCCCTTGTGCTTCGACATCAGCGCTTCCGCGGCATCCTCAACAACATGGATTCTTTTGGGGGCGGCAAGATCAAGTATCTTCTCCATCTCCGCGGCCCTTCCACTCACATGCACGGGAACAATCGCCTTCGTCCTGGATGTGATCAGCTTCCTGATCGAATCCACTGAAATATTTGCGCGCCCTGTCTCGACATCCGCAAGGACCGGCCTGGCGCCGCACATGTCGACGGCGTTGGCCGTGGCAATGAATGTGAGATCCGGAACTATGACTTCGTCGCCGTGCCCGATCCCCAGCGCCTTGAGCGAAAGGAAAATAGCGACAGTCCCGCTTGTGACCGCGACTGCGAACTTCGCACCTGTCAGCCTGGCTATCTCATTTTCGAACCTGACCGTATATTCACCCTCGTTCGTGAAATGCCTGTCCAGAACTTCCAGGAGGTATTTCCTCTCGACCGGCCCATTGCGCGGAACCCACCATTTGATATTGTATTCAGTCATAAATGCCCCTAACGGAATGTCTATGTCAGCTTAAGAATCCCCATATGTCCACAAGCTCGGCTCCTGTCCTGACCTTCAAGTTCCTGTACGCCGAATGCGGAACACCCAGTATTATAATATCGCACCTCTTAAGGATGACTTCCTTCTTCACGAAGGTAGGATCCTGTGCAAACTCATCGGAATAAGAGACATCGGCCCCGTAGAACCTAAGGATCTTCCCCAGCTTGTACGAGAGAGAGTCCCTGATGTCGTCTATGTCTGCCTTGAACGCCATTCCAAGAATTCCAATCCTGCGCCCCTTGAGTTCACCATGCTTCTGCTTCAGGCTTTCGACGATGAAATTCGGCATGCCTTCGTTGACAAGCATGGCCGACTGGCCGAGGTGGAAGCTGTTTCCACTGAACGAGCACAGCTGCATTGTGTCCTTGAGGAGGCACGGGCCAGCGGCAAAACCCGGTTTCGGCAGCGAGGCGCTTCTCTCATAGCTCTCGACCATGGTTTTTCTCACGCGGTCGAAGTCAACTCCGTGGCTGCTGCAGAGCATGTAGAACTGGTTAGCCGCAGCGAATTGGATGTAGCGCCAGGCGTTGGAGAATAGCTTCACCATCTCGGCCTCTTCAACAGTGGTCCTTATCACCTTTGGTGAGATTATCCTGAAAAGCCGTTCAGCGTCATTCACAGCCTGTCCATTGTAGCCCGATACTATCTGTGGAAGCTTAGCCAGCTCCTCGACTGCATGCCCCTGCACAATCCGTTCCGGACAATAAGCAATCTTCCATTTACTTCCGAGCATCTCCTGTATCTGCCTGCATGTCTGCGGAAACACCGTGCTGCGTATGATTATGGTCTGCTCCTTTGCAAGGTTGACGGCAAGAGTCTTGAAGAAGTCCAGAAACTGTCTCATCTTGGGATTGAGATATTCATCCATCGGCGTGCCAATAGCGACAATCACGAATTCGGCATCTGAGACACATATGGGATCCGTGGAGATCCTGAGGTTCCCATTTTTGATGACACGCGGAAGTATTTCATCAGCCCCGTATTCGATGAAGGGCATATGCCCCTTCCTTACGGCTCTAGCCTTCCTGCTGTCAAGATCAAAAAGGCACACGCCGAGCCCCTTGTCCGCGAACACTATTCCCAACGGAAGGCCGACATGGCCAAGTCCGCCGACAATCACAGCATCATGCTTGAATTTCCTCATGTTCTACCTCTGACCCATTTTCAAGGGTTCCTGATTTCAATCCCGAACTTTCCAGCTTTCCTGAGAAGCAGCATCACCGCAGCGACATCCTGGGAGTGTATGAACTCTCCGCTCTAGATATGTTTAAAAAGATTCCTCGATAATAATAAAAGACCTGCGTTTTCTCATGAATATAATAGCATCAAGCATATTATACAAAGGAAGCAGTGGCCTTAGGAGCGAGCTTGCTATCGCCTTGTATTGCATCCAAATTCGGTCACGGCACTTATTTGTCCACGCGGTAGATCTCCAAGGCTGTACTTCCATCAATCTCCACCCGCCCGATTAACTTTCTGTTTTCAGGCAGTTTCTCCGGATTATCTATCGAAACCATATCCCCCTGCTTATCAAAACTCCAGACTTTGTTTGATACGACAAGCACCCCGCCGGCATCCACCTTCCCCCCATACGGCCTTGCATAATCATGAATCCGCCCCTGCTGGTATGCTTCCGGAGGAATTTTAAGGAAAAAAAGTACGTGGATATACCAGAATGGTTTGAAGTCCCTGTCGACCCTCTGTGGAAAAACAGACCCTGAGAGATAAAGGATTTCACCTTTCCTCATGTTCTCATCTGAAATCCTAATGGCTTCGATGATTGGACCTGCATAGACAAGTCTTGTCTCGGCGGCATACTCACGGAAATAATATCTGAAATACGCGGGAATCTCATAGACCGCCATAAGAGGAATGATGATGAGAAGTATCTTGAACATCTTCACATTCCGCCATAAATATACTGCGCCAAGGACTGCGGCAATGCACCAGAAAGGAGCCCCGCTTATAGTGCGGGCAGCATGGTAATGGTCAGTTGTCAGGATCCCAGGAATAGGATAACTGAGAATTGCGATGACCAGGAAGCGATAGACCGGATTATGTCTGCACCACCTGAGGAGGACATAGAGCCCCGCGATAATCAGAGGTGCCATGAACAGGAAAAAGATTCCTGCATTACCGGTTCCATGCCTTATATTCGAATCCCCGTTGATGAAAAAGAACTGTGGCTTGAAATATTCCAGGTACTTTGCAGCCATCCTCATAAACAGCTCATATGCACCTGGCTGATCATGCCATACGCTCACCAACTTGAACCTGTTGAGAAGAATTCCTGTATTGTTCCATACGGCAACCATCATCGGGACCAATGACAACACGTAGACAACGACAAAAATCAAGAATGTCCGCCATCTTTTCAGGAGAAGGACGTTGTAGGCAAGCACAAAGCCCACCAGCAAGACTGCCGTCATCGGCCTGCCGGTATTGTGGGAATACATCGCCATAGACCAGCTGAGCCCAGCGGCAAAAGCCTGCTTCCAGCAATCCTCACCTATCGCCCGGATAAGGAAATAAGAACCTGCTGTCATAAAAAAAATCATTGGCATATACCCTCCCATGATCGTCCTGCTGAGAGGAAAAGTCCAAGGAAGTATCAAGAAGGCAAATGCCCCGGCAAGTGAAAGCCATTTCCTTCCACTCAGCTTATATGCCAGGAAATAGAACATGAATGAAGCCATCAGGAAATAGATGGCGCTGACTGCACGCCCCGTCGTCGACGGATCGAACACCTTGAAGAAAGCCGCCAGCGAGTATATCCCGACAGGGCTAAAATATATGTCGAAAGATTTAATGAACAGGGGCATGAACGCTCCATTTTCATCCCTGCCAGACACTGAAAGGCTCCAGGCATTGTATGCCACAGAACTCTCGTCGACAAAAAAACCTCCAGGCACTTCCCCGATCTTCCAGAAATGGAGGAATGAGGAAAGCAGCAGCAGGCAAGACGCCACTATGATGAAAAATCGCTTATCGCCGCCAGGAATGTTTGAAATATTCATAATCAAATACAGTTTATAATTTATTGAACCTTTAAAAGCTAGCATATTGATTGCAAAAGTAAATAATGGATGAATGGCTTATGGATCTGAAATTTTTCTTCAACAGTGTATCAATTGGCGCCGTGAAGAATATTTTCTCAGGGTTCAGCGGAGGACCGGATTCTACCGCCCTCCTGATGCTTCTCAACGAGGAGTCCAAACGGCGGGGGTTCCATCTCAAGGCCGTACACTTCGAACACGGACTCCGCGGAAAAGAAGGCGAAGAAGATGCCGGCTGGTGCCGGAAATTCTGCGAATTTCGCAATATCGACTTCATGGAGATCAGCCTTACTGTCAATACCTCGCGCCAGGCAGGGGAAAGCGTTGAGGCCGCTGCGAGAAGGATGAGGCTTAAGGAATGGAATATCCTCGCAGACGACCCTGATTCTTTCGTCGCGCTCGGGCACAATTCCAACGACAAGGTTGAAAACGTTTTTCTCAGGCTCCTGCGAGGTTCGAATTCTTCAGGGCTGACTTCCCTCCGTGAAATCCAGAAGATCGGAAGTATCACGATCATCCGCCCCATTCTTCGCTTCAAGCGCAGCGACATCGAGGACTTCCTGAGATCAAAAGGAGTTTCCGACTG
>JBAQUG010000349.1:0-4077 GCA_049297395.1 Victivallales bacterium | reverse complement strand
TCCTTCAACACTTCGTCGTTATAACGAGCCGTAGATTCATAAGCCATCTCCTCGCTTGTCTCAGGATAAATGTTCATGAAGTAGTTGACGAGTAGTTCTTTTTCGTTCTTGTTGAGTTCATCCCAGAACTTGTCACCCATTTTTATTGATGTGGGTTCAGGAATGCCACGCTTGCGGATACGCTCTTCCCTGAGTGCGTCTACCATATCCTGAAAAACTTTCTGGTACTCCTCACGCTTCTTTTGCTTTTCTTCCTCGGTAAGATTCGGCTTTGCAGGTTCAAAAGGCTCCTTCTTAGGAAGTCCGGCTTCCAAATTCTCAACGGTAGACTCAACGCTTTTCTTGAAATAGGTCTCAAAGTAACGTTCCATTGGATTCTTGATTTCGTTGCCGTCCTTGTCGAAATGCTTGCTCAGTTCTCCGGAGACAAAACCCTCGGTTTCCACAATTGACCTGAACTTGTCGGCAATCATTGCATCGGTCATTCCGTAATTCCTACAGTATGAAACCATATCGTTGAAATTTGATTTGGTAACATTGTCAAAGACAAGTGTGCCGTTCTTGTCTATGGTCTGCATTGGCTTTCCGGTCTTGTCGAAATATGCAATTTCCTTTTCCGCAAAGCTGAAGTCCGGAACCATGTACTCGGTATTCTTGAAATATTTCAGGCAGAGTTTCGCGGTATCAGTTCCGGCATGTCTACTGTCTATATTCGCACAGACTACGATTCTTGAATCTGGAAACTCAGACGTGAGAAGGTCTACCGTATAGGGATAGGGCAACGTGCTGACATCTCCGGTGCAGAATACCGGCATGCCAAGGAACTGTCTCAGACTTACGCCTGTTGCATATCCTTCGCAAACAAATAGCATTGAGAAGATATCCTCATGCTTGTCAGCTAGAATCATTGCTCCTGTAGGCTGACTCTCGTCTTTTCTCAGTGTCGGTTGGTAGGACTTGGAGCCGTCCGGAGTTATGTACTGCACACCAAGCAGATTGTCGCTGTCATTTTGGCTCCACTTCCTGATATCACGAACGGGAATCACAAGCGTGCCTACAGGCAATTTCTCGTCGGCGTAATACGGTTTGCTGATATCGTTGTCCCCGTAATATTTGATTCTGGCTATAGCTTCAGTTAGCACCTTGGCACCAAGCATTGCCTTGGTATCAAGTTCCTTCTTCTCGGTATAACTTGGTATATCGGTTGGAGAATGCGTATTCGCATCATTGACAGTTGCCGTTGCAGAACACATGGCATCCATTAAATAATTTGCTTCATCTTTGGATTGCACACTGCTAAGTTTCGTTTGCTTCATTATAGCCATGCTTCTCATTGTAAAAAAAGGAACCGGATTTATCCGTCCCCGTCCTTTGACTATTTATATACAATGCTATTAATGATTTTCTGCAACGTCGAATAGCACTCATCTCGTTTCTCAGGTAGATATCCGATGACAAAATTCGTTGTATACCCATTATGTAAAAAACTATAGGCTTCATTGATAACTTTATTGCCATCCATGTCATAAGAAAATTCAACAAACATGCAACGTGAATGATTTATGAATTTTATCCTTTTATCAATTACTACGACATCCTTTTTATTCATCGCCTTAATGTATCCGTCAACATATCCGTTAAGTGCGGACTCCATGCTTTTTTGAGAGAACTTAGTATATGAAATATTAGTCCTTGGGTCTTTAATCGCATTCGTTTTTGATGCCAATTTATATGTATCAATTGTGTTAACCATAAAATAGGCTCCATCCTCATTGGTAAAGCTAATACTTTCAATCACATCAGCGCCAGCAACTGTTTTAATATCCGTATCTGTTCTACTCCAACCTTTGGGTACGGAATATGAAAATGTATTCAAAGCCGAGTTTACTTTTTCTAATCCTGCGGACTCAGGTGTTTTATTATCATCTTGGAGTAGATTACTGGTGAGTGCCGTTTTAGCCTTTTCATTCCCTTGCGCCGCCGATTTGCTTAACCATTCAACCGCTTTTTCATTGTTTTTCTCTACGCCTCTTCCCAATAAATAACACAAGGCGAAATAATATTGCCCTTCTGCATTACCTTGTTCTGCTTTTATTTTGAATGATTCAAAATCAGCCTTGTCATCAGCAAGCAGGGTTATGGAAATAAATGCGAGCAAGGCGAGAAGTAGTAATTTCATGGAATTCCCTAATGATTATTGTTTATATCACGTGGTCTAAAAATTCGTAAAGAGCCAGAGGCAGTGTCAATAATATGTATATGATGCTGTGCGGATATTTACCAAGGTTCCATTTTTATCATATTCAGCCTCTACAATCCGATTACCATTTTCATCGCATTTGTAAATGGATTTCTTACGCAAAGCCCCATCTTTATAACCTTGCTGTTCAATCATATTACCCTTCTCGTCATACTTAAATATATCTTTGAATTCCAGAGACCCATCTGCACTATATAATGTTCCCTCAATCTGCTTGCCTTTTTCATCATACTTAGAATTATCCTTAAAGTCTAAAACCCCATCTGAGTTATAGCATGTAGCTTCAATCCTATTGCCGTTCTCATCATACATATAGATAAGTTTCTGGAATAAAACTCCATCAGTAGCATAGTATGCATCTTCAATAAGCATTCCCTTGATATCATACTTATAAATATTTTTACTGGTTAAAGTCCCGACTGCGTTATAGCCTGCCTGTTCAGTGATATTGCCCTTGTCATCATGTTTATCCAAATACTTCGTGTTCAAAGACCCATCTGCACTATATGTAGACTGCTCAATTCGATTCCCTTTGCTATCGTATCTGCAAACAGTCTGATTTATTTTTTGCCCTATGCATAACTTTGCTATTTCTTTCGCAAGCTGAGCATCAAGGTCTTCGTTTGTAATGCCTAATGTTTTGTTTCCTTTGTCGTGCTTCGCTTTATCTAAGATTTTTATCAAATTGTTAATATCGCTGACACGTGGGGTGCCTTTAATATCATAACCAAGTCTGATATTTTCTTTGACCTTACCTTTCAAGCCGTCAACTTCCCATCCTGTTTTCTTGGCAACAGATTTTGGTTTACTGTCAGTTGGCTTTGAAACAGGTTGGACTATTGATATGATTTCTACTTGTGCCAAGTCTTTTTTTGCCTGTTCTATTTCTTTCAGGTCGTTCTTTGCGTCTTCATTTCCCTGTCCCGCTGATTTCTGATACCATTCAATAGCCTTTTTTTCGTCTCGTACTACACCCTTGCCAAATAAATAACACCTTCCAAGTGAACATTGTGCTGTTGCATTACCTTGTTCCGCTGATTTCTTATAAGCCTCAAAATCAGCCTTGTCATCAGCAAGCATGGCAATGGAAATAAATGCAACCAATGCTAGCAATAGCAATTTCATGGAATCTCCTGATAGTTAATTATTGTTTCCAAACATGATAGACTACGAGATTGCTTTATATTCCCATTTTTAATATGGAATAAAGCCAAAGCGAACAATAACGAAACCTAAATCTGCAATCCATACTGTTTTTATTTCCAAACAGTTCCCGTGCCTTTACAGTATTTGCATTTGCCGTCTCCCGTGCCGTCATCTTTCTTTGTGTTGCATAACGCACAGCCTCCAACTACACCACTGGATGTTATTGTTCCTTTCCCATTACAGTTACTACATACGCCAGTACCACCGCATCTTTGGAACCCTTCGCATTTCGTCGCCTTTTGCTCTGCTCCGTATACCCTAGTAACCACGACTTGCTCGACACATACTGAAACCAATATGGCGAACACAATTAAAAAAACAGTACTCTTCATTTTTCACATCTCCTTTTTATGTAAGTTTATATCAGGAAATATCTCTGCATTGAAGTATTTATAAATACTATCCTCCTTTCCTCTGCCCAAAAAAGAGGGACGCTTAATCCACACTCTAGTTGAGGCACTGGTATGCCTATGTAAAGAATGCATGTCCTACCAACCAGATAATGATATAGAGCAAGCCTCCTGAATCTGGTAACACTTCGAATATGGTTTTTAAATAAACTATTGATTGGAGTGTTACTGATGAAAAGGAAGAAAGCAAAGACCAAAGCA
>JBAQUG010000348.1:0-2142 GCA_049297395.1 Victivallales bacterium | reverse complement strand
TATAGACGCGCGCGAAGGCCGCTACCGGGCTTGTCCAACAACTGGATGAGATTGTTGTTCCTCAACCACCCCATTTCCTCAAGGCAATCCCTCGTCTTTCGGAAAACAATCTATCCTTGTCCGTTATATGCGAAGTTCGCGGTAACTGTCGCATCGGCGGTAATCCTAGCGTAGGTCTCAGGAGCGTTGGCGTCGACAATCGTCGCGCCTGCACCGAACGTCCAGTTCACGAAATGCGAGCCTGGCGCGGCGGTGGCGGAAATCAAGGTCGGTTCGCCGGCGGCGACGGAGACGGTAGTACCATTGGTCACGCCACTGGTCAGCGGGCTGCAGGCTATTGACAGGTTGTAATATGCGGAATTCGCGGCGAAGTTAGCAGTGACTGTCTTGTCGCCGACAAGGATAATCTTCACGAAGGTCTGGGGAGAATTGGCGTTGATTATCGTCGCACCCGCGTCGGCCGTCCAGTTCACGAAATGATATCCGATTCCCGCTTCAGCTGAAATGCTGACCGGCTCATTCGCATATATGCTTACAGGACGGGAAGGCATCACTGTCCCAGACCCGGAAACTGCGGGAGTCA
This sequence comes from Victivallales bacterium, assembly GCA_049297395.1. GTDB lineage: Bacteria > Verrucomicrobiota > Lentisphaeria > Victivallales > GWF2-50-93 > GWF2-50-93. The sequence continues at coordinate 1,559 of JBAQUG010000348.1, read as the reverse complement.
ACTTGAAAAGCGATCCCCCTGGCGCAAAAGTGGCGGTCACGAGTCCGTTTCCGGGACTGCTCAGCTGTACACGCGTAACTGGAGAGTCGGCACTCTCGAAGTTCACGTTGGTACCGCTCCAGTTGACAAACACCGAACCGGGCTTTGCTGTCGCGCTTATCTCTTTCCATTCGTCGATATACGCAATGATCGTACCTGCTGTAGCCACTCCATGACCCGCACCCGCAGTGCTGAATTCTATCGGATAGGCCGTGTTAGAGTTTATCGCGAAGTTCGCAGTAACCGTCGTGTCAGTGGTGCAATTTATTGTCGTTTCCGGCAAGTTTTCATTGGCAATCGTCGCAGTGCCTGAACCTATCGTCCAGTTGACAAAGTGATATCCAGTCATGGCGAAGGCCATAATATCGCAGTTTTCACCATAGATTATGGCTGTATCCCCGGCAGGCATAGTATCCCCCATGAGAGGATCGGAAGTGTTGACTGTCAGTGTCGGACCGGCTGCGTTTGTTACTGATGCTGCGAGGAGGAGAAAGGCGGCAAGGAAGGACGCTAAAAACCTTTTCATGGGGTGGCTCCATTTAGGGTTATGTTTTTATTTTATCTTTATTGTGTAAAACACTACAAATACTTGAGTAACATTTTTTTTAATAAAGAGCCTTGTCAATGTTTTTCAAGGAATGGTTTAAATATTTTTCAGGTTCCATGCATCTTCTGAAATGTACGCCTCCGGAAAAAAGAGAAACGCTGTTGCTTAATGCCTTCTCCTTCGCCTCCCAGTCAAAGTACTATGATTCCGAGACCCAGTGCTACTACCTCGGGTTCCGCTACTTCAACCCGATGACCTGCAGGTGGCTCAACAGGGATCCCATAGAGGAAAGCGGAGGGTTGAACTTGTATGCGTACTGCAACGGGGATCCTGTCAACTATTCCTATGACTCACTCGGCCGCATGAAGACCCTCACGGACGGCAACGGCTCCAGCACCACCTGGAATTACGACCCTCAGCGCGGCCTCATGACCTCGAAAATCTACGCGAACGGCCAGGGAACTTCCTACACCTACAATCCCGACGGCTCTGTAGCCCCCCGCACCTGGGCACGAGGTGTTGCCACCAGCTACGGCTACAATTCTGCCGGTGAATTACTTTCCGTATCCTACACTGATAACGGACAACCGATTACCGGTAACGTTTCCTTCACCCGCGACATCTTCGGACGTCCTACATCCATCGCCGACGGCACCGGCTCCAGGACGCTTTCCTACAATAATGATTTCACGATTTCTTCAGAAACCATTCCCAATATTGCAAACCACAGTGTAAGTTACGCATATGATACTGACACTGTGCCTGGAGAGAGTGTTGTTGGGAGGAAAAATTCAATGTCATTGAAGAATGGAGGGCCGCTCCTGATCGTACCCCGGAAGTGTCAAGTAATTTATAGGCTAGAAGATGAGGCGAAAAAGAGGGTGGTTTTAAGGCTTATGATGAAATATTGATGATGAAAATGTAACCGTTAAGCTGGCTTTACGCACGGACAATCATGCAGATGTTCTTGGAG
>JBAQUG010000347.1:0-12180 GCA_049297395.1 Victivallales bacterium | reverse complement strand
CCTATAGAGTGCGTCGGCAGCGACCTTAAAAATGTTCATACCTATTTCCGCAAAGAGATAACGCTCGATCAAGCTCCGGTAAGAGCAATGCTTTACATTACTGGCGATGACACGTTCAAATTTTACTTTAACGGGCGTTTCTTCGTACAGGGTCCGGAGCCAGGTTACCCATTTGCCCAACCCTATTACGCTATGCCGGTTACGGATCAATTAAAAACAGGGACCAACTGCCTGTCCGTCCACATCTATTACCACGGATGCTACTGCCGCGCGTTCAATAGCGGTGACAACCGCAACGGCTTCCTGATGGTTTTGGATCTGACTTTTGCCGATGGTTCGCGAATTCGGCACTTTAGCGACCCAGGCTGGAAATGTCATCGTGCCAGTACCTTTTCCGCAAACCCAAACCACATTATGGGGTATTTCACGCAGTTCAACGAAAATATGGATTTACGCTGTGAGCCAATTGGCTGGCGCGAGACAGGCTTCGACGATGCGACATGGGAAGCGCCATTGATCCGGCGGCAGGATCACGTATTTATTCCAGCAATCGCCGCGCCGCTAGCCCATTGGCATGCCGAACCGGCCAAAATAGAATCTCGCGGTGAAGGTGTCTGGTTCTACGATTTCGGGCGGGAACTTGTCGGACATACCCGGATTCGACTGAGGGGCCCATCGGGTCATGTGATCGTTGTCCGCCACGGAGAGGAACTAAACCCCGATGGCAGTGTCCGGCACGAGATGCGCTGCAATTGCAAATACGAGGATGAGATTACGCTTTCCGGCCGCGATGACGTGGCCGAGTTCTATGACTATCGCGGTTTTCGCTATATGGAGATTCATAATGCTTTGGCACAGCCGGAGGTATTGGTTGATGTGCGGCATTATCCGTTCGACGAAGCGGCATCTGATTTCGACTGTTCCGAGCCGTTGCTCAACGGCATTTGGAAGATGAGCAAACTCGGCGTTCAGATGGGCAGCCAGGACGTGTTTACGGACTGCCCCACCCGTGAAAAAGGACAGTATACCGTTGATACCTATATGACAGCCTTGTCGCAACTGATCCTCACCGGCGATCCAGCGCTGACCCGCAAGGCGATCCGGGATATCCAGCTAACTCAGCGATTTGATCCTGGCCTGCTCACACTCGGCACCGGCAGCTTCCGACAGGAAATAGCCGAGGCATCGTTGCTCTGGCCGGTCATGTTGCATTACTACTACTGGATGACAGGAGATAAAACGTTCACGGTAAATATGGTGAATGCAGGTTTGGAGCGGTTGTTGGAGTGGTTCTTTGGCATGGAAGACCCGAACGGCCTTTTGACCAGGTTGAACGGCAAAAAATGGATTGTCGTGGATTGGCCGGCCAATCTGCGCGGAGGTTACGACTATGAAACTACCAAAGACGGTGTCAACACGGTCATTAATGCATTTTATTATGGGATGCTGAAATGCAGCGCCGAACTGGTCCTCCTGGCAGGTCGGGACAATACGGCGATCCGTTTGCGGATAGAGAGGCTTCGCACCGCCTTTGTCGGCCACTTGCTGGATCCAGCGACCAAATTATTTCGCGACGGCGCTGACTCCGGCCACCAATCTCTTCATGCAAGCGGATTTGCCTTGCGGTTCGGACTAGCGCCGAAAAAAGCATTACCGGAGATAGTCCAGTTCATGCGCCAAAAACGACTGGACTGCGGCATTTACGGAGCCCACTATTTCATCGAAGGCTTGTTTCAGTCCGGACAGCATGAACTGGCATATGACCTCCTGACCTCGCATGACGATCATTCATGGGCCGAAATGCTGCGCCACGGAGCTACAACTCCCCTGGAGGCTTGGGCTCCGGATCAAAAATGGAACACCAGCTTCTGCCATCCTTGCGGGAGTACGCCCATCTACTTGCTGGTAAGATATGTGATGGGGTTGACGCCCGCAGCGCCTGGCTGGAAGGTCGTGAAGGCGTCACCGCAGATTCCGGCAAAACTGGAGCGGATGAGAGTAAGATTCCCCACAGTTGCAGGTTCAATCATTGCGGAATATGATAAAGCCAAGGGCTACAGGCTAATAGTTCCTAGGGGAGTGGAGGTTGAGGCGAACTCGGCGGAGTGGATGCCGATCACTGTTACGTACGCATAAACGGACATGCTCCGATGATAAGAGGAATCTATGATTTATCAGATTGTAGGGAAATAAAAACATAAGGAAAGATGTAAACATGAAAAAATCGAGAAGTGCTAATGGAAGTATTCAGCCCCCTGCACATCTCCCACGCAAGCTGAGCATTGACTGCTGGATTTGGAGTTGGATCAGTTCAGCAACAAAGGGCGAACCGTACTACGACCTTGAACGCTGTATTCTGGAATCGAAGGACCGCGGTTTCAATACCGTGCGCATTGAGGCCGGCCTCAACTGGGCTTTCACTCTCGAAGGAAAACCTCGGGGCCAGATGGATTTCTGCCCGTGGATCTCCGGGCATGGGTGGAATTTTTCATCCGTCAATGCCCTGGGCGGTGGACGCCATGACATCTTGGAGAGGCTCATACACCTGTTCGAGCTTGCGAAAAAGCATGGAGTGTGGATAATACTGACCAGCTGGGAATATCAGGACAGCTCATGGTTCGTCGCCGATCCGGCAATTCGTTCACAGGTGTATTCGATTCCTGCAGAGCGTCGATTCATGCATCTGGCGGAACAGCATGACAGACTGCTCAAGATCCTGAAATCCAAGAAGCTCGAGAAACAGATTGCATTCGTTGAAGTCCACAATGAACCCGAATACAGCGATTTCCCGAAGGGTGCGGAAAACAAACGCCTGCACCAGGAAGCCATAGAGATGCTTCACTCACGGCATCCGGACATTATGATCAGTGGCGACTTCGCATCGCACGACTATTCCATTATTCCAGATAATGTTCAAGTCTTCGACCAGCACATCTATGCAGGAGCTCCCTGGTATTTTGAAGATCTCTACGGACAAACTGTACTGAACAAGGCATTTGATCCAGCCAATCCCCGTTCCCTCGAGACGCTTCGGAGGGTGCTCAAGGACGATATTGTCCCATGGGAGGAGTTCATGAAGCCGGCACAGAACGTCCGGGAATTCTGGCGTCCAATCATGTGGCTGTTTGAAAATCTCGACAACGCCAAGTGGGATCTGTGGGTGGGTGAGCGGTTCCCAGCATGGAAAGACAGGATCTGGGCTGATGCAAAGAAAAAGTTTACTGAAGATGCAGCGGAGGCCGGAAGACGTAAGCTTCCTCTCATATTTGATGAAGGTGGATTTTTCTATCCGCCCAGGCTTTCGAAATTCGAATTGTCGCCTGAAGGGTTGTCGTTGCTGGACTACATGGCCGATCTGGCTGTCGAGCATGATTACTGGGGATTCATGCCGGGGACCTACTGCGGTCCGGAACATCTGACCTGGACAGAGAAAGCGCAGTGGCTGCGCAATATTAATGCTAAATTTCAAAAGGGAAGATAAAATAAATAATGCAAAATCTTAAAAATATTCTTGATTCCATTGATAAATCTTCAAGGAATTTACACTTCGCAGATGGAAGCTGCCTGCTCATGCTGCCAGGCAGCGGCAGAGTCCTTGGATTATTCACCCCGGATTCCGAGGAGAACTTTTTCTGGACCAATCCAGCGCTCAATGATAAGAAAAGAGCATCTTCATTTTTCAAAGCCAAGGGCTGGCATAATCCCGGCGGCGACCGCACCTGGCTGGCGCCTGAAATAGAAATCTTCATAGGTGATCTGGCCAATCCGACGGGCACTTATCAGGTTCCACGTGGGCTGGATCCGGGTTCATGGCGGATTGAATGCCATGATCCTTTTCTTCGTCTTGCAAACAAGTCACCGATACATATGCGCCGTTCAAAGCAAAAATTGAATGTCAGGATATTCAAGGAATTCAAGCCAGCGCCAAATCCATTGAGGAACATGAACATAAAAGGGCTTCAGTATTCCGGATATGAACAGAATACCTCCTTGGAAATGGATGTTGTCCCGTCTTCTCCGGTTCAGATTGGATTGTGGAACTTGCTGCAATTGCCAAAACCGGGCCGGATGCTCATCCCGACATATTTCAAAGCCAAACCTCAATTAGTCTTTGGCCCTGCCAAATCTGCGGATTTTAAGATTGGCAGGAACTTGATCATCTGGAATATGGATCACGGGAAATCCAGCTGCAAGATGTCCATCAAGGCGGAGGCTCTCACTGGAAGAGCAGGATATCTCTGCCGTTCATCCGGCAAATCTACAAACTGGAATCTGGTGGTCCGTCAGTTCTCTGTCAATCCTTCCAGTGAATATGTTGATGCATTGTGGAGCGATCCGTCTGATACGGGATACGCCTTCCAGGCTTGCAGTGTGAATTCAGGGAAGCAATCCTTCAACGAGCTGGAATACCATGCCCCGGCCGCAACAACCTTGGCAGGACACAATCAAACTCGCGATCAGTCGCTGGTCTGGGCGTTCAGGGGCGGATTTGCAGACATTGAAAAAGCGGTGCGGATTATTCTAGGATTAAAATTTTCAACATTGTAGGATAATGAAAGGATATCGACCATGAAAGGACTCACAGGAGAATTGAAGAAACGCGTCCGGCGCAAGGATACGCTCATTACCGGATGCGTCATGGATTCACGATCAGGAGCCGCAGTTGAGATGTATCAGGAATGCGGATACGACCTGGTTCTCATCGACAGGGAGCACACTGCGCTCAACAGCGAAACAATGCTGGAGCAGATACGGTTGGCCCGCGCACTGGGAATTCCATGCATGGTGCGCGCCGCAGACTCGTCCTATCACGAAGCCTGCCGCTTTCTGGATCAGGGCGCAGACGGCATTTTCATGCCGAGGATACACAGCAGGCAGGAGGCGGAGGATTTCATCCGCAATGTCAAATATCCTCCGCTGGGGTTGCGGGGACTTGGTGCCAGCACCTGCCCGGCCGGCAAGTATATGGGATGGGGGAAAGTCAGGGACATGGTAGAATTCTTCAATGAGAATCTCGTTGTCGGTATTCAAATAGAAACAGCCGGTGCCCTTGCTGATTTGGACGGTATTCTCTCGGTGCCGGGTATCGATGTGGCTGTTGTCGGCAACGATGATTTATCCATGGGGATGGGGATAGTCGGAGAACTGGACAATCCAAAATATATTGAAGCAGTAATGAAAATGATAGCCACCTGTGAAAAGCATGGTGTTCTCCCTGGAATAGCCTGCGGTGATCCGGCGCGATTGCGTTTCTGGCATGACAAAGGCATGCGTTTTTTCTGGGCGGCGGCGGATGTCTGCCTGATGTGGGATGCAGCCGGCAAGCAGATGTCAAGCATAAAGACGGCGTTGAATGGGATGGCACAACCAAAAACATTTGGAAAACATGCAAACATATAAGACACTAAGATGCAATCAAAGAGAACGGCAACAGAGTGCCGTTGCTACAGCAAATTTCCAGATGTAGCCGCGGCACTCTGCTGCCGCGTGCCTTTTTCAAAATATTGCAGATTGTTATAAGGATGGGTATATAGGGAAATAATATGAAAAACAGTGAACAGTTTCTTGTCCTGAGGCTCAACTCGGTCACGATGCCGATGGAGAACGAAGAGAGAGGAATACTTTCTCCTCTAAATGCGAAAATCATTGAAATAGAAGGGAACTCCGACGATGAGATATCAGCCGCCGCTGAAAATGCCGATGCGGTCATGATAGTTTCATCCTATATCAGAACATCAGTTTTTCACGCAATGAAAAAATGCCGCATTATTTCCCGCATGGGGACAGGATATGACAAGATAGACATTGACCAGGCGACAAGACAGGGAATCATAGTCACCAACGTTCCGGACTTTTCCACGGATGAAGTAGCCGACCATACGCTTGCGCTCCTCTTATCAGTGGCTCGCAGGATCAAGGAGTGCGATGTTCAGATGAGGAAAGGCAAAAGGCCTGAAGGCACCCTCGGCATGCACCGCCTCTCTGCGCAGACTGCCGGTCTGGTAGGTTTTGGACGCATCGGACGGGCGGTCGGGAAACGCTGCCGTTCATTTGGAATGAAAGTACTTGTCTTTGATCCGGCAATGACCCCTGAACTGGCTGCAAAGGAAGATGTCGTGCTGTCTTCTTTTGAACAAGTGCTCGAAGCATCCGACTACATCTGCCTTCTCTGTCCGCTGATGCCGTCAACACGTGAAATGATTGCAATGCCCCAGCTTAAAAAAATGAAGAAGACAGCTGTCCTTGTGAATACAGGACGCGGCGAGTTGGTCAAGGAACCGGATCTGGCACAGGCGTTACGAGAACATATTATAAGGTCTGCGGCAGTTGACGTGTTTGCAGGAATCAACGTGTTCGCGCCTGAAGGATTTCCTGCGGATCATCCTTTCTTCGGCGTGGACAACATGTTGCTGACTCCGCACATCGCCGCCATATCGGAGGAGTCTTTGGAATGCGTCAAAAAACGCAGTGCGGAGGCGGTGGTGGATGTCCTGACCGGCAAATGGCCCCGCCATCCAATAAATCCCGATGTCAAACCTTGGTTTCCGATTAAAAAATTGCAATAGGCAGGAGGTTGGCAATGGAGAAGAAATCAGGATCAGGGATATATTGGTACGCGCGACATATGCGGAGCATGGCGGAGATCCAGCGCTGTTTCTTGAAGAATCGAAACGTCTTTCAGGGATTAAAAGTCTCGTAATGGCTCCCGGAGAAGTAATGATTCTAAAAAGGCAATTGTCCTCGTAGCATAAGGAGATTCCAGGCATGGTACAGGTTATAGCACATCGCGGCGCAAGCGCCTATGCTCCGGAAAACACATTGGCCTCATTTGAACTGGCCAGTTCCATGGGGTCTGACTGGTTCGAACTTGACTGCACGCTTTCAAAGGACGGTGAAGTCGTAGTCATCCATGACGACAATGTGGACCGTGTAAGCGACGGAAGGGGGAAGGTGTCTGAAAAGACGCTGGCAGAATTGAAACGGCTGGATGCCGGCGCATGGAAAGATCCCAGGTTTGCAGGAGAACGTATTCCTACGTTGGATGAAACGCTGGCTTTTGCAAAGGAACACGGAATCGGTGTTTACATTGAAGTCAAAAGCAGCCATGATGAGGATATCATTAAGGAAAACATCGTTAAGCTGGCTGGTTCCTGCGAAGCATTAACTCAGGAGACGAAAAGCAGGATCCTGGAATTGATCCGCTCCAGCGATACGCCTACTCTGGAACTGGCGACGAAGACGATCGATCTGGTGAGGAAACACAGGATGGAGGACAAGGTCGTGATCCAGTCCTTCTCGCCGATTGTCTGCCTGATCGCCCTTGCTGAAGTTCCCCGTATCCGTAGCGAACTCCTAGGCTGCAGGAACAAGGACAAGCCTGAAGAGTGGAAACTGTTGCTCCGCTGGCTGGACTGGATGCGCCCCGACGGCTTCAACATTGACATCGGAGGGGTGGACAAGCAGCTGGTTGATTATTGCCATGGACGTGGAATGACCATGGCTGTCTGGACTGTAGATGTTGAAACTGACATACAGCGCATCGCGAGGTGGGGCGTCGACCGTATCATCACCAATCGTCCGGATGCCTGCCTGAAGCTTCTTAAGGGCCCGCTAAAAAATAACTTGGGCATTTGACGGGAGATACAGGCGGTAAATATTCACTGAACTATGTTCGTTCAGTGAATATTTACAACTAATAAAACGCGAAATGAACAGTTCTTCATATTTTATTTGAAGTGCGAATTCAGTAAACGAGAGTAGTTTACTGAATACGTACAATGCATGGATTCCCGTCCCAAGGGGCTGGCATTCTTCCGGCCGCCTATCACGTTATTCGTTCGTCATCCCGACTCCCGGAGGTCGGGACTCCTCTTTCGCACCATGATAATCAAGCCGGAATCTCCGCCAGCAAATACCCGAGTTATCTTTTAGCGAACCCTAAGGGCCCGCTAAAACAGTCCCGTGCCGGTTTCGGCGAAACCGGCATGCTCCTCATAAGCAATTTCGAATGCTCGCAGCCAATGCCAGCTTAACGGTTACACAAAAACAGCTATTTGTGGACAGGCTCTATTTATTCCTTATAAATGTCTATTAAATATACAATATGAGGCAATTTCAAAAGTAGACAGAATTCAGAATAAATCTGGATTTGAGTTTCATTCTCCTTTGAAACTGCCGTTGGTGTTCACGGCTTTAGCGTGTTCTTCCTGGCAGTTTCATTTTGATAAAGCTGCGGCCGCCGCAGCAGGCCGCTGAATTCTGACTTCTGAATTCCTGTCCGCTGCGGCGGATGAGTTTGTAATGCGTCATCCTTGCTTGGGCTGGTATCGTTTTTACCGGAGTATGGCGTTTTCGATGAAAACGCCTCGAGACGGTTTCGGCGAAACCGTCATACTTGATCGGTTTGCCTGTAAAACAAGGTATGATCAAACCTTGAAAAGTAAGACGACGCATTCCCGAGTTTTGCAATTGGCTCAATATAATAAGGACAAGGGCTTGACAGGCAAAAGTTAATATTCTATTGTAATGTCTAATAAATAAACAACTTGGTGCGGTTTATGGAAGACATGCTTAAAAGGACAACTAAGCAGGACAGGCTTATAGACCATTTCAAGTCGTTGATCCTTTCCGGCAAATACAAGTCAGGTGATCTCATCCCTCCCGAGACGGTGATTGCAAAAGAGTATGGGGTCAACCGTGGCACTGTAGGCAAGGCGCTTGCGTTCCTTGCAAGCTCCGGACTACTTGTCAGGAAGCAGGGATGCGGCACTTTCGTCTCACAGAAACTGAACGAGGCATCCGCATCCATTCCTTCTGATTCGGCTATCACCGCAGCCCCTTATGCGGTCTGCTCTTCAGTCGCGATAATCACTTTCTTGCGTACGGACGATCCGCACTATCCCAACAATCCCCAGACGCAGGTCTTTTTTGGAATAGAAGATTCCATCCCGAGATTCGCAAAAAACTGCAAGGTGTCATTTACGAATCTTTTTCCGGAATCGAAGATAGACGGGAAACTTTTAAATTCCCTGAAAAAAGCAGGGACATCCGGAATCATTTACCATGCGGCATTTCCCGAAGACATTCCGCCCAACATATTTGAGCTGAAAAACTGCGGAATACCGTTTGTCATGGCCTGCACGGTCCCCTGCTTTTCGGATGTTGACATGGTAAGCCCAAGCCAGTATTGCATTGGATTCGCGGCAGCCAGCCATCTTATTGGGAAGGGGCATAGAAATATCATCTATGTTGGCAATGTCCTTGACAGTTTCTGGCTTGACCAGAGAATCGAAGGGTTCAGGGATGCAGTTATCGCAGGAGGGCTGAAGTTCTCGGAAAAAATGATATTCAGATACGGAAAAGAACTGGGAAGACTTCCGAAGGAAGGGAGAAAAGAAGGGGCTGAAGCTGCTGAAATCCTGCTTGAAACCATGAAGGATTGTACCGGAATAGCGGCCGTGAACGATGCGTACGCCGTCGGCATCATCGGCAAATTAAGGCAGAAAGGGATTGATGTTCCAGGAAAGATATCGGTTGTCGGGACGGATGACGAATTCTACTTCAGGAATATGGATATCACAACCGTCAAGATACCGCTCAGGGAGATCGGTGAAACCGCCGTGGAGATATTGCTGCGCAAGATATCCAATGAGAAGGAGAGGAGATGCTGTGAGAAGCGCTTTGTCAAGCCGATGCTGATTGAAAGAAGCACTACTGCCAGGGTGAAGGGGTGAGTTGGAAGTTCTAAAGTTCTAAAATGCGGAAGTTCGAAAGTTTTGTTGGAGTTTTTACCATTAAAAAGGAGACTTAAAATGAAAGAGGGAATCCCCGTGCAGCATAAGAGGGATAATTTTAATCCTGTTTGTAAATCCTTTGCCCGCAAAGGATTTACCCTCATTGAACTCCTTGTCGTGATTGCGATCATCGCAATTCTGGCGGCGATGCTGCTGCCGGCGCTGAAGAACGCCAGGGATTCGGCGAAAAGTATTATCTGTCTTTCAAATCTCAAGCAGTTCGGGCTTTCTTTCGCCAACTACGCCGGCGACTTTGATGGGTGGATCCCCTATGCGTTCAGAGCTGTTCCTGCTGCTTCCAGCCCATGGTTCATGACGCTAGGTGAAACCATGACCCCTCAATACAGTTCGTATCCCCAAAACAGACCTGGGGCGAATTTCGGCATCTGGCAATGCCCGTCGAACAGCGAGCAGGCATACGCACATTCATGGGGAGCCAATCCCTATAGGCAGGCACATTGCAGCTATGGGGCGAACGGATGGAACAGCTTGGAGGACGGAAATGACAATCGTTATATCGGCAGCAAACTCCAGCAGATGGCATATCCCAGCGATTTGACCGCTCTTTTCGACGGCCTCTACTATCGATCGCAGCCGTGGTACAACACCGGAGGAACAGACTCAATAGTCGGGTTATCGACCGTCACCCCATTTACCATCGGAGTCCCTGAAGGGATCTACCGTCATTCGCTCGGTCTCAACATCCTTTACGCCGACGGCCACAGCGTCTACCTCAAGGGACCGCTTAAATATATCGGCGGCGGGGTTGCCGGCATGCCAGCCGGCACGGCTGATGGCTACACCAACGGCAGGGCGTGGTATGCGAGGTGATGGTTTTTCTTGAAGAAGCATTTCATAAATGATTAGCAAAAAATAACATTAGGAAGAAAAACAGGAGGAAAGACAATGGTAAGTTGCAGACTGAAAGCAAAGAAGGACATTTGGAAACACAATGTCGCCATGATGATGCTTGCGGCAGCAATGATAATCGCATGCGGCATTACCGTGTCGGCCACGGAGCTCCGCGGGTTTGGCGAGATTGATTCCTCGCCGCTCAGAGAGGGGGGATTGTCCGGAATCCAATACCGGTGCGAGAACGACGACAAGGCAACCGTGTTCATGCACAAGCTGGGGCGCGACATGGCGCAGAGCTCGACCGTTTCCTCGGAGTGGCAGAATATCGCGCTGGGCGGCAGAAACGTGCCCGTTCTAGTTCGTCCCGGGCTTGGGAGTTATCTGTTGGCCGCCAAAGGGCAGACGGTTTTGGTCTTTACCAGTCCGAAATGCGATGGTCTCGCGGAGGTTTTTGCGGCGTCGGCTTCGCAGATCGCCGGCGCGCGATTCTTTGACCCCGCGTTCCGATATCCGGCCTACCTCGACAAGTTCTCGCATTTCGGGATCGGGTCGTGGTATCCGAGCTACTGGGATGCCAATACACCGAAAGGGACAGCGAACGAGGTTGACAGCCACTTCAAGTTTGCAAAGGATAATGGATTGACGATCCAGCCCAACGCCGGGGATTTCCTCCTTCGCAACCTCCTTCCCAAATTCCGTGAGTTCGACAGGCCCTACCATTTCGCGCAGTGGCAGGAGTGGAGCCAGGATCTCGCACGCATGGCGCCGGAAGAACTTGTGATGCCCAACGACAAGTTCACCGCAATGCCAAGCTACTACGGACAGGTGAGCGAAGGCGGACGCAAGCTCCTCAAATACCGTGACTGGTACTTCCAGGACATTGTCAAAGGCCTGAAGGACGATCCACTGCTTGTGGACTGGCTTGACCCCAACGGCGAGGTCGGCCCGTTCAACAGTTTCCAATACTGGGACTTCTCGGAAGGCAACCGGCTGAATCTTGTCCGCTACTTGAAAACCGTGCGCAATTACACGCCTGAGACTCTCGGAGAGGCATGGTACGGCGACAAGAACCGTTTCAAATCCTGGGACGACGTGAAAATTCCAATGAGCTATGAATTCTACGGATGGAAAGAAGGAGATCCTGTCGCAGACAAGGATTGGAAAGTCCATCCCGCTACGGTTGATAAGAAGGAAGCTGAACAGAAACCATGGTATGAGCTTGTGAGCGACTGCCCCCTTTCAGTCAGGGACGGCATCGAAAAGAAATACACCACTCCCGATTTCAATGATCAGAACTGGCCCTCGTTCAAACTTCCAGGCGGCGAACTTCCGTCCATATTCTGGCGCAGCAGCCATTCGCAGTTCTGGTATCGCGGCACTTTGACCGCAGGCAAGGAATGGCTCGCAGACGCCAGGAAAAATGGCAGGGTGTACATGACCGTGGCATCCCTGACCAACGCAAAGGGATGGAAAAATCCCGACCGCCTCTGGGTCAACGGCAAGGAAGCTGCCTGCATTTATCGCTGTCCTG
>JBAQUG010000346.1:0-4883 GCA_049297395.1 Victivallales bacterium | reverse complement strand
TAAAATAAATTGCAGTATTCAAATCTTACAGGTAATAAACGGTTATCCCAATGACTGTGGAACCTCATCAAGTTTCGCCGCTTTTTGCGGCCCCATCCCGAAGGGGCGTGGTTACTGACGCATTACTATGGCGTCCCGAGCGCCCAAAACAGCTTCGGGACGCCTGAGCCAGTTTCAGCGAAACTGGCATACTGAAAACATCTGCTTGCTACTTCACTCGTATCTTCCCCATAGCTGGGCTGCCGCCATGAGGAGGCGCATGCCTGTGAGGCGCGAGCCATTGTTGATCGAGCCCGCGGTCGCGAACTTGAGCCCGCGCTTTTCCTTCGCCTGTCCGTAGTCGCGCAGGAATTCACAGACCATCCGCGTTTCCTCGTTCCTGCTGAATGTGAACGGCGCAAGCTGTCCGTCGATGACTGCGTTCGGACAGTGCCTGCGGATTTCGCTGACGGTCAGGGTCGGGCCGAAATTGACGCCTGTCATGTTGAGTTTTTCAAAGAGCGGCAGGAGATGCGACATGGCCGAATCCGAATGCTGATATCTGGCGTCCTTGGGATCCGGGCTGTAGCGGGCGAACATGCCCTTGAGTATCGGGAATCCGAAGAGTTCATACATTTCAGGATTGAACAGGCAGCAGTTGTCGTCGGCAAACCAGAATCCGTGCGGGGCCGTTTCAGGCGTGTAGCCGGCCTCCTCGTCGAGGACTCCTGCGATCCCGAGCATTGTCCTGAGTATTGCATTGCGGAAACGGACTGCGAGATCGGGATTGTCCAATACCAGGAAGAGCATGTTCTCCGCGCCGTAGACGCTGGTCGCGAATGTGCAGGGGCCGCGCTGTCCGCGGTACAGCCCGGGCTTTATGCCGCGCGGCATGAGCTTAGCCTTGGCTTCGTCCCAGCCTTCCGGCAGGATGAACTTGCGGATGTCGCATTTTTCCACGCGGTCGAGTAGAGCCTTGAGTTCGTCTTCGGTGTTCGCGGACTGCTGGAGCCACCAGGAGCCTTCATGCCAGACATTCTTCGCCTCGAATACGTCGTGCAGGCCCTTTGTGCCCGGATAGCAGTCTTCCTTGGGAGCCGAAGGTTTTTCGTTCAGCAGGCGTCTGCCGACAATCTTCTCCGCCTTGTCATTGTATGCCTTATGCAGGGAGAGCCGCCATGTCTCGTCGTTTCCGAGGCGCCACATATCCTCTGGAATTCCGAGTTCGTCGAACACAGGTTCGTTGCTGGTGAATACGCCTAGAGGGACCTGTTTTATAGATCTTGAGAAGGGATCCTTCATAGCTTCATCCTGGTCCTTCCAGAACTTTTCAATATCCACTGGCGCGAGTCCGCCGTTCTTATGGGCTTCCTTGACCAGCCACTCCGCCTTTGATACGTGATCCTTTGAAAAAACTGACAGGTCCGACATATCTTCAACTCCTTAGTTTAGCAATAATTGTTCTTTCAATAATTTGTAAAATAACATTATTAATTGTATATAATATGGAATAAAACAGCAATAATTTGTAATATTGTGACATATGCAGATATTCACTGAAAATGATCTTCCGGCGAAAAAGCCCCAGCTGATGCAGGTGATCCATTCCGGAACAGCATACGACATGATTCCGCTTCACGTGAGCATTGATGCCATCCACCTGCGCAGGGCCGGGGGCAGGGCTTCCGAACACCGGCATGACATCTATCATGTAATCCTATACGGCGAGAGCAGGGGGGACTTCTCCATAAATGGAAGAATATTGCCTGCCGAACAGGGCGTGCTTGTCCTGAGCTCGCCTGGCGAGGGGCATTTTTTCCCGCCGGTACTCAAGGGGATGATGAAGTATTCGGAATTCACATTTTCATATGTGTCAGCGAAAGGTAAACACCTCGGGATCCCCTTCAAGGAACTCCTGTCAATGCATTCCGGCATCGACCTCCTGCACCGGGACAACGTAATGAAATTAAATTCGGACCAGTATGGCGAACTCAACCGCGTACTTGCCGGAATATCTGAAATAAAGGAGAGCTCTTCGGGAATACGGCATATCCAGTTCTATAGGAACATCGCCGAGCTTTTCAATTTCCTCACGCTCTCGTATGCGGCCGTGGACCTGCCTGTCGAAGACTCGCCGTCGGCCGGACTTTCCAGGGCGAGGGATTACATCCACGCCAATTACGGGAAGAAGATCAGGATTGCGAAAATCGCAGAGATAGCCTGCCTGTCGAAGGGGCATTTTCAGAGGGCGTTCAAGAAGAAGTTCGGCATTTCCCCCGTGGGCTACATCAATGAACACAGGATAAGCGCCGCCAGGACCCTCCTGTGTACGACACCCTATCCGTGCGCTGAAATCGCTGAGCGCGCAGGGTTCGAGGACATCTTCTATTTTTCAAAAGTCTTCAAGAAGATTTCCGGTACAAGCCCGGCCGCATACAGGAACGGGAACGGGAGCATCTGATTTTTCCCCTGTCGGGTCTACTTGAATGGGGACGCCTAACATGTAGCCATTTGTTCGGCGGATCATGCATATGCTGATTCCTGTCAGAGCTTATTCCTGAAACTGCTCGGAGATGCGCCGAAGGCGGAACGGAAGGCGCGATCCATGTGTGACAGGTCGGTGTATCCGCAGGCATATGAGATTTCCGTAAGGGACATCCTGGTGCCGGTGAGCATCCGGCGGGCATGTTTCAGGCGGGACTGGCGGATTTCGGCGGCGGGTGAGTGTCCGACGTACTTTATGAAACGCCGGAACAGGGTGCGTCGGGAGACGGAAAATATCTTTGGCAGGTTTTCAACGCGGGTTCCGTCACAGACGTGATCTCGGATATAGGATACGACTTTTGCCACCAGGTCGTCGCCGTAGGACAGGATCTCGGTGGAAGTCCTTTCAACGACGCCTTTCGGGGCTATGGATACCGGTGACGAAGGCTGGATTCCATTGATCAGATTTTCCAGCATGGCCGCGCCGCATACCGCCACCTTTGGAACTGCCGCATCGATGCTGGAGATTGGAACCGGGCTCATCTTACATAGTAGATCATGGTTCCCGACCCCGAGCACGACAATGTCCTGGGGGATCCGCAGTCCCTGGCGCAGGCATATGTCGACAATCCGGTTTGCCAGGGCATCATGTGCGGCCATCACGGACGAACCACGCTCCAGGCCGGCGACCCAGCGACGCAGGAGTTTTTCAGAGTCGTCGGCCAAGCCCCAGTCATGCCCCGCTCCGAATGGTATGTCCGCGGATGCGCAGTCCCTGCCTGATTCCGCCAGCCGTTCCCGGAATCCCGCGCCGCGTTCGGTGCTCCAGACGGTTCCGACGCCGCAAAAAGCGCATCGCAGGAAACCTTTATCAATGAAAAATTCCGCGCCCATCCGGCCGATGGCGCGATCATCGACATTAACGCAGGGCTGGAAAACTGTTTTCCCTGGCAGCAGATGCACCCATGGGATGCCGGAGGCATCAAGAATCCGGGCTACCGGTTTGGAATCGATCAGCGCAATGACGCCGGCGATGCGGTGTTCCTTCAGCCACTTTCCGGTATATTTGAAACTGGAGCTGCGCATGGAGAACCTCCATTGCGGATGGCTCTGTCCGAATTCAAGCAGACCTTCGCACAACCGTGTCTCAAGCAATGGCGCGCCTCCAATGAAGACTTCGATGTTTATCAGTCCGCTTTTCTGTTTTCCGTTTTTTGCCATGGAGCCCTACCATACCGCAGGTGGCTCAAATATACAAGACAAGTAGTTGATAATGGCCAAATTATTCTTTGCAGGCCCAGGCCATGAAGATATAGTGTATGCATGAAAATGAATGTTGAATAACGCTGACAATAGAAAAAGGGAGAAGCGGGATATGAAGTATGACAATTACAGCAGCCTTAGCTACATCGGCAAAATGAAAAACCGGAAAAGCACGGAAATCTCATCATCCCGCCTGGGAGTTGGATTCGAATGTCTCGACCGGGAAATGTGGGATCCCGAGCAGGCGTGGCCGGTGCTTGCGGATCTCGGCGTCAAGTGGGCGCGTGTGCAGACCGGCTGGGCGAGGACGGAAAAACAGACGGGAGTTTATAACTTCGCCTGGCTTGATGTGATTGTCGACAAGCTGATCGAGCGGGGTGTCCAGCCCTGGTTGAGCATCAGCTATGGAAACCCTCTCTACACTAAGGATATGAATACCGCGCCGGCCGGAGTATCGCCGAACTATCAGGGGTGCAATGAGTTTGGCGTGGGATTCCCTCCAATCCACACGCCTGAAGAACGCAAGGGCTGGCAGAACTACGTGCGTGCATTGGTGATACATTTCCGTGACCGGGTCACGCATTATGAAGTCTGGAACGAGCCGGATCTGCTGAGCTTCTGGAAGTGCCAGCCGAAGGCGTCCGACTATGTGGAACTGGTGCGCCTGACTGCCGCCCCATTGCGCAAGGAGCAGCCTGGTGCCAGGCTCATCGGCGGCGCTATCGCCTGGGGCATGACTGTCTGGAGCCTCAAGTTCCTGGAGGACTGTATGAAGGCGGGGCTTCACGAATTAGTTGACATCGTCACCTACCATGGATACAAATCGATTCCCGAGCGCCACAGCACGCAGGAGATTGCCGCATTTACGCATGTCGTCGGCAAGTACAAGCCATCGCTCCTGTACTGGCAGGGTGAGGCCGGAATGCAGTCGTTCGTGCCGGAAAAGGCGCGTGGGGTAGGGGCTCTGTCGACAATGAAATTCAGCGAGGATATCCAGGCACGCATGCTGCTGCGCCGGACATTGCTTGAACTTCACAACGGGTGTTCCATGAGCAGCTACTTCCATATGGCCGACTTTGCGCACTATGCGGCCTTCAAGGAAACCTTCCACTATGGACTGGTGCGCCTCAAGGACGGCTCCCCGAAGCCGGCCTTCC
>JBAQUG010000345.1:0-5777 GCA_049297395.1 Victivallales bacterium | reverse complement strand
GAAGCAGTTCCACAAGAGTTCACCGAAGACATATAATAATTATCGACATAACCTTTCCCATCTGTGGCAGGAGCTTTCTATTGATTCAGGAATGACAAGCAACATCTGGAAACTGGTTTCACGTCCGGCACGTATGACAGGAGAAGTATACAGGCCATTCACCGATGATGAAATACAAAAGATACTGGAGAATTCCGAAACCTTCTGGAGATCTGCAAGCATTATATCATGTCATACTGGTTTAAGGCTGAAGGATATTGTTCTTCTCGAATGGAAGCAAATAGACTTTGAAACCAAGGAAATAAAGCTCATACCTCACAAGATAGCCCGATACAATAAGACAATAGCGATTCCGCTGCATGATGATATCCTTGCCATGCTGAAGGACGTTCCAAAGACTGATAAGAAGTATGTTTTCCCTGAAGTTATTCATCGGCACCGCGAGAACTCCGAGTTCCATACTGTGTTTACAAATATACTTGAAACATCTGGAATAAAGGACAATGACAAGGGAATAGTTGGATTCCATTCCTGGAGAAAAACATTCACCACGAATGCAAGCAGCGCCGGTATTGAACTTGAAGAGATCCGCAAAATGGTAGGCCATAGCAAGATTGAAATGACAGAGCATTATGACCATTCAAAGGTTACTGACAAGTTAAGGAATATGAAATCCATAACGAAAGTGCCGAATAAGTGACTTTAAAAGAAGCGTCCTGAAATAGTGCTAGTAACACTAAATCAGGACTGACCAATTTTAGACCCGTAAAGGAGAAAAACATGGCTACATCTAATCTACTGCGAAATTCGCAAGCGTCAACGGAGGAAATCCAGTTCCTTTCGTTTATAGCCGTTGAAAAAGGCCTTTCCAAAAACACCATAAGCGCGTATATGCGCCATATCAGGGAGTTTTTAAATTACCTCCCTGTATCAGGGAAAGGCGATTTCAAGGCCGCGATCCGGCGGGATGTAATGGACTATGTCGCATATTGCGCCGTCGAAGTCGGAGGCGAAGCAATAGCAAACCGCATATCCGCGTTAAGGCAGTTCTACAGGTTCATGGCAAGGGAAGGAATAGTTCCCTATGACATTACCGAGGCCGTGGAATCCCCCAGGCTGCAAAGAAAACTCCCGAACGTGCTTTCTGAAAAGGACACGGTCCGGCTGATGAAAGCCTATAAGTTGAATTCACGAAGTCCCGAGGAGTTCAGGAACAGGGCAATACTTGAACTGATATATTCCTCCGGGCTCCGTGCTTCCGAGGTTATAAGTCTGCATCCGGAGAACATAGACTTCAAAGAGGAAATACTGAAAGTGATCGGCAAGGGAGGCAAGGAAAGAATCGTCCCTGTAGGGAAACCCGCATTGAGAATTCTGGCAAAATATCTTGAAAAGGTGCGTCCCCGACTGATAAAGAAATATTCTACAGAAACCCCTGTTCTCTTTGTTTCCTATCGCGGTAACCCCCTCGACCGTGAAGCGATATGGAAGATAGTCAAAAAGGCCGCAGGAATCGCAGGAATAAGCAAAAACGTCTATCCGCACACGCTTCGCCATTCCTTTGCGACCCATCTTCTTGAAAACGGCGCAAATATCCGCATGATACAGGAAATGCTTGGACATTCCAGCATAGACACTACGATGATTTACACCCATGTAGATTCAAAGAAGCTTTTAAGAATACATAGGCAGTTTTTCCCAAGAGCAAAACGCAAGGCGAAAGGAGGTGAATATGGTTTTTGAGGATTGATTCTGCAACAATTTAAACGAAAATCAAAAAGGGAGGATTTACAATGAAACAGAAAGAAGCTGACGCTATCGAACTTAAAGTCTGTGAAAAAGGGGAGACAAAGCAAGTCAAGATCCGTGATACTGTATACAGGAAACTGGAAAAATTCTCCAAGGTGAATGGCGTAACGCCCGACCAGAGCGCAAGCGCAATACTTAACTTCATACTGCAAAGGGATTACCTGAAGTAACCATAGGCAATTCAACCCGCCCCGGACTAACCCGCCGGGGCTTTTTTATTCCCGCCTCCATCACCCATAGACCGAGCCGGAAGGAATGTCGATCAGCTGCCAATCTCCGTAGCTTTTCCAGCGGCCAGTTACAATTGACATTGAATTCTGATTGTCATTGCAGGTGAATTCATAGGGGATCCATTTATCAGCCGGGATTAATAGGAATTCAATGCCTGAACAGACGATTGGAATATCTTCCGTGATGTAAAGATCGTCCGCGGCTCCATAGAGGCTGTCAATGTCGCCCATCAGGACTGAACCCGTGGCGCATGCCTTGTGAGCTTCAAGCCAGTAGATTTTCCGGCGTACGAGGAAGATATCAAGGAGCTCCTGATATTGCGGATGCTCATATTTCCAGACCGCCTGTCTATCGCCCAGTGCATCTTCGTTGAATTCATAAAAATCTTCGCCCCCCACGCCCCATGACATTGCAACATTTTTTGAAACCAGGTCTTCAATCCTCGCTGGCCGCTCCTCCGTGCCAGTCCTGTATGAATTCCTTATCCATGGAGCTTGATTAAAAGTTATTGAATAATGCTTACCCATGGTCCACCCCGTTCTTGTCTTTCCTCCATATCGCGGTCAACAGGCTTTTCCCGTTTGGCTTGTCACCGCAAATGAACCTCATGAGCCTGTATCCGTCCGGCCTCGCCTCTTTGAGATATTTCAATGTAAATCCGCGTATGGCCTCGGTCATCGCGTCTTTGGTGTCCACCGTGCAAGTCTCTGTAAGCACCATGCCGGATTCCTCATTCACAATGCTTTTTATTCTCCAGTTCAAGTTTTTCATATCAAACCCCCGTCCTTGTTAAAACACCCCTGCAAAATCCCTTATCCTTGCCCTCCCGCTCTGCAATTTCCTTTGCCAGTTCAGGAGCCTGTTCCTTCAAGTACTTCATGAAGAAATCAATCTTGTCCGTATTCTCGAACGATCGCAGGAAGTTAATGTCGTCAAGTATGGTTTTTGTTCCATTTACGCCCTTGTCGCCGCGCGCCCTTAGAACCTGACGTTCAAAAGCAAGCCTCATTGCGTATGAATGCAGATCCTTAATCTTTTCGTCTGATATTTCCTTCATTGTGGAAACCTCTTTTTAAATTGTTGAAAAAACGGAATGCCCATAGGAGAAAAGGAGCCTACAGGCATCCCGGGGAACCAGCCTAAATATCTTTGCAGATCGTGAAGCTTTTTGTATAGCGCGGCAGGATGTCTATCTCGACAAATGCCGTAATCTGAACCGCGCCCGACGCCGCATTAGTGAAGGGATCTCTCATGATACATATTCCGCTATGGAACACGATCGCAAGAGCGGTGAAGTCCCCTACTATCATTCCTGATTTGTCCGTGCTGAAAGTATCCGGGACATGATTGCTGTGATAGCAGTTCACGCCGGGAATGTGGCTCCATGTCGGCGTGGCTCCAGCTGACGGAGGAGAGGCAGGGAAAAGAGGAGCCTCCATTAATGCCTTTTTCACCTTGCTTGAAGTTATCAGGGAAAGATCCCCGCCGGAAATATCAGCATTGCCCTCTTCTATGTTTCTGATTGCATCGCAGATTTGCGAATAAGTCAAGCCGCCGGAAGTCGTCAAGGCATTACAATCAGGGTTGTAGAGCAATCCGAGAGGTTCATCATTCGTGCCCGTTCCGGCGATTGCCAGGCGGTCTATCTGTGATGTTATTGCCCGGCGAAGTTCATTCTCAACAATCTGCTGTGCAGGATTCTTGTCCGCAAGAGCCATGAGACGACGGCTCACTTTCATCGTGCATGTCAGGGTGTGGGGAGTAGTTGAAGGGGCTGACATTGTAATAGTGTCATCGCCGCCGTTTCCCTCCTCTGCAACACAAATAGCCGAACTGCCCGTCTCAAACCTTGGCCACACAAAATTGCCCTGTGCGCCGCCGCTGAAGTTTACAACCTCGGCACCGGCCTTCATGACAACGGAATGCGCTTGCAAGGTAGGAATGACACTCCCATATCGTGTTTCGACAATGCTCGCACCGGCCGTTGTATCGAATGCGCGATCGAGAACCGACAGAGGAAGTAAAACCCCGCTGCGATTGGGCCTCTCAATTCCCTCCTCCCGAGAAAATATTTCCGCCTTTTCCATTTCACGCCGATCTTCCGCGATAATTTTAAGCAGATTAATTCGATTAAACTCTCCAGCCTGTTGCTGTTGCGTACCTTTTCCGATGTATCGAACGATTGCCATTTTGTAATCTCCATATTTTAATTATTTGCTTGTTTCCGAGGCTTTTTCCGCCTCTGGCCGGGTCTGTGTCCGTCCTTGCGTTATCCTTGGCTATCCTTCACGCTGGAGCAGCTTATCAGTATATCCCAACCTACACGGCTGCTTTTCAAACATAGATTCACCGACCAAAGGCTTTTTCCTCTTTCTTATGGAATTTTGTCAACTTTTTTTATTTTTTTATTTATTCCAGCCGTTCACAAAGCCGCCGCCGCCGGGAATGTTAAAATTGCTGCGACCGCTTTTAGCATCATGGAGGGAGGAGAAGTGCTTTGCCTGCTCCCTGCGAACCGATCCGCAGTAATAATATCTCCGATAGACTTCCAGCAAGTCGGGATGTTTTTCTATAAACCCTTTTTCAAGCCTGTATTTCGCCTCAATTTTTTCCTCTGTAAGCCCTTCAAGTGCCTCGTTTATCAAGTCGTCCATTGTCATTTTCATAATTCAGTTCCTTTCATGTTATCGTTTATTTTTTCGTTAAGACGGTTCGACGCATCTGTGAAACATTCCTCGAAAGCCTTGTTTATTTCGACGATAGTTTCAGGAGACAGTTTCAAAGCGGTTATCTTGCCGGAGTAGATTGAGGCGCTTTCGATAAGTGCTTCTTTCATCAGTCCAGCCCATAGGAGAAACTGCCCGTATCTTTCCCGCTCGATCTGCTGGCGTATCTGCTCTGTCTGCACCTGGAGTTTTTCAAACCTTGCGGCCTTCAATTCAGCGTCACCGACACCCGGGACACCTTCCGGCCTTGTTGTAGTTGCTGGCGGTTCATCATCGAAAAACCATTCACCATTTTTCAGGGAACATTTAACCAGCCCGCTTTCACGCTTCCAGCGCAAGGAAGCAAGGCTAATTCCGTACTTTCGGGAGTAGGCCCATTTATTCAGCTTTTTCATTTATTTACGCCTTCCTTTGAATGTTTGTTGCTTGAAACCGTTTTTGGGAATCCACGGAAATGCTGGGAACCTGGTCTGCCACCGACCAGCGCCCAAAAGCCAGTCAGTACCTTGAGCTTTATAATCACATAGCCAGCCTCAATTGCCCCTCTCATGCCTTCACCTCCTCCAGCTGCTTCAGGTAATTCCTCATGAAAGCCAGTGCGAACCGGGCAGCACTGACCCTGTCACTGGCCAGGATAAACGGCAGATTGTAACGCTGCGTCCATGATGCTATTGAACCGATCACGGCCTGGGGCTCTATTTGTGATTGATAGTGATGGAGCGCAATCTCCCGAAAGTCACCTTCAATGACCACACACCGCGCCTTGAATTCCATCATCCGTTCCATACAGGCCTTGAAGCGTGTCCGCTCAAATGAGCAACAGGCTATGAAATCAGATAGTTCCTTCCTTTCCAAGCAAACATCGGCCTCATGCCCTTCGATGCTGTAATCGCCTGTTTCTAAGCATTCCTTGACGGTCTCGACGTCCTTCCCGAATTCCCAAGGTTTCTGTTCTCTGGTGTCGATTATTATTTTCATATAAATAGTCTCCATAAGCGGTCGGTGTGTACA
>JBAQUG010000344.1:0-6866 GCA_049297395.1 Victivallales bacterium | reverse complement strand
GGTATATATTCCGCCCATGTCGCTGAGCCATTCAAACCCGATGTCATGGATATGGTTGAACTCGATTATGTTGTCTTTTGAAACCGAATCCGCATATCCCCATACCCAGCCGCAGGAAATGCCCGTGTAATAAAGATGATGGATATGGTTGTGCGATATGCAGTTTCCATAGGAATGCATTGAGATTATGCCGACAGCGCTCGGGAAAAGATGCCCGCACGAATATATGTGGTTGTCGGTGATCCTGTTGTTTCCGGTTCTCAATTCCTTCAGGCCGCCGGCATCGGCGCCATTTAATTTTATCCCGCCTGCGCCGAGATCGGCGATTGTATTTCCTACAACTGAAATGCCCGTGCATCCGTTTCCGATATTGATTCCGTACCAGCCGATATTGCGGATTTCGCAGTTCGAGATCGAACAGCATCTCGCGCCTGACAGCTCCAGCGCCCCCGGCAACGTAGCCGCGGCCTGTGAGTCGGATCCGTACTCCATCTCATCCTCCGGCATGCACCAGGCTCTTCCTTTCAACTGTTTCCCTTCGGTATTCACAAATGTCAGATTTTCAAAATGGATGAATTCAACATACTCGCTCTTCTCCGGGTTTCCCGATATTTTCAGAAGCTGGTCTGCAACCGGGGCATAGGCACCCACGTTCTCCGGCGTCTCCCCTTTCATCGGAACATAGAAAAGTTCGCCTGTCTTCCTGTCAAGATACCATTCCCCCGGTTCGCTCAGCGCTTCAAAGACATTCTCGACATAATATTTCGAGAGCTTGTCGGAATAACCTTCATTGAGGGGCATCCGGCTCCTCCTCGAAGTTGTCACCTTGCATGTCTCCGCATCAAAAGACTTGACCGGAAGCCTGTCTTCAATCCAATAGTGGAGCACGACAATTTCAACATCGGAGAGGTTTTTCCAGTTTCTTATGTCACCCTCATGGCAGTAGAATTCACTCACCCCTCTCTTTTTTGGGGCATCTCCTTCCCCGGGCACGTTTTTAACCATCAGGAAGTCGCGGTTCTCATAGCTTACCTTCGGCAGCCTAGCTCGTTGCCGACGAACACCATCAATGAAAAGCTGACGGAAATACCATTTGCCTTGGGCTACCTCCGGTATTACGGTCTTCCATATTTTCATGCCGTTCAGATCCGTGATCTTCCAGCCTTTGATTTCCCTGCCGCCATTTATGACAGCCTTTTCCCCGGGATAGGACGCATACGTGACCGGCGCAGAATCCTTCGCCTCAAAAAGCAGCGGCTTGTCGATGAAATAAGCTCCGCCGCGAAGCCAGACTGTTATTTCCCCGTCGAGCCGTCCAGTCCTCTTCAGGAGGTTCACAGCCTCCTTAGCCTTTTCTATAGTCCTGAACGGGCCGTCAGTCTTCTTCCGGTCACCTGCAGCAATCTTTCCGGACCAGCTGTCGTTGCCGTCAAGTGAAACAAAAATATCTCCATCTTTTATTTGTCTATTCTTCATATTGACTGAATCTCCTGTTTTTTATTGAGGCAATTAAGATAAACTTCTCCGGGATGAATGCAAAAGGAATATCCTCATATTAGTGTTGAGGGTATTGGAATTAAAGAGGAAGACACGCCAAGGAGTCGTAAAGAAATAAATATGACATTTGGCGGAAAATACAGGTGTATGGATTTGAGGCGCGAGCCCCGCGCGTATGGTACATACGTAAGGGGTGAAGCAACGAAGAAGACAAACACATGGAATTCCGCCCCAAAGGGCTGGCGTTCTTTTGGCCGCTTATCATGCTGTTTGCTCGTTACATATCTTCAGATATACTCCTCTCAAACATCATGATAATCAATCCAAAATATTCGCCAGCAAATGTCATAGTTATTTCTTTACGGCTCCTAAAAGAAGGTTAAGAATGGAAATTGGCAGAAAACTCCTTATGACATCGACATTCATTGCTTCGACGCTGATCTTCACAGCCCTGGCGGCATACCGCCCGGGGGATTCCAGCCATGTCGTTTCCGAGACGACACCCGAGGGCGGCAAGGCCCGCCATGGCGCACACATCTCATACGGAACTGAACGATGCAGCGTACTGGTGACAAGCAAAGTCAATCTTGACCGCAGGGAGGATCTGAAGATATCTGTTGAAGGAAGAAACACTCCGCCTTTCGAGATCATTGGAAGAAATCCCTCCGTGCTGGATGTAGGAATACACGACTGGCCCAGGATAAAGGGCGACACAATATACGGAGTCCAGAAGGACAAGATCGCATTCTACGTGGTCTTCAAGCCGCCGGAGAAGGATCCGGTCTGCGGAATGTGGATGAACTGTCCGGAGTCGGGGGACGCTGCGGAATACAAAGGCAGGATCTATCAATTCTGCTCCGAGGATTGCAGGAAATCCTTTGTAGAAGAACCTGCGAAATTCGCAGACACCCAGTTGAAGGCTGAGAAATGCAGTATCGTCCTGACCGACAGACAGGGGCGCAGGGTTCTTACCGTGCCTGTGGATTTTTCAGATCCAAGATCGAAATCCTCGGAGTCCGATGCCTCAGCCCGCTCTGGTTCATCGCATTGTCCTGACGGAAGCATGGCTTCCGGATCAGGACGGCCTTCCGGAAGCAAGGATCATCGCGGAGGAATGAAACAATGAGCATAATCGGAAAATTTCTGAATCTCAGCCGGGCTGCCAGGATCCGCTATGCGATGTTGTTCATAGGAACTCTCCTTTTCCTGCCCCCCCTCAGCCTGCTGCCGCAGTTTTTCGGGGAGACGAAATTCTGCGGGGCATGGTGCATGAGGATGTTCTTGACCCTCAACCCTACTCCCCGCGTAATATTTGCAACGTTCATGGGCGTGGGGCTGTCCGCACTGGTGTTCGGGATCACGTTTTTCTTCGGACGACTATGGTGCGGGCGTCTTTGTCCCATTGGGGGCGCGAGTGAAATAGCCTCCCATGCCGTACCTGATAAAATAAAACTGGACTATTCGGGAATCTCCGCACCTGCGCTTAGATATGGATACTTCCTGGCTTTTCTCATAGCTCCGCTTGCAGGCATAGGAACCCTCTGCTGCAAGCTCTGCAATTTTTCTGTCGTACCGCAACTTTTCACCGCGCCGTTTGATGCCGGCAGCATGGCTTTCTTTTTTACAACGACGGGATTGCTCAGCGCATCTCTTTTCATCTTGCTGGGCGTATGGTCCAGAGGCGGACGCGGCTACTGCAACTTCATGTGTCCCGTAGGTGCGGTGGACTCAGTGGTCAACGCGCTGGGTGGCAAGCTGGGGTTCCGCAGGGTCAGGATTGAAAATGTAAACTGCAGCGGATGCGGCAAATGCAGTTCGGCATGTCCTGTCTGGGCTATCTCCCGTGACAATGGAAAGATGGGGATAAGTCAGTTTTCATGCATTTCATGCGGGAAGTGCAAGGATGCATGCCCTGAAGGAGCAATAAGACGATGATCGGGGAATCAAAATCCATACAGGCGCCGATATCTCTCAGGAGGAGGATCATGTATGGCGCCATGGGATCTGCAGCTGCGGTTGCATCGATGCTGGCGGGAACCTGTCTGTCGCGCTGCAATGGCTGTATGGGTTGCCTGGCCGGAGGAGCAGGGATCGTCGGGATCCTTGCAGGCTCGAAGATGGTTGAAAAATTTTCCAGAGCTGGAAATCGGGATCTGGTCCGGAATCCGAAAATAAATCAGAATAATAATAATCAACGGAGGAAAATATGAAAAGTCAAAAATCAAAAATCAAAAACAGATTCACGCTCGTTGAACTGCTGGTGGTCGTCGCTATAATCGCCATACTGGCCGGGATGCTCCTGCCGGTGGTATCAAAGGCGCGCTCAACCGCCAAGCAGAGCTGCTGCATAAACAATTCCCGTCAGATCAACCTCGCCATGGCCCACTATATAAGCGACTATAACGACAACATTCCGTATGTCAGCGATAATGCCGCAGGCATGGCCGCGACACATTTCTGGTCGGAGAACTTCCAGGATTACATACACAACACGCAGATCCTTCTTTGCCCCGTTGTTGACAACAAGCCGCTTCTTGTCACCAGCGTGTTTCGCCCACGCTGCGACTATGGCAGGAACTTCTCGCACATATCGACCAAACCGGTCATGCCGATGACCAAGCTCCGCAACATCCGGAATCCTGCGTGTGTGATGGAGTTTGTCGATGCCAGGAGAAACCATTCCGGCTACGACGACAGCTGGCTCGTATACTGTCCAAGATGCGACACCACTACCACGACCCAGATGAAGAACGTGGATGTACGCCACCTCGATTTTGCGAATGTAACGTTCTGGGACGGCCATGTGGATTCACTGAAGTGGAGCGAGATACAGACGGATTCCAAGAACGACATCCTATGGTATCATAGCAATTGAATAGTCATCCAGCGGGATGACGGATGGATGGATTATCGGGTTTGAACTCAAAGAAAATCTAAAAGAACCTTCCGGGAAGAAAAGGGTTTTGCCATGAGCAGTCTGAATGAAATCAGGGACATGAAAAAGATCGTGCAGGAAGCCGCACGCAGGAAACAGGAATCCGACAGGATCAGCGAAGGCGTGCACATAAGGGATTCCATAAAATCCATCTGTAACAGGAAAAAGGAAGTTCGCAGGCGGACAGGTCCTGAAAGCATATTGAACATTCCTTCCTGGCACACGATATGCCTGGCCCTGGCTGTCGCCGCCAACCTCTTCCTGGCCTTCCGCCTGATCCATTCGGTTCTTTATCCGGGATTCGAGAGGAGCCATCTTTATGCGAGACACGAAGATTTCAAGAAGGCGGAAAGGTTTGTCAACAGCTATCTCGATGGGAACATCTCAGACGTCAATTATTTCAATCCGCAGAAAGCCAGGGAGCTTTGGAAGAGCGCTCCTGTACAACTTGCCGGATATGAAGGTATCCCGGCGGCCCGAGTGGAGGTAAGCGACAGGGCCGACGACGATGCAATAACATACAAGGCGACATGTGTCCGCGGAAAGGAAGCTGCGATAATCTATATGACTCCGGACGGAAGCAGCTTCAATATTTCGGGAATCAAGATCGACGGCGAATATGCGATGAACAATCCAGAACCCGGAAAATAAGAGGGAACAATGGGAAGAAGACCTTTCACATTAATTGAGCTTCTGATCGTTACAGGAATCCTTCTTTTCCTGGCGGGATTTCTCATGCCGAAAGTCATTGGCGCGAGGTCGCTGGCGATCGAGAGGACATGCGCCGACAACCTGAGGAAGGTGCAGTTTGCATTGTCGCTGTACGCCGAGGGCAACCAGAACTTCTACCCTCTTGAACTGACCGAAGACAATCCTCATCCGGAACTAATGAAGGCTCTTGATGTGGAAAAGAACAATCTCCGCGACGCCTTCTACTGCCCGCAGGCGCGGGCCATGGAGGAGTTCGCGCAATCCATCGGAAGGTATGCCCCTGCTTCGGGAAATGAATCGATCGTCAATACGGACGACAACTGGAAGGATGGGAACATTTCCTATATCTATTGGAGCTTCAAGGACAATAAAGGCAGAACCAAAGGCGTGTATAGCGCCTCGACGCAATGGAGGGAGGTCAACACCACGTATCCCTATGGTTTTTTCCCCAGGGGTCTCAAGAGCGACAGGAGATATTCCTCACCCGGTTATCCTTATGCCTCCCTGGGCGTTCCCAACCTGCCCTTTCCGGCCGCAGGCCCGTGCTGCGTATGGGTGCTGACTGATTTCTTCCGGAAAGGCGCGCCGTCCCCGCACATGCAGAAGAACGAACTTGGAGCCAACACCGTGTTCCTTGACGGACACGTGGATCTCATCATAGGACAGGCCAGGGGAATTTATAAGTGACCATTGAATCTCCTATGGTGTTTTCATCGCATTTCGATAATCGAACGTTCCTCTTCCCGCACCCCGGTAGGGTTTTACCCCATCTTCCGGTAGGGTTTTCCCCCATGTTGGAAAACTGAATTCCGCTACATAGTTGGCTGGATGAGAAAATCATTTAAATTCCATGCAGGCTATCAGGGTATTGCGAGCCATGGGGAAGTTTGAGCGGATTGGACAAAGAGCTAAAACTACCGGTGAGACACCATGAAACCAGCAAATGACAAATGGATCAGGACGGGGATTGAACTCGTCGACACGCAGCATGCGGAATATTTCCGGAGGCTGGACATCCTCCTGCTAATGATCGGGAATTCCGAACTGAATGGATACGGGCTCAGGAAGGGCTTTGATTTCTTCAGGAGCTATGCGGTGGTGCATTTCGACACGGAAGAGCTTCTGATGAAGATCTCCTCCTTCCCTGAGATTGAAGAACATGTAAAGGCACACGACTTCTTCCGTGACAACATAGATCGCATGGCCGAGGACCTGAACGTGGGCAAGGATGTCCCCGAGGTCGCTGAAGAGCTGAAACTCTTCCTTACCGGCTGGCTTGAAGATCATATAGAATCATATGACTTGAAATTAACCAGATTCCTGAATGAAAAATTGTCGTCAGGCTTATTGGAGGGGAATACAAGTCCTGGATAATGAATGTATTACCGGAAGACAAGAATATGTAAAGGAAGTTTGCCATTATGAAAAAAATGAATCTGATCATATCCGCGTTTATTGTCCTGACCGCATTTGCTCTCGGATATTTCATGCGCGGGCCCTCAGTGCAGCCGGACGCGGAAGAAGAACCGGCAGTATCGGCTGGAGTCACCAAGCCCATAGGCATGACCTGCTCGATGCATCCGCAGATACGCCAGGCCAAGGCGGGGAAATGCGCATTGTGCGGCATGGATCTCATTCCCGCAGGCGGTGATTCCGGAGACAGCTGCGGATCCAGTGAGCTGAAGCTTTCCGAAGCCGCTGAAAAACTTGCTGACATAGAGAC
>JBAQUG010000343.1:0-23843 GCA_049297395.1 Victivallales bacterium | reverse complement strand
GTTCTAAAGTTCTAAAGTTCTAAAGTTCTAAAGTTCTAAAGTTCTAAAGTTCTAAAGTTCTAAAGTTCTAAAGTTCTAAAGTTCTAAAGTTCTAAAGTTCGAGAGTTATACTTTTCAAGAATGAAATTCAGATGTAAATATTCACCGAACCCTGTCCTTTGGTGAATATTTACTGCTGTTCCTGCTGTTCCTGCTGTTCCAGCATCTTTACAGCAGTATCCTTGTCGGCGGAGGCGGCTTTGTCGATCTTCTCCTTCAGCTTCTTGAGCGTCTCGGGATCCATTGAATCGATACCGACGGCATTCATGAGCCTGTAATATGCCACGTAATAGCCGCTGAGCGACTGTGTCCTCTGGATCTGGGTTTCGGCCGTCTCGAGGCGGAGGCGGTCGATTTCGAGCTGCGACAGGGCTCCGCCTATATTGAAATTCTCCTGGGCTATCTCCATGTGCTTGTAATAGATCTGGTAGACCTTGTCATCAAGATCGTAGCGTTCCCTCGATTCAAGCATCTCGGCATAGGATATCCTGACCTGCGCCATCACGCCGATAGTCTGGGAGAGCGTCTGCATCTCATATTCATTCACTTCCTCGTTCAGCGCACGGTATTTGGCGATCTGCTGGGGGAGCTTCAGGACATTGTAGGCAGCCCTTACACCGATCTCCCACCAGGAAGTATGCATGAGGAAGGAATTGCTGGAGTTGTTGAAGTCACCGATCATCTGCACGTTCGGGAACATCATTAAAATGGCCTTCCTCGCTTCGTTAAGGGTGATATTGGACTGGATGTCGAGGTTGTAGAGTTCAGGGCGTTCGATGAGGGAAATCCTTTCCAGCAGATCTATATCAGGAAGATTTATCTCGGTCGCCTTCACGAGCACGGAAGCGTCCACCTTTATCTCGCCGAGCGGAGTGAACCCCATCAGGGTCCTCAGCTCTATGCATGAGTTCTGGTAGCTCCGTCTGAATTCCATCATTCTCTGCTGGAGCCGGATGAAGCGTTTATGTTCATCAAGGAGCCTGAGTATGGAAACATCCCTGTTTTTCGCCAGCTCAGTGAACGTGCTGTCGATATTCCTGCATCTTTCGATGAGGCTTTCAGTGGTCTCGATCGCGTCCTGGAGCGCGGCTACTTTGAAATATGTCCTTACCACGTCCAGCCTGAGGTTCTGTTCCGCACGCCTGGTCTGCTCCATCTCAAGCAGTGAGCGGTCATTGGCCTGGAGGACGTTCAGATAGGCAAGCCCGAAGTCAAGTGCGCTGAATAGTAGTTCGACCTTGACCGTATTGATATCCTGATCCTCGCTCTGGCTGAAACCATAGGTTCCACCGCCCGTGCCGACAAGGCTCTTGCTGGACGAACCGGGTATGTTGTTCCGAACATTGTAGTTGTTGTCGACCGTCAGGTCAGGCAGCATACCGAGCATTTCCGCGGTGACGCGTTCACTTGCGACCTTCTGCCTGAGTTCGCTGACCTGCAGGTCGAGATTGTTCTTTATGGCAAGTTCAATGCATTCGGGCAGACCGAGCACCTTGCCCTTTTCGAGCATGCGGCTGGAGATCCTGCCGAAGTGCAGTTCCGCCTTTTCAATGCGTTCCCTGCGATAGGTGTCTTCACTGCTGCAACCGGCGAAAATCAATACGGCGACGACAAAGACAACGAGAAGATGATGCAATTTGATTTTCATAATTGCGAATTCTGTCATCTCCAGTCAAGCTACGCTACGACAGTATCGCCGTATTGCTGAAGCCCGAATTATTTCTTCTTGTCGGCCTTGGCTTCGAAAGTATTTTCGGCCTGGGGATTGCGTTTGAGAACGCCTGCTTCGAGAAGCTTGTCGATCAGCTGCTGCATGGAATTGAAGGCGTTGAGGAATCCCTGGGGGGGCATGATTATTCTTTCATTGTAGACAGGGGTGGGTTCGCCCTTGCCCTTTGGATCCGGCTGCAATGTAATAAAGTCAAAGCGCACCATTCCGCCGACAAAGTGGATCTGTCCAATTCCGTCCGCATAGATTTCCGACTCTTTTCTCTCTTCCATAGGATTCCGCCTTTCTCTATATTTTTGATTCTGCGTTATTTTAAGCAGCAAAAAACATATTATCTTTTTCATGGAATGCAAACGGACTGGTGTTAATTTTCCTATTCTTTGGCTTGGCAGTTTTGCCAATTTGTGGAAACGAACATATATTAACCGGATACTCCAATAGTTTTTGGTTCCAACGACAAGGATACTCATATGAAATTTTCAAGACTGGCCGGGTCATTTCTGTTTCCACTTGCCGTTTGCGTGATTTGCCTTGCCGGGACAATCTCCCAGGGGGAGAACCAGGAAACAGAGGTCTTCCAGACGAAGATCGTCATTTTCCCGTTCAGGGCGGCAACCCTCTCCTCCATGGTTGAAACCGCAATCCGGATCCATAAATTCAAGGAGGGCGAAAAATTCAACAAGGGCGACATGCTTGTCGAACTCGACGACGACGCCTTCAAGCAGCGCCTGATCAAGGCTAAGTCGGCCTGCATCGAAGCCAAGGCCGGCGTATCATTCGCGGACAAGAACCTTTCCCGGACCAAGGATCTCTACAAACGGGGTCTCCAGGGACTTCAGGACGTTGAAAAGAACGAGCTTGAGCTTGATGTGTCCAATTCAAAGATGATGTACCAGGACGCCAACCTGGAACTGGCCAAGGAGGATCTTGACAACTGCCATATCGCCGCGCCTTTCTCCGGAAGGGTCGTGAAAAAGATGCTCCAGGAGCACGAGTTCGTGAGGGTCGGACAGCAGATGCTGCAGATAATCGACGACAACCAGCTCCTGGCAGTAATGCATCTTCCATCTTCAGAACGGAACAACATCAAGATCGGCGAGACTTTGAACGTACAGGTGGATGAGACAAGAACGGTCCACGCCGGCTCGGTATATGAGATCGCAGGCGAGATCGATGCAGGAAGCCGCACATTTGAAATAAAACTGCTGATTGACAACAAGGATGGCGCATTGACCGCCGGAATGACTGGAATCCTCCTTCCCCCTTCACAGAAGGAAAAGGAGCCTGAAAAATGAACGGTGCCGGAGAGCAGCAGCAGCAGAAGGAAGTCCTATTGCTGAAGGGAAAGCTTAACGCCCTTTCAGCGATCATACGCCTGGGGCACGAGGCGTTTGAAAAAACCGATCTCATACAATGGTCCGGACATGTGGTCAACAACAGCGTGATAGCGCTCCCATACAGCCGCTCGGCAATCATCGACATGAGGGGGGTACAGCCAAAAATAATCTCCGTATCGGGCCAGGCAGACGTAAACAGCAATTCCGAATACTGTCTTGAACTGCTCTCACTGGTAAAACCTTTCGCCAGGATTTCAAAGATAACTGCCGTAGATTCCGAGGCCCTTTCTTCAGCCGGTGCCGGACCGGATGCTGCAGCGTCCCTTGAATACATGCTCAAGACATCTGAGGCCGTCTACATCGTCCCGGTATCCGAACCCGGTTCAAAGAGCGGGGAAAATGTGGGTTTCCTATGGGTGCTCGATTTTGCCCAGAAAGAACAGGCTTCAGTGGCCTCCGCAATACTTTCCATCCTCCGCGAGAACTACAGCGAGTCGCTTTTTTTCGTTCTGAACCGCCACCGCACTCCCATGGTGAAGAGATTCATGGACCGCCGCGAATGGCTGCGCCCTTCCAGGTTGACGCTTGTGATCCTCGTGATCTTCCTTATTTCAACGGTGGCGCTGCGCGTCAGGCAGACAGTATCCGCCGACTTCGAGATCGTCCCAGAAAAGGAGATCATCGCCTATTCACCCTTTGACGGCAGGATAGCGTCCTGCCATTTCAAGAGCGGAGACAACGTGAAGACCGGAAACGTCATCCTGGACTTCGACACAGACGAGAGGGTATTCAACCTCAACAATGCCAAGAACGAATTCAACAAGACATCCGCCCAGTACGATCTCATCCAACGGCAGTCATTCCAGGAGGTTGCAAAGCGCGGACAAGTGAAACTTCTCGAACTGCAGAAGGAAAAATCCTCAATAGACATCAAACGGAACCAATGGTATATAGACAGGAGCAAGGTCAGCGCCGAGTCAGACGGCATACTGGATATCGGCGATGCCGACAAGCTGGAAGGCAAGGCGGTCCGTCCCGGCGAGAGGCTTTTTGAGATCCTTGAGACAAAAAGCCTGGTGGCCCAGATCTCGCTCGATGAGCGCAATGCATCGGTGCTGGGCTCGGACTGTACTGTCGCCCTATACCTCCATGCCAGGCCGGAATCGACATTGAAGGGGGAGATCATTTCAGTCAGCCCAAAACCTATATTGACTGAGACGAAGAAATATTGTTATCTCATAAGGGTCAGGCTGACCGGCGACAAGCAGCAGAATCTCATCTGCGGGATGCGCGGCATTGCAAGGGTTTCCGGCAAGAAGGTATCGTTCGGCTACTACCTCTTCCGCCACATGGTGCTATGGTACAGGCAGCTGTAGGGAAATGGATAATGAACATCGAACACTCAACTTCCAACTTCCAACATCGAATGAAAGGAATGTAATTAATGAATAAATCCGGCAAATACGATCTTGAAGAGAGATTATTAGATGAAACAGAAGAACTGATCAAAATATTTGTTTCAAGCATCAAGACAGCGGAAATGAATAAACGGAAACAATAAAAGCACTTGATTGTTTCTGTTCTTAATTCGATGTTCAAAGTTGGATGTTCGATGTTGAATGTTCATAATAATCCAGAAGATCCCTCCAGATCCGGGCCGGCTTCCGCATCCCGGCCCGTATCCATGCCTCTTCCTCCGCAGCAGCAGTTTACCGGCGAACTGCGAGGGGATCTGGAACTGTTCAAGGGTGGAACCGATGAGGGCGGGCTGCGTACATGGGTGATATTCGATCCTGTCTCCGGAAACTACTTCCGCATATCCGAAAAAGACTACCGGATAATCAGCTGCATGTCCGGGAACCTGGAACTTGAATCGTTCATCGACAAGCTCAAAAAGTCCGGAATACAGACCGACAAGGCGGAAACCTCCAGGATAATCGCATTTCTCCAGCAGAGCAATCTCATGAAACCGGTCTACAAGGCCACAGAGGTCAAAGCCCAGCGCACACGCGAGATGAAGAAGAAGATGTTCTGGCATCTTGTACTCGCGATGTATCTCTTCTTCCGCATCCCCCTGATCTCGCCTGACCGCTTCATCCAGAACACTCTTGAAATAGCGAGATCCATATTCAACCGCTGGACCATGATGGTGCTCAAGATTGTCGCAGCCATAGGGTACATATGCCTTGTCGTGAACTACCACAAGTTCGCAGACGCCTTCCTCGCCTCCATTTCCATCCAGGGGCTTCTCCGATATTCGATCGCGATAGTGCTGATCAAGGCAATACACGAGTTCGCCCATGCATATACGGCACGCAATTTCGGATGCCGCGTCAGGAAAATGGGCGTCGCCTTCATCGTGTTCTTCCCCAGGTTCTACACCGACATCACGGATTCATGGCGGATCCCGGAGAGAGGCAGACGCTTCCTGATCGACGGAGCCGGAATCATAAGCGAGCTTTTCATCGGCGGATTCGCGGCCCTGATCTGGGCAAACACCAGCACAGGTCCGGCGAACACGATCGCCTACTATATTTTCACAGTGACCCTCATCAACACGGCAATGGTGAACGGCAATCCGTTCATCCGCTATGATGGATACTACATGCTCATGGATCTCGTGAACATCGACAACCTCCAGAAAAGGGGAACCGAACTCTTGCGCGGCATCTGGAGGAAATATCTTTTCGGCCTGGCGGTAACTCCGGATCCTTCGACCGGATGGAAACGGATCTTCCTCGTAGCCTACAGCATATCATCATTCCTCTACCGCATATTCCTATACACTTCGATAATTCTGATTGTCTACTTTAATTTCACAAAAGTCGTCGGTATAGTACTCCTCATACTTGAAGTCTGGCTGCTGCTGGTCAAACCCATTCTTGATGAAGGGAAATTTTTCGTGAAAAACTGGAATAGCTTCAACAGGCGAAAGCTTGCATACTCGCTGGGAGGAACTGCATTCATCGTCATCCTCCTGATAATCCCTCTTCCCTGGAGGATAACCGCCCCGTGCGAGATCAAGCCCGTCGAATCCGTCACCGTCTACGCCACAATCAACGGATTCCTGGAGGACATGCCACTCGCGGACGGAGCTTCGGTGCACAAGGGGGATACCGTCCTTACCCAGAAGGATCCCGTCCTGGAGATGCGCTCCTCGGAGGCGAAACTCGACACCCAGATAGCCGCATTGCAGTTTGAGCAGGCGCAGACCGACAAGGAGCAGCTTTCCCAGATCAATGTCAGGAAGGAATCCCTTGAATACAGCCGCACGGCCCAGGCTGAAGCGGAAAGAAGGACTTCACAAATGCGAACAACCAGCCCTGTCGACGGCGTCTTCTCCCTCCACGACCCGCATCTGAAAAACGGGAAGTGGCTTTCAAAAGGAGACATAGTCGGCGAAATCTTCCGCCCAGGGGCCATGCGCGCTATCGCCTATGTGCCGGAGGACGACGTCAAGTTCATACATGCGGGCGAACGCGTATCCGTCTCGCTGAGCGACGCCCTCTCATCATATCCGGGGAAGGTCACCGGGATCAACCCCCTGCCCGCCGCGCTGCCTCCATCCCCCCTGTTGAGCGTTTTCGGCGGACCAATCCCGGGATTCATGGGTGAGGACGGTTTCTTCAAACCGGTATTGACCTACTACCAGATCGACATGGAATTCACCGCAGCCCCTCCCACGGTCGGACGCACCGGGATCGCAAAGCTCAGCAAATACTCCTCAGTGGCGGGGAACCTCGTCAAAAAGACCATCCAGGTGCTCCAGAGGGAACTGAGCTTCTGATAAATTTTTTCTGACGTATAAAATCTATATTACTATTATATATCACACAGGCTCCATTCGATCATTCGCGCCCCGTCCTCCGACTTGTCCGCCATAGCATCTTAGCGACGGCGGATTGTTCGTTTTTTTTTCATTTCCGCCATAATATTTCCAGAAATTCCGCGTATTGGGCTGAAAAGGGGAGCTTGAACAGCGCGGAAATATCGTAAGCGTTAAGCCGGGCGTTTATCATATTCCCCTGCCAGCTTGCCTGGCAGGATATAAAGATTGCGAGCTATTTCATCAGCAGTCACTACCCCATCCCTCCTTCGCATCCGGCAGTGGCCGGATGCGAAGGAGGGATGTAATTTGACCCTCAATCTTTAACTTGAACAATCTCCTACTCCTGCCAGACAAGCCGGCAGGGGGGTATCCAAGCTTAACGGTTACGAAATATCTGCCGGTCCTGCCGGTAAATATTTCCGTGTTTTCTGATTGTCCAAGCTTGACATGTTTTCAAAATTATGCTTTAAATACTGGAATATATTAAATTCAGGTGCGGCTAGCCTATTTTGGCGCAGTGCGGATGTAATCAAACACAGAGGTGTTCAAATGTATCAACTTGAAGAACGCATTCTATTCGATGGTGCTGCAGTGGCGGACGTTGCAGCGGTCCAGCAGGAACAGCAGGCCCAGGAAGCGCAGGCACAGGCCCAGCCACCGGCTGATCCTTCCCATGCACCGGATCAGGCTCAGACACAAACCTCCCAGGATCCATCCCCTATTCTGAACCCGGATTCCGCCCCGGCCGTCCAGAACACAGATATTGCAGCCGATGCCACCCCCGTCGCAGC
Organism: Victivallales bacterium; assembly: GCA_049297395.1. Taxonomy (GTDB): domain Bacteria; phylum Verrucomicrobiota; class Lentisphaeria; order Victivallales; family GWF2-50-93; genus GWF2-50-93. The sequence goes on along the minus strand of JBAQUG010000343.1, from coordinate 16,118 downwards.
CGCAATAGATCCGTCCGCCTCCGCAGCCCAGCCCGCCGACACACATGTGAACGTCCTCGTCGTATCCGACTCCCTTGAAAATGCCGACAGCCTCTTCCAGAGCGCAAATTCAGATACGATCATCGTCAAATACGACCCTAAGACAACTACCAGCACCGAACTCCTCCGGCAGATCACCGACGCCCTCAACGGGGAAAAGGCCGACAGCATAGGATTCGTCACGGACAAGGCCCACGATGGAGCGGTCGAGATCTTCGCTGACAGCGATACTTCCGCGCAATCCCTTTCCTCCGAAGCCCAGCAGAATTTCTGGAACGGCGTTGAAGGACTGCTCGGCGACAAGGGCAAAGTCAATATTTTCGCCTCGAATCTCGCCTCCACCGACAACGGACGCCATCTCGTCGATTCCCTCTCGGAGATCACGAACCATCAGGTCGCCGCAAGCACGGATGTCACCGGTGACACCGATGCCGGCGGAAACTGGGAACTCGAATATGTCGCCAAGGGCACAGGCTCCGTCGACCTCATCGACCAGTATTTCAACCGTGACGCCATCCAGTCGTTCGACCACAGGATTGAGAATCCGACCGAAATAGCTTTCATTGATTCCTCTGTCAGGGACGCCAGCACCATCGTCAGCCAGTTGGACAGCGACGTCGAGGTAGTGTACCTGAGCAGGGACAATGCGTTCAACGACATAACAGACTACCTCAACGGCCGCACCGACGTCGATTCCATCAGCCTTATTTCCGATGCCGACTACACCACAGGCGGATTCTTCCTCGGCAACGACACTGTCAACTCAGATTTCTTAGACTCCCACCATGATGCACTCGCCGCATGGGGCAAGTCCATGTCAGCAGACGGCGATATCCATATTTATGGCTGCAATGTTGCGAAGGATCAGGTTGGCAAGGATCTTATCAATCAGATAGCCTCAGCCACCGGAGCAGATGTGGCCGCATCGACCGACATTACCGGCCTTGCAGGCAATTGGAACCTCGAATATGCTGCCGGAACGATAGAAACCCACGATTTCACCATCAACAACTACTACCACAACCTCAACACGCTCACTGTCAGAAACATGGTGGACTTGATGGTGACAAATCCTGATGGAGTACAAGAAGCAAACCTTACCTTGCGCGGGGCTATTCTCATCGCAAATGATGGAGATAATATCGTCTTTGCAGACTATACTGTTTTGCATCCCGATGATCCTGTTAAAGATTGGATTCCGGGAGCACGGGGTCCCCTTTATTCATCTGAGATTTACCATTTCGAAGACATTGCCGGTGTTAACACTTTGGTCAATGGCCTGGTTAACACTCTGACAATAAAAACAAATATCACAATCGACGGGAATATTGTTACTCCCCAGTGGACGGACGATGCCGACGGAGTACACCTTCTAGAAAACAACATCGTAATCCTTGATGCCAGAGACAGTTTCCGCGGCATCTATGTGGACTCCCAGATGAACGCCGACCAGACCGGTGTAATCCTGCAAAACATGATTATTCAGAATGGCCGTTCACTTTCAACAGACAGCGCTCCCGCCGCCGGCAATGGCGGCGGTATTTATGTTTCAGGCATAAGTTCTCTTGAGTTCAAGACAGTCGCTCCCAGCAATGGACGCCCCATTGGAATATCCACTGTGCAAGACAGCCAGGCCACGTACGGCGGCGGTATTTACAATGTTGGTGTTTTGACTTTTTCGGGAATAGCTACTTCAAATACTGCAGATGACAGTGCGGGTTCAGGCAACGGCGGCGGTATTTATAACGCAGGCTCCCTGATGTGTACCGGCAATAATTCTATCAGCGGCAACAGAGCATTTGAACACGGCGGGGGTATTTACAATAACGGCACTCTTGATGTTACAGGAGCATCTGCTGCTAATCCATTTTTTATCAGTTCTAATGATGCTACCAACGGAAGTGGGGGGGGGATCTACAGCAATAACGGCAATATTTCCCTGACCTACGCGACCGTCGGCTATCTTGGTGCCGGAAACACCGCCGGAAACAACGGCGGCGGAATTTATATCTTTTCCAATTATGAACAGTCCTCCCCAATGCATTTTACCCGAACCGATGTCGGCTACAATACAGCCAACGTTGACGGGGGCGGAATCTATCTCACGAATGGAAATTCAACTACAACTGCCAATGTTTTTGAATTGGAGTGGAGCTACATACAAGGAAATACTGCCACTATAGGAAACGGTGGCGGAATATCTCTTTTCAATAATGCCGGCAACATCGCAATCAAGACCGTCTTCGATCCCGCCAGCCTATACAACACCCAATCCTTCATTACCGGAAATAAAACCTTGACGGGCAACGGAGCCGGAGTTTATATTGAGAACTGCGCGAATGTTACAATGGATTTCATCAACATGTCTGGGAATATAGCGGCGGCTAATGGCGGCGCTATCTATGTCAAGGATTCCGGCACTGTTACTTTGACTGACATGGAAATTGCCTCAAATCAGGCTTTAAATGGCGGAGGTATCTACTATACAAACGCAACTTCGGGGACATTGAACGTCCAGAGAAGCAACATCAGCAATAATTTTGCTTCTTCCAATGGCGCAGGCGTCTACCAGGCAAATGGCATACTGATCATAGAAAACGACACGCTCTCCAAAAATGCATCCGTAGGCGCGGGAGGTGCAATCTATATGGATTACGGCAACCTCAGCATCAACTTTGCCACATTGGCTTATAACGAAAGCCTTGGACTGGGAGCTGCAATCTATATTGATGGCGATCCGGCAGCTGCGAACAAGAGCGTTCTTACTGTCAAAAATTCAATAATTTATAATCTTGACACAGATACTTTCGCTTCTCAGATATACATTCCTGTCTCTTCACAAATCAATGTTTCCGGTTTTTCCACGACCAGTAACATCTACAGCCATTATTTCATGGATCAGGCCAATAACACCGCCGGTCATACTTTAGTTCTAACGATGTCAGGCAACCCTCTTATTTCCAGATTGTATGGAACAGATGCAGGGAAGGCAACCGCAATACAGAACAATCTTTATCTTGACACAAACCTCCTGTATCACGCAAATTACAGGACAATGGCGCTTGCAATAATAAGTCCGCTCAGCTGGGCCTCAACTTCCAATGCGGCAGCCGTCGGTTCTGTTACCTACGATCAGCGTGGAAACACCCGTTCTGGCTCTACATGGACCTGGGATAGCGCCAAAAACACCTGGGTATCAGCCACGAAGACGGCCTCAATCGGCGCGTTTGAACCCATCTTCCACACAGAAGTCACAAGCAAGGGAGATGATTCCCAGCTATGGTACACCGGCGATACGAATGCCCATTATTTTGATGAAGCCCTGAAAGGCGGGCTGACACTGCGTGAGGCAATTTATTGGATAGACACTAGGGCAAATGCCCTGCCGGCAGACTACGATATCCGCTATGTCGGATTCGACAAGACACTGTTTGGCACAGCCAATGACGGCATCGTTTATAATAACTCTATCCAACTGAATTACGGTCAGATAGAAATAGGTTCGCGCTGGGGCAACTCGGACGCATCCGCAGATAGGGATGTTGCCGTTGGCTATATGATAAGAAATACGGATGGCTCCGTAGATCCAACAAAACATGACAATACACTGCGCTCAAAGGATGATGCAAGCAGAATCACCGTTCTTGCCGGGAAAAGCGGGGAGCCTGTTTACGCCGCAAACAGACTGTTCTTGAATTCTGCAGGATCTGTTCTTGCTCTCAACAACCTCACCATTTCCGGCGGCGTTGGAGAAGTAGGCTCTGGTCAGAATAGTGATGAAACCAATGGCGGAGGTATCTTGAACCGAGGCGATTTGACCCTGATCAACATGGTTGTCCAGGAATGCACGGCCGCAGGTGGAAATCTTGATTCAAATTGGGGTGGAAAAGGCGGCGGTGTCTACAATATTGGAACTGCCTATATCTACGATTCATCCATCAACAATAATACAGCCACTGCAATCAGGACAGAGGGTGTCGACGAGAGTCCAAATGCCGGTCAGGGCGGCGGTATCTGGAACGGCGGTACAATGACAGTCGACCGCTCCCAGATCAACGGCAATGCGGCCAATGGTTCCAGTGATTTCGGCAATGCAATGCTGGGCGGCGGCATTTTCAACAGCTTAAATTTGACTATTGAACGCTCTGAAATCAGCGGGAATACGGTGTCCGGATCAACTATTGCCGGAAACGCGGTAAAAGGCGCTGGCATCTTCAATGGCTTCACTTCCGGTGTCAACATGGCAACTCTCAACATGGCGAACTGCACGGTTGCTGGAAATACGCTTGACACCAATAACGTTAAGATTGATTATGAAAAAGGTCGTAACTGGGGGAGTTATGGCTCTGCTGTTTACAATAACGGAAGCATAATCTCCTATTACAATACCGTTGTCAACAATGAGGCGCTGGTCTCTGATGCGACTTTCTGGAATCCAGAGACCCTTAAAACTATCAACCTGGAGTCAATGGCCGCGTTTTATAATGATACTCACGTGGGTGCCATCGATGATAATGGCTTCAGTGCTACCGGTGCAATTAATAATGGAGGTGGATATGCCGCAGGGACTTTAGCAGGAACTCCTATCAATGTTAATGGTTTTGCCGGCGGAATAGCAATTGGAAGCTATGTTACTATCGGTGTGGATACCTATGAAGTCTCAGCCGTAACTACAAACGGGCTTGGGGCAACTACATCTATAGCATTCACCACTGCCCTGGCAAATAACATAAATAATTTAGATCCCGTTACCAGAGTTGTCAATACCGGAGCATTAACCATATCCGTCGAGGGATTTAACGGCGTAATAGCAGTTGGGACCTATATTACTATCGCCGGGGATCCGAATCCCCACCAGGTCACAGGCGTCGTAGGCGGTGCCACACCTACATCAATAACTTTCACCAATGCAACCGTGAACCCCGTGGCTGTTGATGCGGTGGTCACTGCCGGCAGAGCATTGTCTCTTTCAAATTCCATGCTTGTTGAGAACAGGGCGATCCTCACGGCGGGCGGATTTGAAACCTGGCAGAGATCCGACCTATATGTCCGTACCGGGGGCGGCGTGCTTGTGGATCCCGCCTTCGCAGGTGACGGAACCCACAACATCATCGGAGCCTACAACGATCCAAGAACAGAACAGCTCTACGAATATCTTCCCATTTCAACCGCCACAGTTCCTGGAACAGACCCTGCCTACTATGAACTCACATATTCTGGAACTTCTGCCGTATATACTCCGATATATCAATACGTAGCTCAGGCTGATGGAACACCGGTAAATACCGGGTTTGACTGGGCTGACGGGACATTGAACAACCAAGTTGCATCTTTCACCACAGTAGCCGCCACCGGAGCGCCCGATTACCTGAGCATTGAACCCACCACCGCCGAATTCCTTTTCGATCATAATCTTCCAAAACAATATATGGACGCAATAACCGCAGGTACTTTGACGGCTCCATTTATCTACACGCAGGAATTAACTGCTGGTGGAATTGTTGTCCCAAACTCATATATCAAGATTACCGGATTTGACGCTACCACCGGACTCGCCACCTTCGTTAAAATCAACACCACGGACAATGGGGGAAGCGCCGCCAATCCTACAGCGGGCCTTTACACCGACATGGGAATCACCCCATATACCTTTGCCGCTGCAAATACGGCCTATTCAGACAATGTGTATTCCGGAACCACCCCAGTGCCTGTCACTGCTATTTTTGGACCGGGAGGCACTCCTCTTATCCCGGGAGTCATACCTGATGTTTCAAATCTGCAATATGGCCTTGTCAATGATTTGAATCTGGATTACACGCTTAATTACAATGGCGCCCTGACCCGCACGCTGCGCGTACTTAATGGCAGCGTAGCAATGGATGCTGGAACTCTAGTTGCCGATCCGGGCGGCGTATTCCATCACCTGACAACTGACCAGCGTGGCGTTGATCGCACCATCCTGGGCGGCCTGCCGACAACGGTGACAAATATCGGCTCCTTCGATTATCTGTCCGGCAGCCTGGTAGTCAAAAGCGCTTATGACAGCGCCACGCCCCGTTCTGGATTTGACTACACCAGCTATACTCCTCTCTGGGACAGCAGTACTCTTACCCTTCGCGAAGCAACTCTCCTGGCTGACGACGGCTCAGACATCACCTTCAAGGACACCTGGCAGATCAATGGAACTAAATATATTGATCCGGTGACGCTCGAGGTGTATACCGTCGGCCTGACCGGCACTACTGCCTTTCCTGCAACCGGCACTGCTGAACTCAATGCCAGCGGAAATCTCATCATCAATCTCGTAAGTGAACTAACAGTCAACCGTACAGTGACCATCGACGGGATGTTCGACTGGAATGCAGTGGACACAAATGGCAATATCACTACCACTCATACCGGCTCCATCGCCCAGCTGGTCGCAGGCACAAACAGCAGATTGTTCAATATCAAGAGCGCTGTTGCAGGTTCTTTGTCCACCGTCGGAATCAGTAATTTTGTGATGTCCAACGGAAATGTGGCTGGAAATGGCGGTGGAATTTTCTCTTCAGCAAACCTCTGGCTTGACAACGTGACAATACAGAACTGCAAGGCGACGGCAAGTTCCGCCCTCTCCGACGGAATGGGTGGCGGAATCTATTCCGATCAGGGATACCTGCAGATGGTCAACTCCACAATCAGCGGCAATACCGCAACTTTCGGAGGCGGAATTTATGTCAGCGGCAAAGACAGTACCGGCGGCGTAGTTCTGGATATCGGCCATGTAAATCGTCTGGTTGGATTGGTTCCAACAGATTTCTGGGGTGGATGTTCAATAGTGAACAATACCGCCAATCAATCAGCGAATGGCAGCGGTGGCGGCGTTTATCTCCTGAGCGGCAACGGGAACGTCATTTACAGCACGGTCGGCGACAATAAGGCCGTATCCGACGGCGGTGGCATCTATGTCGCCACCACAGGTGATATGTCCATGGCAAACAGCACCGTCGCAAATAACACTGCGGGCAGACATGGAGGAGGAATCGCATTTAATTCCTTCAATACTCTTGACTTGGATTACACGACAATCGCCAATAACCAGTCAGGATGGACTATTCTTGGCGCGGCTTCCGGCAATGCTTTTGCAAGCGGCGGCGGAATTTACATGAACAGTGGCACACTCAATCTGACGAACTCGATACTTGCACAGAACTTCAGCGGCAAGTTCAACAACAATACCGCCCTTATCCAGAGCGGCACCTCTTCGGCAAACCCGTCAGTTGCAATTACGCTGGCAAACCAGAAACTTGGCATCCATGACGATCTGTTCAGCGATGGCGCAAACAACATCAGCAACAGTGTCTATGGGGCCGTTTGCGCGACTCTCGCACCTCCGGTCGCAAGCTATCAGGTCCTGTCCGGACAATGGGGCACCTTCGGCACGACGAAGCTCGACACCAAGCTCACCGACAACGGCGGACGCACGAAGACGGTCTACGTGTACGATACTGCCTACTTCAGCACAGCTTTTGGCGGTGCAGGCTATGACCAGACCCAGCTTGAAAACTTTGGAGCCAGGATAACCTGCGGCGCCTATGAAAACTCAGTCGAAAAGGTGCTCTTCTACGTTGACGGGGAACTGACCAAGGGACGCGATGGCGGTTCAAACTGGGTCAATGGCAACGGCGACACCCTCACTGAGGCCAGCGGCGTGCTCAACGCCTCAAACGCCATTTTCGTGTTTGACAACGCCACCCTCGGATTCGTGGATCCGACCCTGAACTATAACTGGACCCTCAACGGTCCTGACTGGACTGGCAAGTTCTATTCCTGGATAGAAGTGCGCAATGCTGCGCAATTCACAGTGGCCGCCACCGTAGCCGACTCAACATCAGCCGTCACTCTTAATGGCAGGATCGTTCTCAAGGACGCTTCTACTCTTGAACTCAGCACCACAAGCCTCGACACCACCAAGCTGTCTGTCACGCACAACGCCACCAGCGACATCACGGTGATCTACGACTCTACAAGCTCTATACAGAAAGTGCTCGCCGTCGATGCAATCTCACAGCAGGCTATGAAATATGACAACCTGCTTCTATATGGAAAAGCTGGAGCCGCCCTCAGCACCAAGAGCGCCCAAGGACCGATCACGATCTACAACAGCCTGGAAGTCGGCGATGGCACCGACAATGTCAAACTACATGTATTCACAGTCACAGGGGTCGGAAATGCGAATCTGCAGATTCTCCAGACGCTTATCCCGGCGACATCGACGATAGTTCATAACTTCGGAGAGATCGATGCTGCCAAGATCACCATCACTGGAACGGATGCGACTCCTGTCAACATCGACGGCGGCGGGAAAATAGTCGCCACTTCCGATCTGGACTTGACGGACGTAGTAATCAACACACAGAAGACCATCACGGTCGGCGGCAACTTCAACCTGAACGATGTAACCATCACCGGACTGGCCGTACCAAATCAGACTATTGCGAACGTCACTGGAGACATCAGCTTTGACGGAACAATCGCTCTCACCAACGTCACCATAAATTCCGGCAGCAACAGGACGGTGTTCTTTGGCAACACCATTGCGACAACAGTAAGCCTCAATGGTGATGTGACCATCGGGTCCGCAACAGGCACTGTCCATCTCGAAGATTGCACTATCCTTGTGACAGGACTCAACAACAACATAGTCTCCAAGGGACTTGATGTGACAACAGGACCATGGACTCTTGGAAATTCGATCCAGGTAGTCGATGGAGTAAGCGGAGCCCTCAAGATCAACATCGGCGCGCAGAACCTGACAGTAACAGACAACACGACAAACAGCACCGCCACAGATTTGAACTTCGGTCTTGACAGATTGACCATCAACGCAGCAAACCGTTTCGAGATCGTCACCACTGGAACAGTGACATCCACCGTAACCGCTCCGGCAGGAGCCATAGCCGGAACTCTTGCACTGGCCGGCAATATCACTCTCGACAATTCGTTCAGCAACATAGTGGGGGCGCCGCCTGCGGTAATACCTGCTGCAACGCTTGAACTCGGCGGAACCATTATGATAAACGAGGCAAACCTCGTTATGGACAACAGCCTCTCCATCGTCGGCACCACTACCGTCAACAAACTTCTTGTCCCAGGCAACACGTCCATAATCTCAAATCTCGGCAGCCTTTCTATCGGAACAATCGGATCATACACTGGCAATGGCATGGATCTGACACTGACGGCCGGAGTTGACGTGACCATAGGGAATATTACTGGCGTCAAGGCATTGACAGTGAACGCGGTAAACGACATACTGCTCACAAAGTCAATTAAAGTTGGTGGAGACCTGAATCTTTCTGCTGGAAACAGCATCAATGGCGGATTCCAGACAATCACAGCCACCGGGAACATCACATTCGCCGGAGACATAACCCTTCAGGATTTGACCGTCTTGGCCGGTTCAGGGAAGCTCATTACATTCAGCAACGATCTTGCCCTCAACGGGAATACCGTAATAGGCTCTTCCACTTCGACCATAGTGATAGACAATACAAACATTGTTGTCAACGGTCTGAACAACAATATCCTGTCGAAGTATCTCAACATATCCGGATGGGATGCCGGAAGAACGATCAACGTGACTGGCGGTTCCGCCCTTAAGATGAACGTAGGCGCACAGGCTCTGAAACTTGTAGCTGGAGATGGCACAAGCACAGCAACACTGCTTTCGCTCGGCGTAGACCGTCTTGATGTTGATGCTGGAGGTTCACTTGAGCTTGTCACGACAAACGCAGCTCCGATAACTGCGGCTTCGGGCGCAGCTGGAACTGTCGACGGTACCCTCATCCTCACCGGCAAGACCACCATAGACAGTAATTTCACCCTGACCTTGAACAATGCCGCAACATTACAGTTCAACGGTGCGACCACGATCAAGAAAGATGCTGTCGGAAATGATGCCACTATCAATATGCCCAACAGCATTGTCTTCGCCAACAGCGTGAAGGTTGATACTGGCGTGACCGGCGCAGTGTTCATCACCTCGACAAACGGCGATGTCACTCTTGGAAGCGATGTGACTGCCGGTGCGAAATACTCCGGCAACAACAAGAACCTAACGCTCACATCCGCCCTCGGGGACGTGACGCTTGGAAATATCCTGGCCGTCAAAGATCTCTCAGTGAACGCCGGAACCGACATCCACCTCTGGAATTCAATTACATCGATTGGGAACATTGAATTCCTCACGGCGAATCCGAATGGAGTCCAGGTCCACAAGGCGTTTGCCACCACGGCCACCAAGACTCTTGGAACAACTCCGACAGTAATCAAGATCACCGCTGGCAAGCTCGGAACAATCGGCAATGTAAACAACACTGGATTCGAGGCCTTCGGCGGCGACGGTAGCGAACTATGGCTCACCGCAGGGAACCTTGTTGCAGACAGCAATATTGGCCCGGTAAGCCTCAACAGGTCGCTTTCCCTCCTCAAAGGCAGATATGTCGCCGACAGCATCACGTTTACAGGCACAGCAGCCAATCTCGTGAACAAAGGCCCGCTTACTGTCAACGGAGATGTCACCCTGATTGGTGGTAAGCTGGACAACTTCAATGCCCTGACCATCGCAGGCGCGGGCGATATCATCCTTACAGATGGTTCACTCGTCAATGAGACCGCTGGGACAATCAATGCACCAAACAATATTACATTGAACGGTACTGCAACACTTACCAACAAGGGAATATTGACCGGAAATCCTGTTGTCGGCATGGGAAGCGGCCTGCTGACCAATTCCAAGACCATGAACGTCGATTCCATCACCTATACGGCAAACGGCTCCCTGACTAATACAGGAACTCTTACCGTGACTAACGGCATAACGCTAGTCGGCAACGGCGCCTTGAACAACAATGCAGGTACACTGTCGGCAGACACGATAGACATGGCAAACGGCAATCTGACCAACAAGGCCATATTGAATACCGACACCATCACCTTCACCGGTGGTGCAGGAAACATCATCAATTCTAAGACCATCAATCAGCGCGGCGTCGCTGGTGTTGACATCACGTTCGATGGCGGCAGCCTGACTAACACCGGGACGATGACCACGATAGATGCTCTTGCCTTTACCGTCAACGGTGGTTTGAACAACAATGCAGGCACCTTGACTGCCAACACAATAGACCTCGTCGGCGGCACCATAACCAACAAGGCCATCCTGAACACCGACACCATCACGTTCGCAGGCACTGGAAGCGTCAACAACACAAAGACTATGAACGAGAAGACCGGCGGTGCCGGACTTGACATAACCTTCGCGGGCGGAAACCTCACTAATGGCGGAACAATGAACACCCTGGACGCACTGGTCTTCACGGGCAACGGGGCCCTGACCAATAATGCGGGTTCTTTGACTGCCAACACGATAGACCTCGTCGACGGTACACTGTTCAACAAGGCGACACTGTATGCCAATAGCGTTACATTCACAGGTACCGGAAATCTCACCAACTCCAAGACCTTGGGAGGAATTCCTGTCGGCGGTTTCATCGACATCACACTTGCCGGTGGCAGTCTTACGAACACAGGCACAATGGCAACTGTTAACGCTCTCTCCTTTAATGGATTTAACACCGCACTTGCTGCTAATTCCGTAATTGGCGACTTGAACAATAACTTAGGCACCCTGACGACAAACACCATTGACCTCACGGATGGTACTCTGACGAACAAGGCCATTCTTACCGCAAACACGATAACAATAGGCGGAACAGGGAACCTCCTGACATCCAAGACCTTGAAGGCCGATGCAATCACACTCAACGGCGGAGACCTCACCAATTCAGGCACTGGAATAATCGCTGAAAGAACCGTCGGGGGCGCTGGAGACTTCATAACCCTTGTCGGTGGTACTCTGACGAATTCCTCGACGTCAACATCGGCAATAATCATAGACACCCTGACTCTCGATGGAGCCGACCTGAGTAGTTCCAAGGCACTCATCGTACATGACACTCTCACGCTTACAGGTGCAGGTATCAGGAACCTAAGCTTTGCCGGCACAGCCATGGCTGACAGCCTGGATCTGCAGAGCAACACAATAATGACACAGGGCAAGCTGACGGTGACAGACTTCACCTTCAATGCCGCTGTATACTTCCAGATGAACAATTCGGCCGCTGGAACCTCTTTGGAAATAACAGGAGACTACGCAGTTGGTCTCACTGGACTTAACGGTTGCGATGCCACTCACTACTTTGTAACGGTTGGAACCAGCAAAGTCTGGATCAAGCCTACAAGCAACGCAACACAACAAATATTCCTTACCGACAGTACCACCAACCCGGTCATTGAAATTGATCTTACTGGTAATACACCTGCCGCCGACAAGCTGGTAGGACTCAGCACATTCACTCCTATCACGGTTAATGGCAAGCATGATGGAATACCGGTGGGCTCGTCCAACCAGACCAACGCAGTCAACAGGGTCTGGACTGTCACAAGGTCAACTGGAGACGCATCGGCGCTCACAATGAAGTTCTTCTGGAATGCCGCAGAACAAGGTGCTGGACTCAATTATACCGATGGCAGTCTGTTCCAATCGACTGGCACAGGCTGGTCCACTGGTCCTACAAAAGGAACTGGTGCTGGATTGTCTCTTGGACTACCTCTTGATGTTGGAAACTACTCCTATGAAACAAGCAATATGACAAGCTCTGGTGCATATTCAGTGTCGAACTACCCGATGCTTGCAATGAACGATGATACGTTCTCGTTCGGACAGAAGTTCGATGAGCTCAGAGAAAAATTCATGGATGCAATATTCGGTGGATCAGACCTCGAAGCACAGGTAGCTGAACAGCAAGTTGCTGCAGCAGAGGAAAAAGCGGCTGTGGAGAACATGTTCGCCCAGATGGCTGCCCGTGGGCATCTGATGGAACGCAACAACCTGTTCAAGAGCGAAGTCGACCTCGGACTTGAAGCCCTGTTGGCGGTGTAAAAAATGTAGCACAGGCATCTTGCCTGTGTTTATTGAATGGTTAAAAGGGCTGTCTTCGGACAGCCCCTTTTTTTAGTAGGTACGTCCTTTAGGATGTACCATGAATTTAACGACTTTGAAGAACGGTACATGCTGAAGCACGTACCTACTAATGCCGCTATCCCAAGTGCTTTAGTTCCGCAGGCTTTACGATGCCAAAGGCATCCATCGGAGTGCGCAGACAAAGTCTGCGCTTGAGCGGTGACTCTGTCACCGCACTCCATCGGTCAGTCCAAAACGCCTGACGTAAAAGCGAAAAGGCAAGATTTGAATACATTGCCTGGGGCAGGGTTTTCCCTAGTGGTATTTTCTGTACCTTTGATGTATACTTCCAAAAACGGAGCCTGTTATGAAATATTTTAATTCGTCCGGAAAATATCTCCTGATATTCCTGCTCACACTTTTCTTTATTCCTATCTATTCCCTCTTAGCTATGCCGGCTAACCCCAAAGCGCTTGACGTTGTCCAGCCTGACGGCAAAGAAATTAAAGTCAAGTTGAAGGGCGACGAAAACTTCTCATGGCATGAGGATGTCAATGGATACGTCGTCAAAAAGGACAAGGCCGATGGATTCTGGAAATACGCTGTCCCTAAGAAGAATGAAGCCGCTTTTGATGTGCTTACTGATGAGAGGGTTGGGGAAGTCAATCCGCAGGCGAAAGGTCTCAGGAAAAGAGAGCTTCCGGATCGGAAGCTCATCCAGGAAAAGATAAACAAACGCAAGATTAAAAAGCTTGACGCAAATGTTAATCTTGTGCCGGCAGCAAATCTTCAACCCGCATTTGCTCCTGCCCCTGATTCTGCAAGCACTCCTTCCCCCATATCGCCACCACCAAAAAAGATTTCAGTATCCGGCAGCACCACAATAAAGAATGTGGTCATTCTGGCATGTTTCGCGGATCAATGGAGTGCGGGTACAGTTAATCCCTCATATGGCCGCCCGCCCGCCGACTATAATAACTTATTCAATGAGATTAATCATATTGCTGACGGCGCTCTCGGTTCAGTGAAGGACTATTACAGTGAAAATTCCTACGGACATCTCGCTATGGGAACCATAGTGGTTCCATGGGTCATTCTTCCCCACAACCAGTCATACTACGGCGCCAATGATGGATCTGGCAATGATCTGACCCCCAAAGAGATGGTGCTGGACGCGATCAATGCCGCCGAAACAGCAGGATTCGATTTCTCCCTTGGCGATGGAGATGGAGACGGCTGGGTGGACTGTATTACGATTATCCATTCCGGATATGGCGAGGAATGGGGTGGTCAGGACAACTGCATATGGTCGCATCAGTGGAGTCTAGCTGATCCGGTCACCAGAGACGGTGTCAAGATGTACACCTACCATACTGAACCTGCCAGCAGGGGGTACGAGAGTGATTTACTGGGACAGATTACAAGGATAGGCGTTATATGCCACGAACTCGGACATTTCTTCGGCCTTCCCGACCTTTACGACTACAACAGCATTTTTGGAGGACTCGGAGACTGGTGCATAATGTCTGGTGGCGGATGGAATGGAAGTGACGGAAATTGTCCTGCCCATTTCAGCGCCTGGTGTAAGGCATCACTTGGGTTCGTTAATCCGAAGCTGGTTCATTCTGACACTGCCATCCCCATTGGACAGCTCAACAGCAATCCCGATGTCCATCTCCTGCGCGACGGATGTTCCAACGGTGAGTATTTTCTGATTGAAAACCGCCAGAAGATCGGATTTGACGCCTATCTTCCCGGTTCAGGGATCATCATATACCATGTCGACAGCAAAAGCTCAAATAATACTCTTGGCGATGGAGGATGGCCTCATCCGCTGGTAAAGATTGAAGAGGCAGATGGAAATGATTCTATTGGCACAGATCAAAATCCCCCTTACAAAGATTTCCTAAGTCAATCCACCGATGCCTGGACAAACGTAAACGGCCTTGCCGGAGGGTTCAGGGGCCAGACAGGAACTAATGGTACTAGTTCAATGCTTTATCAGGGCACAGAGGATTATTTAAGGACTGATAATTCATCATATTACACTTATAACACACTAAGCAATTTCTCAGTTCCTGGCGCAACAATGACCTACAATATCTCCAGCCTTGTCCCTACTGTTTATGACATAACTGATAATGTAACCGGCAATTATACCGTCACATGGGGAGCCTCGTATGATGCCGATAATTATGAAATACAGGAATGCAGTTCCTCCCAGACCTCATTTACCGACGGTGCCGAGAACGAGGACACAATGTGGGAGAACTGGATAATCGGTGGACAGGTGATGCGTTCAGATCTCGGCAAGAGAACCGGACTCGACAGTTATTATTTCACGGCATATGACGGCAGTAAGTATTATTCTTCAGTGTCTTCTCTGACTATGAGGGAAACCCTGACGGTCACCAGCGATATGGCACTGAGTTTTTACTATAGAAGCGATACCGACGCCAACAACGGATATCTGAAACTCCAGGCCTCGAAGAACAACGGGGACGCATGGCAGACGCTATGGACACACAATGGCGGGCTGGTGAACGCCTGGACTCAGATTTCAAAGAATGCGTCAAGTTTCACAGCCCTAGGATTTTCAGAAGGGGATGTCATCAAGCTACGATTCATCATGAATGTTGAAAACGCCACCGGTTCGGATGGATTTCCAGCTTTTGGATGGGCAATAGACGACATTTCCGTCACCAACACACAATACTGCGGTTTCAGCGGATCCACCCTAATCGACACTCTTGTAGCACCTTCCCACGACATTTTCAGCAAAGACAACGGCGAATACAAGTACCGCGTAAGGGCTAAAGTAAACGGTACGTGGCAGAAATGGTCTTCATATGGAACCGTCACCGTCGACATACCTGCGCCAAAAATAGACGTCAATGGAAACAGTGTGCTTATTGCCGATGGAGATACCAGCCCATCCACGGCGGACCACACGGATTTCGGAACTGTCGATGCAAACGGCATAACCCTGACAAGAACCTTCACCATCTACAATACAGGCACTCTGCCCCTATCTCTTTCCGGAACGCCCAAAGTCACCATTTCCGGAACAAAT
>JBAQUG010000342.1:0-4098 GCA_049297395.1 Victivallales bacterium | reverse complement strand
CAGAACCAAAAATCAGTCCATTGATTGTCAATGGACTGATAACTAAGCTAAATGCATTTTATACTTCCCAGCTAAGCTCGAATTCCCAGACAGATATCAGTAAAATTGATGCCGACATGGGAAAAGCCAAGATTGAGCTTGACGAGGCAAAGCAGGCCCTCCTTAAGTTCAGACAGACCAACAAGCTGATAACTGAGCCCGAACCGCTTCCAAAGCTTAAATATCTGGAAGATAAATTGCTGTTGCAGGTCAACGAGAAGGAACAGCTTTACAAAGGGCTTTTCGAAAGGTATAACGCCCTAAAGCTTAAAGGGGAATACGATTTGACGTTATTGACCGTCCTAGAAAAGCCCCAGCCCGCGGACCGTCCGTTGCCACGTGGTGGCGCGAAAAAAGCTGCAATAGGCGGACTTATCGGCCTCTTAATTGCTGGTGGATATATTTTCCTGATGCAGTTTTTAAAAATGTATAAGGAAAAGTCCCGAAAAACCGAAGACTTCACCACTAATCGACACTGAAGGGAAGTTCGAAAGTTCTAGAATGCGAGAGTTCGAAAGTTTTCGGGATTCAGGATTAATAACCAGATCATGCGTTGAATGATATTTTCTTGTTTCATAAAATAGCATTCAACGCATATGCTTTGTTAGTGTCTCTTGGTTAGCCTGGCCTGAGCTTGTCGAAGGGTGTACGTTAGCCTGCCGGGGCGTAGCGCTTTGGCGAAGACTGGTGGTTAAGAAGCTTTTGCAACTCGGAATTTATAATACAAATATTTGGTCAGTGTCCCTAGTCAGTGCAAGTCAACCAGGACATTGCATTGGTTGATCCCGGTTTTTCGAGGTTACAACCTCGAAAACATCGGCCTCCCGGTAAATTTTGATAGTTTAACAGAAAAATTTAGGTCTATGGCTAAAGCATCTATCTTTTTATTGTGTTAGGAACACGTGTGCAGAGGACGGACGGAAGGCGTAATCGGGAAAACATGAACATCCAACGATTAATTACAAAAGGAGAGTCGGAAACTCTTGAGTTCAAGGGCTCTTTTGGCAAAGATGTCATTGAGACTCTCTGCGCCTTTGCCAATCATCGGGGTGGGACAGTCATGATCGGCGTGTCCAATGACGGGAATATTATCGGAGCATCGTGTGGTGAAGAAACAATGCAGAACTGGGTGAATGAGATCAAGCAGAACACGATGCCGTCCATCATTCCTGATATTGAAGCGTTCCCTGTAAACGGGAAGAACGTTATCATTGTTCATGTGAGTGAGTTTCCGATAAAACCCGTCGCTTTCCGTGATCGCTATTTCAAACGGGTTGCCAACAGCAACCACCGATTGTCATTAACCGAAATTGCCAATTCCCACATGCAAGCACTGCAACTTTCCTGGGACTCCTATCCAGAAGAACAGTCAACTGTTAAAGACCTGTCTCTCGATAAGATAACAATCTTTCTCAAACGGGTAAAGGAAGGCGGGCGCTTTCAGGGAGAAGGAGACTGGCAGGTTGTTTTGGAAAAGCTGGGCTATCTGAAGAATCGGATACCTACTCATGCAGCCATGCTGTTGTTCGGCAAGAATGATCCACCCTATGCATTGCATATTGGGCGCTTCAAGACAGCCTCGACGATTATTGATGACCGGATGATCCGCGGCACCTTGTTCGGTGTGGCGGAGGATGCCATGAAGTTCATCCTCTCCCACGTCAAGGTTGCGTTCGAGATCACAGGGGAAATCCAGCGCCTGGAGATTCCTGAGTATCCACCCCCTGCCCTGCGGGAATTGCTGCTTAATGCCATAGTACATCGGGACTACACCAGTCCGACGGACATTCAGATCAAGATATTCGATAATGCCATCACCTTTTTCAATCCCGGCCGTCTTTACGGTGATCTGACCATAGAAAAATTGAAAACAGACAGTTATCAGTCTCGCACGCGCAACAAGCTGATTGCCGAGGCCTTTTATTTGACGCGCGATATTGAAAAATATGGCAGCGGTTATATCCGGGTGCGTGGTGAGATTGCAAAATATCCGACCATGGAATTCACATATGAGGAGAGTGGCGACGGGTATCTCGCCAGTTTGAATTATCAAGAACAGAAGACTAAGACTACCCCTAAGACTACCCCTAAGACTACCCCTAAGACTCGTGAACGTCTATTGGAAATAATAGGGCAGAACAGTCGCGTTACGCGAGAAGAACTAGCGCAGCAGCTTGGTATCGGTATTAATGGAGTGAAGCAGCATATTCTGAAGCTGAAGAAAGATGGCGTTCTTGAAAGAATTGGCGGCCATAAAGCTGGATTCTGGCGAATCAAGTAAGTGGTGGGGAAGAAGCCGGTGGGACGTTAGCAGTAGACAGTAGGGCAGTAATGAGTCAGTCAGACAGTAGGACGGTCAGGACGGTAGACGGCAAGTTCGACAGTTCGGAAATGCGGAAGTTCGGAAGTTCGGAAGTTTTCAGCTCTAGATTTTACAATACAAACCTTGCTGTAATTTTGATTCTCCTCCGGAGAAACAAATTCGCAGCAAATATTCGTTAGTGTCTCTTTGTTAGCCTGTCCTGAGCTTGTCGAAGGGTGTAGGTTAGCGTGCCGGGGCGTAGCGCTTTGGCGAAGACTGGTGGTTAAAGAATCTTTCTTTTTTCTGTGTGTTTCGTGGTTATATCGCTGTGCCTCAGCGTCGCTGCGCGAGAAAGTAATAGGAAGTTCGAAAGTTCTGGCATTCGGAAATGCGGCGAGATGTCATACAGTAATCCAGCCGTTCGACTGTCCATCTTACTGAACCCTGATTAACAACATCCCCCATTCATTTCCATTTTATTTTTATGTCTAAAGCAAAAATACTCTTAAAAAATACTTTTTGGATTTACCTGAATAAGCTCGTTGCCGAGGTACTTCAGGTAGTTGTGACTATCCTCATCATCCGCAAACTGTCTGTAGATGACTTCGGTTCATTTAATTTCCTTGTCGCGAATGTAATGATCTTCAGCCTCTGCGGTACATCTGCCGTCTGCACGGTTTTCAACCGTTATATACCGGAGCTGTTTGAGAAGAAGGCCAAACGCGAGCTTATCGCGCTGATCAATTACGGTGCCATAGTCAGTGTGGCCGTGGTTGGGTTGATCTGTGTTCTTTTCTATATTTTTAAGGGGCCCCTGAGCGACTTTCTTCACATGAAGGCGATGGAGACATACGCCATGATGTTTGTCATATATCTCATGTTCAGCCTGCTCAACTCTTTGATGAATTCTGTTCTGGCCTCGCTGCTGCTGCATAAGATACTGGCACATGTCAACATAGCCAAGTCGCTGCTGCGTACGCTTGCATATTTGATTTCCCTCCCATGGCTTTCCCTGGAGACTATGTTATTCATTGAAATCGGCAGCGTCATTATTACACTAACCGCAGGAATCATTGTATATCTATGGTACAAGGCGAAGGTCATCGACAAGTTTGACGGGAAAGACAATATTGAGTTCCAGTGGCGGCGAACGATCCGCCTAGGGTTATTTTCAAGCGTCAACGAAATTGGTGCCGGAGTCGTCGGGAAGATGTCTGACTACTATATCATATCCGCCATGTCGAACGCCTACTTCACAGGCCTTTATTCTTTTGCATTCAGAATATTCAATATGACCCAACAGGCTTTGCCGATGAAAGACTTTCTCTCCGTTCTGCGCCCCGTTTTCTTCCAAAAATTCACGCAACCTCACGACAAGGAAGATTTCATCCAGGTTTACAATTTTATTGTCAAGTTCATGCTTGCGGTTTATTGCCTTCCAGTCCTGTACATATGGCTTTTCGGCAAACCTGTCATAAATATAATTTTTGATCCTAAATATATTGATGCATATATCGTGACTTGCATCATCATATTCAGCAATGTGATTGTCGCCGTATTCTATCCGGTCGGACTCACAATGTTGCTGATCGAAAAGATGGAATATGCCTTATACAGCAAAATCGTAGTAGTCTTCAGCATAGTTGGAGGCATACTTGCCATGAAATATTATGGAATACTGGGAGTTGTGCTAGTCACTGCCACCTGTGATTTGTTAAAAAACACAATAATGTTCCTGTTCGTAAGACGAATAGCAC
>JBAQUG010000341.1:0-12475 GCA_049297395.1 Victivallales bacterium | reverse complement strand
GATAGATACAATATATGGCGGTCGTAAGGAATGCGCCTGAGTTGGAAAAAATGTAAGTGATGTTCCCGCGCCAGTATCCGGCGCCATGCGCTTCTGCGATTGCAGCTATTGGTTCACCTGCTTCCAGGGCGAATCCGTATACCGCCGATAAGACACCAGCCAGAAGAGACAGCAGCAGGCCTTTCATAAGGTTGAAATCCCCTTTGGCGGTGCCGCCGGAAAGATCATTCTCCTTCATGTATCCGGCCAATCCTGTCACGGCAATGCCTAGAGTCCCAAGTAAAATTCCGAACATTACCCAGCCCGAGCCCGTCTTGCTGAGGTTCTCCATCAATGTGCCGGCGACAAGAGACGGAAGCAAGGTGCCGAGCACGCTTGAAAGGCCAACCGCAATTGCGTAAGTCAGTGAAAAGCCGATATGTCTTATTGCTATGCCAAATGCCGTGCCGCCAATGCCGTAGGCAGCCCCAAGCGCGAAAGATTTAAACATCGCGTCCTTTGGTGCCTCCGCCAAGACTGATGAAAGATGCGGTATGGTCAGGGCGGCGCCGACAATCGGAAGAATCAGCCAGCAGACAGATGCCTGCGTAAGCCAGTAGCTTTGCCATGACCAGCCTTTCACCTGCTTCTGGGGAGTGTAGCATGTAGATGCGAAAATCGCACCCACTGCGTGAAAACCTATCCCGAGAAAAGGATTCGCTGCAATCATGGGAGAGCTCCGGTTTTACTGCTATATTTTTTCATCGAATTCGCCCAGCTGTATCGGATAACGGCCATATTCCCGGACGAGTTTCACAATGTAATCGTAAGTGGTGCCGGACACATTGCTTGCCACAGAATGGTCCGATTGAAATATATAACCGCCCCCCTTGGCGGCGTTCAGCTTGCGAAGAACTTCGCGGCGGATCCTGTCGGGATCGCCACTTTCCCATGCCTGTATGTCGCTGTTGCCGCAGAAGCCGATCTTGTGCCCGTACTCCCGCCTGAGATTTACTGCGTCCATTCCTGCCTTGACCTCAAGTGGATTGTAAGCGTCAACGCCAACGTCTATGAAGTCCCTGAATATCTTATGGACATCTCCGCAGCCGTGATAGATCACAGGCAAATTCCTGGAATGCGCGTACTTGACAATCTCCGCTACGGCCGGCCTGAAGTGCTCCCGCCAATAGTCCGGCGACATGAATGTCCCATTCTTATATGCGACATCCCCCCATACGACAAAACCGTCCAGCAAACCGTTACCGGCATCTATCGCCGCCTTTGCATTTTCAACATAAAATTCACCTATGCGATCTATTGTTTTCCCCATCTCGTCAGGATAAAGCCCCATCCAAAGCATCGCATTCTCCTGTCCGATCATGCGTGTCAGGCATTCCGACGCTTCGATCACGCTCCCATATACGGGAAAGTCCGGACGGAGGGACTTTACGGTGTCGATCCAGGCGGGCGAATTGCGGGTGAATCCGTCGCCTACGCCGGCAATCTGGTTGTCTCCAGAATCAAAGAAACGGCGGCGGTCGCGCGGATCATCGAACTCGGCAGACACAAGTTTTTCAAAGGAATCAATTTCCCATCCGGTCATCTCAGGCATTGGAAATTCAAAGTACTTGCGCATTATTGCGCCAAATCCTGTCCTGACAACGACCTCGTCCTGATTTTCCTTGATGGTCCCGAACTGGCGGATCCACGGATCCATGTTGTGAACGGTCACAATCCAGTCCAGATCGTAGTAGTAATAGGGATTTGAGTCAGGGGGCAGATTGAGCTCCTTCCGCCATCTGCTGATGAATGAGCCCCAGAAGAAATCGCTTACGGGAACGCGGTCCGGCTCCTTATGAGACAGTGTTTTGTTCATTCTTTCAAGTTTTAATAATGTGCCCGGCTTGCGGTCGGACGCACCCTTCGCCAGTCCCCTGGTTTCAAACATCCCCATGTCACACTCCCTTCGCTTGAGTAGAATCTGTCTTTCCTCTACCATCACACGGGCTGAGATGAAAACAATATGCTTGACGGTTGAATTATAACAGGTTATACTGTGCTAATCACAGATTGACAGGAAATACTGTTCAAAGCATGTCGTTAAACTGAAAGATATTCCATTATGATTAGTAGCGGTCTTGCCAGATCCATGGACCTGAGGATTTTCGCCTTTGAAAAAGTGACTGTCGGCACATGGTGGAATTATCCCCGCTGCACAAGTCCCTTCACCAGAGCATATCTTGTGGAAGACGGTGAACAGGTGGTGAAGCATGGCGGACTGACATACAGGAACAAGCCTGGCATGCTTTATCTCATTCCTCCGTTCGTGCCGGTTGACTACTCCTGCAGGAACCGCTGTACCCAGTACTACGCCGTCTTCAAGGCTACCCTCGATGACGGCGGCGACCTTTGCGCCTCCTATTCGTTCGACTATGCAGTCAAAGCGACGCCATCCCATTACAAGCTTGCACGGCATATAACCAGGGAGGTGCCTGATTTCGGACTCAGGATATACGACGCCCATGTGCCCGACTACAATAAGCTGATATGGGAGAACGACAGCCGGATAAATCCGGAACAGACACTGATGCTGCAGGGCTTATTAAGGATATTGCTCGCCCCATTCATGAAAACGGCAGTCCACCAGCCCGACAAATCACGCCTCTCCGCGCTGTCTCATTATATGGACCAGCATGTCGGTTCCCCTCTGACACTTTCCGATCTTGCTGCCGAGGCGAAACTCAATCCGACATATCTCTCAGACCTGTACAAGACCCATTTTGGAATCCGTCCTCTTGACTACCTGCGCAGGAAGCGACTGGACAAAGCACAGGCTCTTCTCCTGTCGGGAAATCATACGGTTGAGGAAATTGCACACATGTCCGGCTTCGAAGATGCAAATTATTTTTTCAAGGTGTTCAAGAAAAACACCGGAATGACGCCCTTCCAGTTCAAAGAAAAGGGGAGAAGAAAACAGTTCATCTAGATACTCTCGGCGGAAGGCTTTCCGCACGAGATTATCTATCAAAGATTGCACCGCAAATTCTTCATTATTACAAAATCATGGAAAAAAGTCAAAGGAGGATACCAATGAAAAATCGTGTGCCGCTGAAAAATAAATTTATATTGACATCTGTTGTTTCCTTGCTCGGCCTCCTCTCATATCAGGCCGCAGCGCATCTCTGCAACGACGTCTTCGACCAGGCGAAGGATGATCTCGCAGTAAAGGTCGACATCCGCGACGGACAGCTGAGGATCGCGAAGGAAGGCGCCTTCAGGGTTTATCTGCTCAACACAATGGACCGCGACATTGCGAACATAAATCTCAAGGTGGATTCGGACGCATTCACCGCAGGGGTCAGGCAGTCACCTGAATGGAAGAGCTTCCCATGCCTCAAAACCGCCAAGAAAGGCGGGAAAAAGGAATTTTTCGAGGTCAGCCTGAAACGCAAGGAAAACCTGCCGGACGGCAAATACCAGATCAATCTCGTACTCTTCAATCCCGGCGACAAGCGCGAGTTCAAGACACTTGACATTGAAAAAGCAGCCGACATCCAGGCCGTGCCTCTAGCCAAATCCGTGACTGTCGACGGCAACTGCCCTGAAGCCGAATGGAAGAACTCCCTGCTGTGCTCATCCTTCTATACATATCAGAAAGATGGCAAATACATGGGAACGGCTCCATCCAAGACCCAGCCGCGATTCCGCTTCCTCGCCGACAGCCAGAATCTCTACTGCATGCTTGCCGACTTGTCCGGGGATTCGACAATATATCTTGCGTCCGACAATGATTCGGCCCCTGTGAAAATAACCATTGATGCAGCCGGAACCAAAGCGACTTCATCTGCCGGAGATGTCAAGGACATAGTCGTCAAAAAGGGCGATAAAAACATCGAGGTCAAAATCCCGTTTGCCGAAGCCGGAATCAAGAATCCGAAAAGATTCCTCGCCAACCTTGCAGTAAGCAGCGGCAACTCCGTTTCATACTGGCGAGGCAACGACATATCGGTCGGAAATCCCGTTGTCTTCGCCGAAATGTCAGTTCAATAATAAGGATAGACTTCAGAGGCTGGAACCGGTGTGCCTGCGGGCCATGCCTGCCAATGCCAGGTCCAGAAATATCCATAACCAGCCAACTGCCCATAATGAATATTTTTGACTTGCTCCGCATGTCCATCGGCAAAAACAGAGTTCTCGTTTTGCTGTCCAACGGCACAATGGCGGCTATACGCAATTTTGTTAGTCCACCATGGAGGTTCAACAGTAAGAATCTTCTTGGAAATCACATTCCCCCAGGAACGGTCTTCGAGTCTTCTAAGACCAGTTCCTACACTATTATAATAACCCATTACGCCCTCGGCGCCAGTGTCGGTCATAGGGAACTGATATGATGTTCCATAGTAGGCGTAGTGGCTGAAGTTTTTTCCAATACCTGGCACTTCATCGTTTCGTCCTCCCGGACATTCGAACACTTTGTAGGAATTTCCGATATACATGTTCAACGGGCGGTTTGCTGCCTTCGTCGTTACGAAGCTGTAGTCCGTATACAGTTGCCCTGAATCTCCTCCGAGATCTTTCCATTCGAGCGAAGCATTGGCTGAGTATGGATTACATGGCAGATACCCGTCAAAGTCAGTCGCATAACTTGAGATTGCCAATCCTATTTGCTTGAGATTGCTCAGACAAGCGGCTTTTGATGCTGCCATTTTTGCGTTCTTGAGGGCTGGAAGCAGCATGGCGGCTAAGATTGCGATTATCGCTATCACAATAAGCAATTCTATCAGTGTGAATGTCGTCCGATTCCGGAAATGAAACCGTGCCCTGAACAATGATCTTGGAACGTGAAAGTATTTCATGTGAAACCCTCCTTTTATCCATAACGCATTAATGGAGTTCATTAGTCTTTTCCTTTTTTATTCACAGGACGGAACTGTAACACGATCATCCCCTGGATCAAGGGTACTTGTACACCGGCACGCCATTCCGCGCCAGTCTTGATCCCGAGATCAAGAGGATCGGGTCCGATGTTGTGCACCGCATATTGACCATCCGGCAAATCGTGGATCCGAACCGTCCCTGTTTCCTGTGTTTTGGGTTTTCCCTCAAGGTAGATCATGAGGTAGCGGACGTCTCCATCATGGGCATAGCAGAAGAATCCCGGTGCAGTGACTCGGCGGGTAACGCCCGCCCAGGCAAGCAGATCTTCGACAAAGGCCTTTCCATCCTGCTTGGCAAAATCAAGTTCCCGGAGAAACAACAAAACTTCTCCCTTACCTGCGGGCCAGCGCACTACGGCGGGCTGGCCATTATCAAACCTCGCCTCCAGCACCGCCCCCTCTGGAAGATGCACACGTTCCGGGACAGGGCCTGCGAGCTTGAGGCATCCTTTGGTTTTGAACAGGCCACCGTCGACAGGCTTTGCATTGAGCACACCCTTTTTTTCTGGAAGAAGCACTGGACGGTCTTTCCATCCGAGTTCCGTCAGCAGGGCGAATTGCTCGGCGCGGTTGTCGCGGGTGTACCTGGCTGAGTCAGGAGAGACGAGGACCAGCTTGCCGCCTCCCATGACATAGCGAAGAGCCTTCTCCCGCATCTCAGGCGTGAAATCGGCGTCATTTGCTCCGCCTGATATTGCGGGAATGAAGATGATCTTCTGCGCATTGAAGGCGGCGTCGGACATAAACACCTTCAGGACATGGTTCGGATGGGCCGGCCACAGGCTCTGCGCAATGGCTCCACCTGCACTTTCTCCATATGAATAGACACCAATCTCCCATGTGAAGATGTCGGAGTGCGCATACTCCTTCAACGCAGTAATCCATTTCGTCTGCCGCTCCAACCCTTTGACGACGATGGGCGCCTTGTGCGCTCCTGGAGCGATCTGGCTGAAGGGGCCGTTCAAGAACATGGCTATGTTGAGGTTGTTGCCGCCACTGAGCATGACCGTGGCGAGAATTCGGTCGCAATCCTTTTCCTCCATTTCCTTGAACCCTGGAAGAAAGGCCTGGTATTCAGCGAGATAAGCGTGTCCTGCATGGTAAGGCATCAGGGTCTTGTTGCGGATGAAGCCGTAGCTGGGACTGCCTTCAGTTCCAAGCGTGGTGAAGCATCCAAGGGAAATGAGATCGGCAAGATACTCCTCCTCGTCCTGCCCATAGGAGTAGGAATAGAACCCCCAGGGGCGCGTGTCGCCGAGCTGCCGTGAGTACCGCGCCATGGAGTCGTTGTCGAGATGCTTGATGACCCACATCCGGTACGTCCAGGAATCGCGCCAGGCCTGGTTGTCAAGCCGTCCCGCCGCAGCGGTATATCCTTTCATCCGCTCCGCCGGAGGGAGCGGCATGTCGACCTCATCCCAGCTTGCCAGGTTCGTTCCATATCGGGCGTTGAGGTCGGACAAGGCTGTGATTCCTTTCTGCTCCTTCAGCCATTTGACGAACCCATTCTGCATCGGCGGCGAGAAGTCGGTGCGCCGTTCTCCATGATCGACGAAAAGGATGTCCGTCCAATAGACCCATCCGAGGAAGGACGGATCGTCGCCAAAGCGCTCGTAGAGAGCCTTGACAAGGGGTTGGACTACTTCGGCCTGTGAGGCGGGAGACATGAAATATGCATTGGCCCATTCGTCCAGTCCTATATATTGGATGCCGGAAATATCTTCCTGCTGCCGGAAGGGCAACCATGCAGGATCGTATTGGAAGTGAGGCGCGCTAAAGGCGATCATATAAGGCAAACCCGCCTCGCGCAAAAGACGGAATCGCATCTGGGTGGAACGGGCATCGACGAAACCTGGCAACGGCAACACCTCCTCAAGAGGGAAATCGACCCGCTCGACTGTCACTCCGTACCGCTTCCATGACTCGATGTTCTTTTTGTAGTATTCCTCGAACGGAAGATCTGTCTTTGCATTACCTGTGGCATACCAACCGATGCTGTCTCCATTTGTCACCACTACTTTCCCGGAACCAAAGAGGGTGGCAAGCGTCGGTTGGACAATCATGGGTTTAATTGGTTTGAAGCCATCTCTCACGCCAACTCTCAGTTTTGCCCGATCCATCACTTTGCTATCGGATAGCAGTTCAACAACAAGATCGTAAGCCGCTCCAACCTCCTTCAGCGCGAGCGGCAAATCCATGTCAGATCCGCCGGTCGACTTCCACGGATGCTCGGAAACTGCCGGCTTCTCCAGCCGTTTCATCAAACTTGTGTCTTTCACGCTGAGTCTGATGACATAGCTTTTCTTCGCCTGTTCAGGGTCTGCAACCCGGACGCGGAGTTTCGCAGACTCGGGATTCGGGAACACGTGGTTCTCCACACCAGTGTCGATCCTGAGAATCCCAGTCTTGTCGATTAGCCTCGGGAATGTGCTCCAATCAGGCCGGGCAGGCGTATGCTCCTTGTCCCGGACCACACCCATCGGCAGGTTGATCAAGTTGACAAGCGCTCCAGTTCCATCCCAGGTTTTAAGTGTCAGCCAGTAGGTGCCGGCACCAGGGAGATTGAAGGAGAACCTTTTCTTGTACGCATCAGCCAGATTGGCCGGATTCCAGTCGCCCATCCATTCTCCGGAACCGATGTCAGGTCCTTGAAACACATCGGTCAGCGACCATTGAACTTTGTAGGTTCCCGCCTTGTCTGGCAAAAACCAATCCAGACGAACCTCAGGCTGCGCCGGACCGAACGGATGCATGCCTCTGTTGAAGGGGCCACTGGCCGTAGGAGGTATCATTTCCCCGAACGGAGGCACCATTTCCCAGCGGCGATGCTTCAGATACTCGATCTCGGAAGGTTCGATATTCCTCAGATAAACCAAGCCCCCTCTTTGCGGAATCAGCTTGATGCCGGTGAGGGCAACCGGCAACGCCTCGCCCCGGGGATGCGGAAAATCGGGACGCATGGAGTTCAATTCCACACGCTCGCCACCGACGTAATCGGAGACCACCTGCGACCAGCAGCTCCCCTTGATCTGCCGGGAAGGAATTTCACGTTCCTTCCCATCATCACCCTTTACTAGAAAGACGATTTTTGTGTCAGCACTGGTCCGGCCAACATTAACATCGGCCAGAAAACGCAGCGTGGTCGGCTTCAGGACAATCGGCTCGGCCGGATGCAGGATCACACCTTCCTTTGGAATGCTGTCGATACGCACCGCCAGTACGCCGCCACCCACCGATAAGATCTCGGCCGCGTCATCTGGCTCAGCCTTCCATGCGGTCAACGGAAGCCCCTCGGCTTTTGCTGCGGCAAATGCCTGCGGCGTAAGTTTCGCGCGTTGCGCGGCTCGCAAGACTTCCGGCACCTCGGGAAACTCGGCGCGCGCCTTCCGCGAGATCTGAAGATCGCTCACTATGGCGGCATAGTTCGCCTGTGCGCGCCCCCACCCATTCAGGTAAAACTCCGTAAGTGTCACCGGTTCATAGGGTCCACGAGCGACTCTCACTCCATCGATGAAGTAATTGACGCGCTTGGATTGCTCGTTCCAGTTGATTGCGATGTGATGGATTTCGCCCGCCTTCCAGTCGGCTATCGAGCAATTCATTTCAGTCTTTCCCAGCATACAGTTCAGCGTTTGAGAATCCTGCCGCAAGTCGAATGACAAGGCAAGTTTATTCTCCTGCCCCATCACGATCGGCATGGCCTGCTGTGGAAGCTTCCATTCGGGAGGAAGTGTCAGCCAGCAGGAAATAGTTCCCTGCACCGCAGGCCATTCGGCAAGCGGGATTCTATAACTGCCAACGGCTTGGTTACCCGAACCTCTTGAGATAATGCCGCGCTTCCCGGACGCTTCGGCAAATATGGGGGCGCCATCCGTTCCAGGAATCGCAGCCGGTCCAACCAAAGGCGATTTCACTGCGGACTCATCGGCGAGCGAACTCTGGTAAAACACATCGTCCTCAGCAAAGGCTCCCACACAGGCGAGCACACCAATCGACACCGTCGATACCGCAATCTTCATATTCTGGCTCCATTTTATAGGCATGGCATATCCCCTTATTTGCTGCTTGATTCACATAAGAATTTTATTTTTTCAGCGGCGTATTTGAAATTATTCCATTTTGCGTCCGGAGGAATAAGATGATCGAACATTGGGACATAACGCCCTTTTGAAATCATTGCCTCCGCCTTTTCAATCTCTACGTCAACCTCCGCGAGCGTCCCCGAAAGTACACGCTTGTCCAGACCACCCATGATTCCAAGACCGGGATATTTCTTCCTGTATTCCAGGATGTCGTTCCCGGCCTGCACCTCGAAAGGAAAGAACATGTTCACCCCATGCTTCATCATGAGCGGGACAAGTTCCGAGCAGTCGCCATCCGTATCAACGGAAACAATCCTGACATTGTGCGACTTTGCGAAATCCGCAATCCTGTCATAGCAGGGCATCATGAACTCTTCCACCATCGCCGGGGAAATCAGCGAGCCCTGCCGTCCGGACATGTCCTCCCAAATGTGGATGTGATCGATCTGAACCTCTTTTGCCGTAATCTCCCACAGGCTCAGCCAGAGGGATGTCAGATGGTTCATCATGTCCCTTATCATTTCAGGATGGTCGTAAAATCCGGTGAGAAGGTTTTCAACCCCTGTCAGATCCCTTACTGCACCAAAAACACCATATGGGAAAACTCCGACCTGCACAGATTCGCCCGTCTCCTTCAACCTTGCCTTGAAATCATTCCAGTCCTGTATCACCCGTTTTTTATCTCCGATGACAAATCTTTCCTGCTTCAGCTTTTCCCAGTCATCGGGAGTTTTAACGGGATAATCCAGGAATTCCGGCATCGAAGCAGCGTCTTTCCTGCAGCATTTTGTTATTCCCTGCCTGTCTTTGAGGATTACCAGTTCATCGGTTTCCTTTATTTTCATTTCCTCAAAGCTGGGGAATAGACCGGATTCCAGGGCCGGCAAGGCAAAACTTTTATCTTTTTTTAATTCTTCTGCAATGTCGAGCTCTCCTTTCCCCGAGTCTCTTTTCCAGCTCTCATAAATGCCCCAGGGATTCCATCCGAGCCCCACGCCGAAAGGAACACGGTCAATCTCCCCTCCTGTAAGACATCTGACAATTCTTTCGCCGCATTTCATATTCACCCTTTCATTTCGTAATAGTTTTAATCATTCCTCTGTCACGCAGGGAATTCTCATCGGCGACGGCATTGAGCCGTTCTTCCAATATAAACCAACCATTTCAACGGACTTTTCCAGTAATGTGCGGACATCCATCCCAAACCGCTTGACTGGCAGAGGGCATTTCACCGGATTCGGGAAATTGCTGTGGCTCAGCAGCAGTACGTCATCGGGAACGGACAGACCGGCGTCCATAATGCCTTGTGCCGCCAAATTCAACATGTTGTCGTCCAGGACAAGAAGCGCCTCCGGGCCGTTTACCATCTCCGGACTGAAGATCAGATTTATGAGCCGACGCGTCGCCAGCATACCTCTCTCCAGCTCCATACCCAGTATCCAATGGGGTTTGATTGTCAATCCATAAACGGCTGCCAGCCTTTCGACCATTTGACTTATGCATTCGTAGTTGTTTGTGATGGTCAGCACGGCAACGCGTCTGCGTCCGCTCCGGGCAGTCCACGAGAGCATTTTTTCAATCAACTCGCATTCGGGGGTGAGGACGAATCCGTCTTTCCGTTTATTGTAATCATCCATCTTGGATTGTAAAAACGTGCTTGATAACGAGTGAATCCGTGGAATTCCCGGATGCGACATGACGGGGGTGTTTTCAAGCTGGTCTATATGTGCTGTGAATATGACTCCAGCCAGCTCGTGTCCCTTTATATCTTTTATCATTTTTTTTATATCAGATACGGGATGCCCATATTCCAGGCCGAAATATGGTCTTATTCTGAATCCTCCCGCCTTAATGCTCTTGGCTTCTGCAACAAGACGGTTCCAAAATATGTTTTCATTCTGCTGGGGGGGCACGGTCTCCGGCAACGCCAATCCCACAGTTGACAGTGTCGGCGCCTCGTCAGATATTATGCTTCCTGTCTTTTGACAGGAAATGACCAGTCCCTGCCGGTTTAGTTGGACAATTGCCCTTTGAACAGTCTGATTGCTGACCCCGAATTGCTTCGTTAACTTCGTTTGTGGAGGGAGCTTGTCGCCAGGAGCGAACTGGCCACCATAAATACAGCCTCGAACCCAATGTACAATATCGTGATAGCTGTTGGTTTCCGCCCTGATCGATTTCGAAATTTTACCCACTTGATTCACTGTGCATGCCCCGCGATATAAATACATTGTTTTTATGTTATGTATTTATTATAATATAATTTTTTCAATTGTCAAGGGGCACGGTTAACATTATTTCTCTTTTACCTGCGAATCTCAGTGCCTTTATTTCACAGTTCCATGTCTTACGCGTATGCAAAATTTTCAGGACATTTGGAATTCAGGAGACAGCGGCCTACTGCGGTGGCCGCTGTCTTATCAGTGTGAAACTTAAGTAGTTTGCGATCTCCGAGCGCAAAAGACAAAGAGGCCGATTGCGCCAAGGATGTCGCAAGCTACTCAAAGCAAGTTTCAAAGGAGAGAGGATTCAGAATTAAAAATAATATGAACCGAGTTGTTTTATTCTGACTACTTGGAAACTGCCGTTGGTGTTCACTGCTTTAGCGTGTTCTTTTTGGCAGTTTCATTTTGATAAAACGGCGGCAACCACAGTGAATCGCCGTCTTCTTAATTCTGGATTCTTTTTGGGTTGCGGGCAGAGCCCGCCTTAAGAGGCAGTCCTTGTCCCAGCACCCCAACCCTTTCCAAACCTGTTTGCCATTCCATCTGATTGCAGCTGCAATCAGATGAAAGATAAAAGTTTTTGTAAAAGGAAGTGGGGATTGGGGCGAGGGAAAAAACTTTTTTCAAAAAGTTTTTGCTCTCGCCCCAAATTCCTGTACTTTTGAAATTACCTCAATTTGAAGGGGGTAAATCCGGTCTTCAGCGCAGGAGAATCTTTTTTAAGCCTGAAATCACCCTTTAAAGCATTTTTGAATCCCGGATCCTCGAAAATAGAATGAAGATCACGTCCGAGCTTGCGCCATTCAGCAAGCGACAATTTTTCCTTAGGCGAGCCCCATTTAACAGACATGGCAATTTTTCCACCACTGTCGATGCTCCAGAAGATATTGGAATCGCTTTTTATTATGTCCTTTTTGAAATCGGCGCCATAACCGTTCATGAAAACAGGCTTCTCCCTGGTGATGACAATATTCCTCTCAAATGTGAAGGAAACATGTTCCTCCCCTCGGCTGAGGGTTATCTGGGCCTCCCCTCGGCCAAAGGCGAAGATATTGTTCCTGACCATGTTCTCCCTGCCATAATGCGTGTGGAACGGCTCAGATTTGAAATCATAGCAGATATTGTTCTCGACGATTATATGGGAACTTCCCTCGTCAAGATAAATCCCCCAGCCCCCGTAGCTGTGCGAATCCACATTGTGGATGAGGTTTCCCCTGATGACGGTTCCAGGCTGGACCCCGAGGGTATATAT
>JBAQUG010000340.1:0-10238 GCA_049297395.1 Victivallales bacterium | reverse complement strand
GACGGAATTTCTTCAGGAACAAAGTCATCCCCCTGATTTCCGAAAAATTCCCGAACGCAGGCTCCTCCGTGCTGAAATCCGTCTATGCCCTCGAACAGGACGCCGACTACATTGAATCCGTCACTTCCGGCATATTCAAAGCCGTAAAAGACAAAAAGTCTCTTGAACTTGCTTATCTCAAAGCCATGCACCCTGCAATACTAGTCAGATTCCTGAGGCTCTGGCTTTCGGGACAGACTGGTTCTGACTATATCCCTGACAGCGATTTCATCGCGAGATTCACAGACGAGATGAACAAGGCTTTTGAAAAGCGCAATACCGACAAAAGCTCCTCCCTTATTCCCATCGACGGAGACAACTTGTTTCTCAAGATCAAGCCCGACTCGGTGCGCCTTTGCGAAATTCGCAAGGAGGAGAAGCTTCCAGCCCTGGCATGGAAATGGAGGACTGTTAAGAAAATCAACTGGCGCAACTCCATGATTAAAGCTGATACTGCTTCCGCCGGCAAGCAGCCAGTCTTCAAACGCGATGAAAAAAATGTCTTCTTCGACGCTGATGAAATGCCGGAAGAACTGATTGTCAGGCAATGGCTTGACGGCGACAGGATGATCCCTTTCGGAAAGACAACACAAGTGGGCCTTAAGAAGCTCTTTGAAGGCAAAAAGATGGACTCGGAAAGCAAGGATTCCACTCCTGTCGTATGTACATCCGCCGGTGAAATCATATGGGTTCCCGGCGTCAGGCGTGCGAACTTCGCAAATATCGGGCCTGACACAAAACGCTTTGCCATTTTCAGCTTTGACAGCGATTTTTTTTCATATGAGCCTTGAATTCCCCATTAATGGTCACAATATTATGGTCATGCATTTACTAAACATGGAGGACCATATGCAGATCGCAGCCGGAGCTTTCAAGGCCAGATGCCTCAGCCTTATGGATGATGTAAGCAAGTTCCATCACGAAATCATTATAACCAAGCACGGAAGACCAGTCGCCAAAATTGTTCCCTGCGAACAGGAGAAAAGCAGGAAACGCGGTGATTTTTTCGGCATGTTCAGCGGTTCCGTAAAAATAAAAGGGGACATAGTGAGATCAACGGAGGAATCCTGGGAGGCCGATGAGAACTGAACTTGTACTTTTAGACACCCATATATTCCTATGGTACTTTGAGGGCGATAAAAATCTCTCGGGCTCTCCCGCACTCAAACATATAGGCAATGCCATCTCCCTCTCATCCCTGAGGATTTCCGAAATCAGCCTGTGGGAGCTGGCAATGCTCGAATCCAAAGGGAGAATCAGCTTTACAAGCAGTTGCCTGGACTGGATAAAAGGGACTTTGGAAGTGCCAGGCTTCTCTTCTGTGAACATAAGTCCTGAGATAGCTTGCCTGAGCTGCAGGCTGCCCGGCGCTTTCCACGGTGATCCTGCCGACAGGATTATAGCCGCTACGGCAATACACCTGGGAGCAAGTCTCATAACCCGCGACTCGAAAATTATCTCCTATTTCAAAGCCAACAATTTCAAGATTATTGAACCGTGAATAAATATATTAAAAGATGGAGGTGGTTCATGAAAATCCTATCAGTTCTTTCAGTTTTTCTCTTGATCCTGACGTTGTCTTTCGCGGAGGAAAACGCTCCGGCCACGGCAGACAACCACCAGGAGCAACCCAAGCCCAAATCGGTCGTCATAAAACCCACGGGCGAGTTCAAATACAAGCTGATTCCGCTTAAAAGCATTGACTTCGCCATCGTCGACAAGATCTGCCGGCCTCTTCTTTCAAAGGACGGAATTCTAACTTTCGAGGAAAAAAGAGGCTCTATACTTGTAGGCGACTATCCGGAGAATATCGAAAAAATAATGAAGTTCCTCGGCGACATAGATACAGACGCGGTAAACATAAGGATAGACGTTGACTTTCTGAATACCGGTTCAAGCGGAGGTGAAAACCTGGATGTCAGGGTCGGTTATGGCAAAGGTATACAGCCCAACCAGGTTATAATCGTCGACGGGAAGGTGGTAAAACCGAAAAGCATCGATATAAGCGCTTCGAAAACCAGCGGGGGTGAAACAAGGAACACAAGCCAGTTCATCGTTACAAAGAGCGGTTTTCCGGCAAGCCTGTTTGTCGGAAAGACAATTGCAGATCCCAGCTGGCTCTACAATTACAAATTCCTTCCACCTACTGTCATCGTTGGCGGTGGAAGCTCCGTCATTATCCCATCATCCATTCCGGGATTCGTCATGCGGGATGTTGGAGCCAAGCTCATGGTCCTGCCCAAGCTCAGGGATGACGGACTCATAGATGTCGAAATATACCCCGAGGTCAGCTACATCGACGGCAAGGGTGCAAAATCTTCTGTACGGGTTGAAAGCATAGTGACAAAGCTGACCGTCCAGGACGGACAGAAGATCTACATAGGCGGGGCGGTAAGTTCAAACATGAACTTCTACAAGAGCCTTTTCGGCCCGACACTCCTGAGCAGCGACGGCAAGTCAAACGTTTTGGACATGTACCTCAAGGCGAGTGTGATGAAACCTGGCAAGAAGGCGGCTGAACTGCCGCCTGGAACCGACCCGCACAGCCTGGAAAACCCATACAAGTGGAAATAAATTCAGGCAGGGGCCTGAATTTATATCAGTGCACCACCGGCCTGAAAAGGGCGCTTCCCTTTATCAGATCGATGTGTTCCGGCATCACGTAGATGAAATCGCCGCATTTGTATTTTGAATGGGTCTCGCTTGCAACGAACTTGCTCTTGCGCTTCTTGAAGGTGAAACCAAGATATTCGGACGGGATGAACGACAGGATCCCCAAATCGGGAATGAAGATGTTCAAACCCGCAGGAGATATTTTCCTTATGACACCTTCGAAACAGTCTATGTCCGTATCCTTGAGTTTTTCCTTCAGGTAATGCAGTTTCAACCGGTCGTTGGCGGCATAATACGCCTCGTCGTTGTTCTGTTCCTTCGCGGAGCATTCCAAGGCAGTCATGGAGACTTCATCCTTGCTCCTTAGATTTCCAGCATAATCCACCGCCCAGAGCTGCTGGTGCACAAGCAGGTCGGGATAGCGCCGTATGGGACTCGTAAAGTGGCAGTACGTCCCCTTGCCAAGTCCGTAATGGAGCTGGTTCTTCTCATGGTAGAACGCACGCGGCAGCGACCTGAGAAAAGCGTCGATTATAACCTGTTTCCTGTGATCCTCGGGAAGTTTTGAAAGGAAATGGTTGCAGGATATTCGGCTGCCCATGTCGCCTGTCTTCATATTGAAGGTTTCCGCCACGAAACAAGAGAACTCCTGGAGCTTCTCTTCGCTGGGTTCAGGATGGATCCTGTATATTCCCGGGATGTTCCGGGCGACAAGCTCCTTCGCGACTTCTACATTGGCTGCAAGCATGCACTCCTCGACAAGCATGTCTGATTCCGTCTGGATTTCCCGGCGCAGTCCTTTTATCTTCTTGGTTACGTCGTCGCAGAGAACCCTGATCTCGGTGGTGGCAAGTTCAAGGAAGTGTTCGGTTTCCTTGCGGTAATGCCGCATCTTCCTCGTAAGTTCCACAAGCATCTTCATGTGTTCTACGATCCTGGGCTCCCAGCTGCAAGGCTTTCCATCAATGAAATCCTGCACCTCGTCGAAGGTGTTCCTCTTCGCTATGACCACACGGCTATGCAACCTTCTCGAATGCAAAATCTTCCCGGTGTTCTTGTCGACGGTGAAAAGTACGCTGTGGCAGAATGATGTCTTTCCCGGAGTGAGGCTCATCGTCTGGGTGATGTCCTTCGGAAGCATCGGCAGTGTGTGGCCAGGAATATAGGAAGTGAAGCTTCTCTTCTTCGCCTTGGCATCCCATTCCGAACCGTGCAATATCCACGCCGCTACGTCCGCAATATGGACGCCAAGCTCCATCTCGTTCTTATTCTTCCCAGGCCTTATCGATATTGCGTCATCGAAGTCTTTCGCGTCAGGTGGATCGATTGTCATGGTCACAAGATCCTTCAGGTCCTCGCGGTCAACGCCGATCGGCATGATCTGTCCGGCCTTGTCCCAGTCTTCAGCCGAGTAAGGAGGGCAGAGCCCATATTCCTTGATGACTGCTGCGATATCGAATTCAACCGTACCGGCCTGTCCAATGGTAGACTTGAGAGTGCCGCGGTGCTCCCTTGTAGTATGTTTTTCATCATGTGGCTGGAGTTCAATCTCAACCCAGTCGCCTTTTCTGGCGTTCTTGATGTTTCCGGTGATGGATATGTCGCCCTGCAGTTTTTTTGAAAGCGGTCTGACCATTTTTCCGGCAATGAGTTCGCCGACCACGGTCTTTCTGGAACGTTCGACAATTTCAGCCACCCTGCCGGCAGGCCCTTTCATGTTCGGACGCTGTTCTCGGAGGAGGGATATCTTCACAATGTCACCGTCAATGGCATCGCTCAGGAAACGCGGCGGTATGAAAATGTCCTGTGTTCCATCCCCCGGTGTCACAAAACCCAGTCCGCCGGCGGATACGCTCAGCTTGCCTACAACGAAAGTCTCCTTCGGCGCCTCTTTCCTGTATTTTTCCTTCTTATGCTTCCACTTGGACATAGGCACAACAATCCATCCTTCCATATCTTTTCTTTGCAATTTAACGGTTGCTAACTTATTTTATAGCCTTAACCATTAATTAAAAGCCTGGATTCAAAAGAATAACAGACCATGAACGACATACAGAAAAAAATAACTACCCGCTATTTCCGCCAGAAGAAGGAGAAAGGCGAGAAGATACTGGCCCTGACAGCCTATGACGCGCCGACTGCGAAACTCGCAGAGGAATGCGGGATCGAACTTCTCCTGGTCGGAGATTCCCTGGGCATGGCCATTCTGGGATATAAAAGCACCATACCGGTCACCCTTGAACAGTCCCTGCACCATTGTGCGGCGGTAGCGCGCGGTGCGAAATTCGCATTCATTGTCGGCGACATGCCGTTCATGACCTATCATCCGAGCATCAAGACAGCAATGACCAATGCCGCCAGGTATATCCAGCAAGCCGGTGTAGACGGCGTCAAGCTCGAAGGCGGAAAGACCATATCAAAGACTATCGGCAGGCTTGTCACCGCAGGTGTTCCTGTGATGGGACATATCGGACTTCTGCCGCAGAGCGTCCTCACGCAGGGCGGATACAGGATTGCAGGCAAGACCAAGGAAGATGAACAGCGCCTCATCGATGATGCCAGGGCCGTTGAAGACGCAGGAGCGTTCAGCCTGGTGCTCGAATGCATACCGGCCGAACTGAGCGCGCGCATCACCGCATCCGTGAAAATTCCGACGATCGGCATCGGCGCAGGTCCGCAATGCGACGGACAGGTGCAGGTTGTCAACGACATTCTCGGACTCTTCACCGATTTCGTTCCGAAGCATGCGAAACGATATGCAAATCTCGGCGATGAAATGAAGAAGGCATTTACCGCCTATGCGAATGATGTCAGCACCGGCAAGTTCCCAGGGAAAGAGAATTCATTCTGAATTACAGATTTATAGCGAGATATTTAAATCCGCCATCCCGCAGACGGCAGGTTTTTATCTTGTTATCAACGCCTTTTTCTATCTCAATATCTTTCCCGCACTGCTCCGGCACGTATTCAACTTCACATGGAACACCCATATCTACCTGAAAGGTATCTCCGACACTGTTGTCAAGCATGTTCCGCTGAAAATTCTCGATAACGAAATTATGCACTTTCAAGTTAATATCGCAAAGAGGCGCCTCGTTTATTTTCGGTTCCGGAACCGACCACGGCATTTTATGCACGGCCACGTCACTGACTTTGATATCGCTTATATTTCCGCCTCCGGGCTCGAAACGCCAGCGGTTGACATTCAGGAAATTGTTGCGGACACCGCCCTGTGCATTCTTGATACGGATATTGCGAATCGGCTGATCCTGACTCAAAAGCCGGACAAAGGCATAAGCACTGTCGGCGTACAAATCCTCAATGACAATATTTTCTATCGGGCCTGGCTTCTGCCCGTGCGTGAAATGCGCTACGCCATCATTGGCATTCAATGCCACAAGATCATCTCCGGGCGTCATCGGTGAAATAGCCCGCAATCCACGGATCAAACCATCGCGGCAGAACCCTCCGACATGCACCCCGTCCTGGTTGATTTTAGGATTGTCATTGAAAAGCTGCACGTTTTCAATACGGAACACCGCAGTCTCACAGATCATGATAAAAAATGAGTCCGGATTGGAAACAGTTATGTTCTGCAAGACAAGTTGCGACATTCGCAGAAAATATATTCCAACTCCTCCATAATCATCGAGTTTCTCCCGTTCCCCGCGCGGATTTTCCTTGCCATTGACGTCCCATATCCCGCCCGATATTTCAATATTGCTGTTGCCTTTGTCATGGTCGGCATTTGTAAGCAACCAATCATCAAAGCGCTTACCGGTATTCGCCGCCAGTCTTATGACCGTATTATTACCGGCTATTATCTTGGTATTGGAAAAGACTTTCAGCGTTCGCGAAACAAGAAAACGTCCCGGTGGGAGAAGTACCGTGCAATCGCCTCCAGCCAAGGCGTCCTGCAAGATTGCATAGTTGTCAATAATGCCGCCATCCATCATCAGACCATTCAAATCGATTTTCCTGCAATCACAACACATGCCGGCCTCCTTTTGGAAATAGCTTTGAACTGAATAATTCACGAGATACTTATGGAACTTCTGAGGTTTTCGAATTCCGACAGATTCCTTGGAAGAATTTCATTTTCTTATTTTTTCAGATAGGTTCCTGCGATCACAAGATCTTCCGGAAAGGTGATCTTGATGTTAGGCAGTTTGTATTCGAAAAGATAGGACCTGTAGCCGGAAATCTCCATGACGGCTGAGTCGTCTGTCAGTTCAAGCTCCTTCGCAAATGCCTTCACATAAGCAGCCATCAACCTGTCGAGAGGGAAAATCTGCGGAGTCTCAATCCTCCAGATGTTGTTGCGGTCAAGGGTTTTTGTGACGAGGCACTTCTTATCCGCCTGCTTTACTGTGTCGGTCACCCTTTTTGCAACAACCGCACTACCATATTTCTTCGCGGCCCTGTATGCTGAGATCAGAAGTTCTGCGGTGGCCAGCGGGCGCGCGGCGTCATGGACGGCTGCGAATTTCGCGGAAACCGGAAGGATGGCAAGCCCGTTGACAACCGAGTGCATCCTCGTCCTACCACCGTAGGCGATCCTTATATCGGCCTTCGGCAGATATTTCCGGATTGTATCTGCAAATTTCACAGTTTCAGATTTTTTAACTACCAGGACAAGATTCCCGGCAGGACAGACTTTGAGGAAGTTTTTCAGCGAATGTATGAAGACTGGAACGCCTGCGAGTTTCGCAAGCAGCTTGTTATCTTTCCCAAACCTGGAGCCGCTTCCTCCGGCAACTACCACTACGCCAAGGTCTGGACAACATTTTATCTTAGCCATGGCTCCCCTTATGATTCAGAGATTATTGAAGCTGCGAAGCCCTATGCTTATTCTGCCAAGCAAACCGTCGGCACTCCGGCACGCTGTCATACCGATACGTTCATATCTGCAATCTTATCTCGTCGACAGGACATCCGGTCTAAGGTCATGGACAAAGTCCATGGAGCAGCGGTAATAGAGCGCCATGGTCAGCCTGGACCAGTTGATATGATCGATGAGGGATGAAATGGGAGAAATAATTGAAAGCCCCCAGTCGGAATCGATCGACCAGGTATTTCCGGAATAAAGGAGCCTTCCGTCCTTTGAATCATAGATGTTTATCTTGATCATTACATAGGAGTAGGCCATAAGTATGAACCAGAAGTGATCCTGGGTGATGACTTCGCCGACTATGACCGCATCGCTGTTCTGCTGTCGGGAGACCTTGAGCGCATCCGTGGCGCAGTAAGGCTGGGTGGCAATCTTCTCAGTCTCGTCAATGCTGGCGCATGGTCCGATGAGGGAAAATCCCTGGTACATTGCCTGACTCGCCCTGTCAGAGGCTTCACGGTACCACGTGGTGTTCTTGAAAGGATAGATGGTGAACGATTTAGGATAGCTCTTTGTAAAGCCATAGTTGTTTGAATCGACGGTCCTGTATGTGTTGTGCCCGTCATAAGGCATCGCATGAAAGGTTCCGCAACCGGAACACATCAGGATGACTGCCGAAAGAAGTATAAAGCCTGGAATCGTCTTTCTCATATTTTTTCCTGCTTGAAAATCTTGATTTACCTTTTTTCCAAAAGAACCACATAAATTAATCTTTGTATGTGGAAAAACAAATTTATTTATAACAATTGATTTCCCTCCCAATTCGCATCTCCACTTGAAACAATTTGAATCCGGTATAAAATTCCACACTTTGATTAAAAACTCAGTGCCTCTGTGCCTTAGCGCCTCTGTGCCTAATCTTTTAAGGATTAAAAAAACATGAAAATGTCGAAACTTGTCGGAAGACGTATAAAAGAAGCGCCCAAAGACGCAAAAACCGTCAGCCATAAATTCATCATCCGCGGCGGTTACGCACGTCCTGTTTCAGCCGGAATATACTCAATGCTGCCCGTCGGATTCAGGATTACCCAGAAGATCGAGAAGATCATCCGCGAGGAGATGGACGCGATAGAAGGCCAGGAAATCAAGATGCCGGTCGTCCTGCCAGCGGAACTATGGGAGGAATCGGGAAGATACAAGACTGTCGGCCCGGAACTGCTGCGGTTCAAGGACAGGAACGACAAGAGGATGCTTCTTGGCATGACACATGAGGAGGCGGTGGTCCACCTCACCCGCACCGAGGTCAACAGCTACAAGCAGCTCCCGGTCATGCTCTACCAGATACAGACCAAGTACCGGGATGAAGCCAGGCCCCGCGCCGGGCTTATCAGGGTTAGGGAGTTCACGATGAAGGATGCATACTCCTTCCACACTTCACAGGAATGCCTTGACCAGTATTATGAGAAGGCCCACAAGGCCTATGAGAACATTTTCCGCAGGGTCGGGATGAAGGCCTGCATATCGATCAAGTCAAATCCCGGAATGATGGGTGGGAACGTCTCGCATGAATTCATGGCGATAGCCGACTGCGGGGAGGATACCATATTCATGTCGCCCGACGGCTCATACAAGGCGAACCGCGAAGTTGCGGTTGCGGCATGGAAATATGAGAAGACCCCTGCCCTGCCACTTGAGAAAGTCCATACCCCGGCAAAGAAGACGATTGAAGAGGTCGCCACATTCCTGGGCATGAAACCGGAAAACGCCGGCAAGGCTGTATTCTATATAGATGAATCGGACAATTTGATCTTCGCGATGATCCGCGGAGATTTCGAAGTGAATGAGAGCAAGCTCCAGAATTTCCTGAAGGTCAGCGAACTGAAATTCGCGAATGACGAAAAAATCAGGAAGTGCGGGGCCGAACCTGGCTATGCATCTCCACTTGCGCTTGATACCGCAAAAGTCAGGATAGTCGTTGACAACTCAGTCGCCGGCTCATCCAATCTCATTGTCGGAGCTAACGAGGCCGACCACCATTACAGGAATTTCAATCTCGAACGGGATCTGCCGAATGCAGAAGTCACCGACATCGCGACCGCACGCGAAGGAGATCCGTGCCCTTTGACCGGACAGCCTCTGCTTATGAAACGCGGGATAGAGGTGGGCAACATATTCAAGCTTGGGACGAAATATTCAGCATCCATGAACTGCACCTTCATCGACCAGAATGGAAAGACCAATCCGATGATCATGGGCTGCTACGGCATCGGCGTCGGACGCACGATGGCATCTGTGATCGAGCAGTCATCAGACGACTACGGCCCCATATGGCCGATATCTATTGCGCCATACCAAGTACATATATGCGCCATCACCCCAGGCGACCAGAATGTAGGGACGGTCTCTGAAAGGATTTACAACGAGCTTAACGCCTGCGGAATCGAAGTGCTATATGACGACAGAGGCGAAAAGCCGGGATTCATGTTTGCGGACGCCGATCTGCTAGGCATTCCGTTCCGGCTCATAATTTCACCGAAGAACCTTCCGAACAACATGGTCGAGTTCAAGATCAGGGGGCAGAAGGAAAGCACGCTGATACCTCTCGACAAGATCGTGGAATTCCTCGCCGCGAAGGTGAAGTCCGAGCAGGAAAAGTATAAGTAATTAAGTAGGTATGCCCTTCAGGGTGTACCACTCTTAAATTCATGGTACATGCTTCCTTTGCCATGCGGGGTTCGCTGTCCAGGACATGGGC
>JBAQUG010000339.1:0-13135 GCA_049297395.1 Victivallales bacterium | reverse complement strand
GTCTCTCCCTCCGACTGCATACATATTCATGCCGTAGTGGGAATAGTAGGCGACTTTATTCCGGGTGTCAGTAACAGAAGGGCACTCCAGCAACCCTCCTGGTTTCCAGGCGTTGGCGTGGGCTCCAAAAGAAGGATCCACGTAGGCGGAGTAGCTGTTTGATTCGCCGATGTACGGTCCTATCAGGTTGCTCCAGGTGAACTGTGGATCGGTTATGCCAGGCCATATATTCTGTGTTTTAGCAGGGGGCAGGTTTTCGGTATAATCGTTGACATAGTTGAAATAGCCGAGGCCGAGCTGCTTGAGTTTGTTGGCGCAAGTGATCGATTTCGCCGTATCCTTTGCATTCTTCAGCGCCGGCAGCAGCATCGCCGCCAGGATTGCTATGATCGCAATCACCACGAGCAGCTCTATTAATGTAAATTGAGATGCTCCCGTCCTGGAGATGTTTCTAGGATTCATGTGCGCCTCGCTTTGTGATATACGTAGATGCTGTAAAATTATCTTTTTAATATCCTTTTTAGACCAAGGTGCGTCTCGGGCCAACCGAACCTCTTTCAACAAGCCTGGGTTTGATGCCAATCCTGACAGGCGCTCCTGCCGGATCTTTTCTTTCAAGCTTCTCAACAATAACGCTGGAAATCATCTTGCCCATATCAATGAATTGCCTTTCGACGCTGGTGAAATTTAATTTTTCAGATTCACTGAGATTGTCATAGCCGACAATTGAAACATCGTCTGGAACTTTCAGTCCGTTTTCATTCAGAGCCTTCATTGCTCCAATGGCAGTATTGTCGTTCACTGCGAATATGGCGGAAAATTTCAGTCCTTTTCTCAATGTCTCTTTGACAGCCCGATATCCAAGATTATGAAAATCATCGTATTTAACGAGATACATGCCTCCGGCATGCTTTATCTTCCCGTTGTAGATTAAATTCTCGTTCACGGTCAGACCTCTCTCCATCAATGCGCTCTTGTATCCTTTTCTTCTGTTTTCGAGATATTCTCCTGAAAAGTTGATATGGAGGATTGATCTGTGCCCATGTTCAATCAGGTGGGACGTCGCAAGAAAGGACCCGTAGAAATCATCTTCATAGACATTGTCGACCTCAAATGGAACGAGGCGCTCGGAAACGACGAACGGTTTGCCAGAACGGACAAGAAGGCCGATATGCTCCTCAAGCAGGCGGAGCATCGTAAAGGGGATAGGTTCAAATATTATCGCGCTGCTTGAACCTGATATGGCATCTTCAATGGTCTTTTTCTCAAGAGAAGCATTACAACACGTGTTGCTTAGAATCAGTTTGTATCCCGCTCTTTTCTTAATGCCATTTTCTATTTCAGACATGACGGCAAGGGTGCCCCATGCCTCTTTCATGCCGGCATCATATAAGATGGGTGTCACCATCTCGACTGTTTTGCCATTCCTGCCCTGCGGAATCTGTAA
Source organism: Victivallales bacterium (assembly GCA_049297395.1). GTDB lineage: Bacteria > Verrucomicrobiota > Lentisphaeria > Victivallales > GWF2-50-93 > GWF2-50-93. The sequence continues at coordinate 11,688 of JBAQUG010000339.1, read as the reverse complement.
ACCGGCCTTGTTGCCGACAAACGTGCCCTTGCCGTGCACGGAAAAAACTATGCCTTCATAGGACAGGCGGGCTATGGCGCGCCTTATGGTGATACGGCTCACCTCGCAAAGGCTCATCAGTTCCTTTTCGGAACAGACATGATCCCCTTGCTTGAGGCCTTTTGATCTGATCAGCCTGAGAATCTCTTCTTTTACAGCCTCGGTTTTCAGTATCCGGCCTAACATTTACCCCTCCAGTTGTCTTAACATGTTATATATGATAATATGACATGCTCATATGTCAAGTTCCAAAAAGCTGATTCTTGAAATTATTCCAGTGAGCTGATTCCAGAATACAGCAAACCGTTGTTGCGGAAACACTATTTGCAGCAATCCAATCACCCGTGGGACGGCAGTGATTGGATTAATATCCCGGCAGCCTGCGGAATTCATCGCACATTGCGGCTGTTTTCTGAGGAGTGTGCCCTACGGAGTCAGGTGTGCTGTATGCCATGCTGATCATGCCGCCATCATGGTTGCCGACGGTGCTGCGGATTTTCCTGACGTAGGCGCGGACTGCCGCTTCATCTCCTTCCACCATGGTCTTCTGGATGTCGACCGGACACCAGAACGCGAGTTTCCCTCCGATTTTCGCGTCCAGGTTCTCCAGCCCCATGTTCTCCTGCTGATCCATCTGGATGACATCCAGCCCCCAGTCCTTGAAAAGAGGCAGCAGGTCAATGATATATCCGCAGGAATGCATCCATACGTCCATTCCCAGAGAGTGGGCGTACTGCCAGTTCTCACGGTAGGACGGCATGAAAAACTCTTCCATCAGTCCGGTTCCGACCATCTGGCGGTCCTGCAGTCCCCAGTCGTCATATGCCATTACCCCGTCGCATCCCATTTCAGCATAAATCCGGATATCTTCCCTCTGGGCTGCGGACAGCCGTGCAATCAATCCCTTGAGGGCAAGAGGGGATTCGTAATACGCAAGAAACATCTTGTCCAGTTCAATCAGGTTATGGGTGCCCTCGTTGAGAGAGCCATAAGGCATGACCCCGAGGGCGTATCTGGGATTCCGGCCTTTCCGGTTTTCCTCGACGGACCGGATGACTTCCTTGAATACTTCCGGACGGTGGAAGTCCGGGAAAATAAAATCCTGTTGTTTTTCCACGTCCGGGATCGAAATGGATCCCTTTTCACCATGCGCGACGGCTGAACCAGGCGCGCGCCAATACTCCGTTCCCCAGGCATCAATTCGTTTTTCCATGCCGTCCGGCTGAAGAGTCCATGGAAGCTGTTCCCTGCGATTTGGCCACAGCCACAACAGGTCATTTTCCTTGCCGTCGGGCAGAAAATGGGGAACCCTGTCAGGTCCGGCGAAGTGTATGGCCTTTTTAACCCTCTCTCTTGATGTCATCCGGATATCTCCTTGTTTTTTTTACTGAAGTTCGAAAACGTCGCCTATAGTCGTCATATCGCTTCGTCCGGCGGCTTCAACGATAGGCCGGTGCGAACGGAACATGCCTATCCTGTCCGCTCCCCGATAGACGTTCATATAGACCTGCGTGTCCGAGAACGGTTTTTCAAGAGTCGTGACGGACAGCCAGTCCGAATCCTTAGGATATGCCTCCGTCCATTTCTTGTCAAGTACTTCTTTACGGGGATTGTAGATCAGCCAGGAATGCATGCCGGCCGGGAAATCCCGTTTCGCTATGACATCAATACCAAGCTGAACCGACAATGTCGCCGGCTGCTTGAGGAAGGCCACCACGCCCACGTAATCCGTTGGAGGAGTGGTCGGCAGATCTGGTTCTTTCACGAAATGGTGGTCCAGCATGGGCAGGCGTCCTTCCGGGAGCTTCACGCCTGCGACAGGTTGCGGATGATGGAAGAGCAGCACTTTTTCCTTTTCAACCGCCGGTTCCTTGCCGGTGTGATACCACTGTGAGTAATACCTGGTCAATTCCCAGAATGCCCAGCCGTGGTTGCTCTCGGGCATGATCGCGTGGTCTTCGGTCAGGTCGTTCCAGGTCGCTATGTAGACATATTTGGAGCGGATCTCGATGGCTCTCCTCCAGAGGCTTGCCATCTTCATGAATCCAAAGCTCTCATGGACGCTCTTCCTGCCGCCGGTAGTTCTCTCGTCACGGCACTGTGCCAGCGAGTTGATTACCGAGGGGATGAACAGCCGGTTCGACGCGGTGAGATTGTTTTCAGTTGTCTGGAACTGCAGCTGTGATTTTGACCACGGCTTGCTGCACCAGCCAAAGAAGAGGTCGGATCCCTTGAACCAGCCTGCATCATTGGGATGCTGGAGCTTGTCCCAGATCCAGCCGGGGTTGACATCCTGGCCGTTGGTGGTCTGGACCACCAGGCAGATTTCGGAGCGTGGAACCTGGGTGCATAATTTTTCCATTGCCTTGGAATAGGTGTCGGCCCGGGGATTGCCATTCACTAGAAACACCATCCGGCGTCCAGTGTCATCCCTGAGCCAGATGTCGTCATAATTCTGCTTGTAATACCCCAGGAGGAATCCGAAGTTGCCCCATTTGTCGATTTTGTTTCCCTTGGCATCTTTATCGTCCTCCCCGCCGGCAAACCAGAAGTCAGGGCAGATTTTCATCCCGAATTTCCGGGCGGCGTCAAAATAAGGGATGCTTGTCCTCAGGCCGTTGGTCCGATGCCATTGATCTCCCATCGCCCAGACTGAAAGACAGTCGAAGCCGGCCTCCTTTGCGAGTTTCACGTCCAGCTCGGCAGCCTCCTTTGGCTTGTCCCAGAGATTCAAATAAACAGGATCATGTATGGCCAGGATGCCGAGATCCTCCGAAGGCTTGTTGTTGGTGCTGAAATGACTCCATTTCGGATCGTAATGGTTGTAGGCGATCCCCATCACCGTCATCGTCGAGACAATCGCAACGCGTTTATCCGGTGCCGCCACCGTATAGCATGATGGAATGGAGATGTCGTTCTTTTCAGGTGACGACGCCACGTCTGTCATGGCGGAACACCCTCCTGTCATGATTGCAACGAAGATTGTGGATGCGAAAACCGCAATGATCTGTTTATGAATGAAACACATGATTCCTTTCTCCTTTGTACTGATTTAAGATTACGTGGATTTATCGTGCGGCCTTATAGTAAGTTTCCGCCGGTCCTCCGACAAGTTCGGTCTGTTTCATAGTGTTGGCGTGACCATCCACCCAGAGGCATTCGGTCATGCCTTTATGGCGTATGGATGGAGCCATGGTGGTGGGATACCACTCGATGACCTGGCCGTTGCCGTCCTCCGGGGTCGAGTCGGCGGCGAAGAGCGTCTCGGAAGGTCTGGTCACTTTCAGCGCTGTAAAGGGCTTATATTGGAAATCCACTATATCGCTGGGATATAGATGCCTGTAGTTGATCCCATACATCCCCCACCATTTTATATTGCTGGACGCCGCTTTATAATAGTCGTTGCTGTATTCCCGTACGGGGCAGCGGGCAATCACGTTGTCGGCGACGTAGGCCTCAATCATAGCATTCCCGTCCTTGTAGAGGTAGCAGCAAAGCAGATCTGAATGCCAGTTTGATGCATTATATGGCGTATAAGGAGCAGGCAGCCCCCATCCGATGGGGAAGCTGTTGTTGTAATCCCCAATGTACATTATGTTGAGCTGTCCGGTCTGCTTGAGGTTGTTGATGCAGGAAATGTTCTTGGCTGCATCCCTCGCATTCTTCAAGGCCGGCAGCAGCATCGCCGCCAGTATTGCGATGATCGCAATCACCACCAGGAGCTCTATCAGCGTGAATGGCTTACGGCTCAACAGTCTTGCAACAGTACCGCAGCGCCGTAATGCTGCTGGTGCGCCCAAAACAGGTTCCAGTTCCTTTGTCATTTTCATGTCCCTTTTTTTTGAGATTTCCGAAACAGTTCATCTTTCATGCGTTGCCGACGCCTTCGCCACGCAATATATGCGCAAACCTCCGACCTTCCCCAGAAATGGTCTGCTCGGACCTTTGTCTCCGGCGTAGCCGGATCCGTCTATTTCCCTGCCAAAAAGATGCCAAAAGGGACGATATTTCTTTGCACCCGCGGGGGTCGGGGTACTGGGAATCGACCCTGCTTCCTGTCCGTCAATGTACAGTCTCATTGTTTTGTTGTCATACACGATGCTGACGTTTGTCCATTTCCCGCAAGGCAGGGGAGCGCTGGACAGGAGATCGTCCCAGCGACGTCCATGCGTCTGTGAAGGATCGTTCCTGGAAGCCTTGATCCTTCCATCACCGAGCACACGCAGGCAAAACGTTCCCTCCATGGGATATTTCTGATCGGAAAGGATCGTGCGTTCCACGTCGAATTCTGGAATGTTCAGGTCGATGTCCATGGTAAAAGGACCTTCCGGAATGCAATAGGGGATGGAGAAGGCGTCGGAACCGTCCAATGAAAGAGCGGGCCTGCCGTCCATGCGTGTTCTTGATGGATCTTTGGCTTTTTCTGGTGTGGGTGAGAATGGAGACTGTCCGGCTAGAAAGGAACCCGTTTTCGCTCCAAGAATGAATGAGCCCGACTGCAGTACCGTGTGAGCTCCGCGCATGGAGGAATCCCGCACCAGGAAAAAATCTTCCGCTTTTTCGGAGAAGTCGTAGGACAGCATCAATGTCTCCTCCTTCCGCAGGCGCACTGGAACAATGGAACCCGATACTTCGTCCAGGCACGTCGCAGCGACCATGCCGCAATCCCCGTTTTTGACAACGAATGGAACGGAATCCACCCATGCTCCATCCTCAGTGAAGGATCTGGCGTAGTACACGTCGCTGGCGGAGCCTGGAGGCAGCGGGCTTATATCAAAAGCGAACACTTCCGGCTTGCCTTTCAATCCTCTATACCCATTGTTGGGTTCTCCTCCGACAAGCGAGACGGTACAAGAACCCGTTCCCCTCTGCCATGCCAGCACCCGTTTACGCCTGATCTCATCAAAACTGAAAGAGATGAGGGTCTTTCCGTTCTCCCGTATCACAAAGAGTGGGTCATCAGTGGTAATCCGTGTGTCAACATATAAGCTGTTCTTGTAGAAGTTATTGCCTCCCGGCTTGTAGAATGATACCGAGCCATCCGGTTCGATGGAAAATTTTGCGTTCGACGGGGAACGGAAATTGGCATATACGGCCCTGCCTCCTTCAATGCTCAAAACCCACGGGCTTTGCGATGTGAAAACGGATCCCAACTGCAGCAGCAGGCGGACCCGTATTTCTCCTTTTGATTCATCGTTGATCGAGGATGCCGGCGACTCGGCGATGATTTCACCATCGTTCCGCAGCAATTGCAGCCGCACCGATCCGCCTGGAGCACTTGCACGGAGAAGGTTGTCTTTCATGGTGAGAGACGGAGCTTCGGGTATTTCGTCCAGGAGAAAGCTGACCGTTGCCAGATCCTCGTTGATGCCGGGAGCCATGCGGATGAAACCGACATGACGCCTCCTCTCAATTCCGTCTTTTCCCGTTATCCGGGCGGTTATCGACACTGCCCTTTCATCTTTGAAATCAAGGCCTGAGAATACGGCTGTTTCCGCCTGGAGGTCGGAACCGGTCATCTTGAAAGGTCCGACACGTTTGGACTCTGATCCGTCCGCTCCGTTCAATTCGACCGACACGGAAAGTTCGCCGGCGGTGCTCGGTGGGCGCAGCACCTCGATCCTGATTGCCTCACCAAGGGTCACGCTGCGCCGGAAAGTCAGATACACTCTCTCCCCGGCATGTGCGGGGGGGGGCAGTCCTTTAAGGCGCGCAGCGTAATGCTTGTTGATATCGCCTCTGATGTGACCTCTGAGGAAAGTAGGGGCAAGAGTATGGTTCTCGGAGAAGTCGTTCCAGCTTTGAAAATACCCCATGTTGGCTCCGGACTGCAGGACCGCGTCCCACTGATCCCTGAATTTCGCCGTCCCCCTCGGAGAAACATATATCCCGTACTCCCCCCGCCAATATTCAGCAACTGGACCGATGGATACCACATCGAGTCCTGTGCCGCCCGCCGAGAAGTAGGCGCTTACTGTCTCCGGAATCCCCGCTCCATTCGTCTGATTTGTGGTTAGTCCGCATTCCATAACCCCTCTGAAGCCTGCATCCACGTATGAACGCAGGGATTTTGCGATGTCAGGCGGAAATTTGCCCTTTACCTGTTTATAGGCGAACTGCCTGAAATCGCCAATCCAGAAGCCCCTGTGCCCGACCCGTGCAAGATCGCTGAATATGTCCTTCCATTTCTCAGGCTCCAGGTAGAGATCCGTATTGTAGACCGAAATCATAGGAAGCCCCCCCATGCGCGGCACGTTCGGGTCGGTGCCGAAACGCGCGAACCACTTTTGCGACATCTCCAGCACATTCGCGAATTCATTCTCCTTTCCGGACTGGCAGTCTATCATGAAAAGTATTTTGAACTCAGTGCCGCTGGCTGCCGAGAGCAATTCGGCGTATTCATCGAAGGACTTGCCCAATGCTGTTTCGTTACGGGCCAAAGTGGATCCCTTATAGAACACGAACCCGTCAAGACCAGCTTCCCTGGCCGCCGCGATCTCCAACCTGCGGCTCGCATCGTTCTTTCCGGTGACGCCAAGCCTCATCCAGTCCATTGCTGAAGGCCAGGAAGGATAAGGAAGTGATAATCCTGGAGCGTAGACGGCGTATGACGCCCATCTTGCCTCTCCCTTTGCCTGCGGGACTGGGGGAGTGGTGGTGGAGACTGAGCATGCGGCCATGGCAAGGAGCATCCCGCATGCGGCCAGCAGGGAGAGTCCGGAAATTAACTTGCGTGAAGCCTGTGAAAACTGGATGATTGAAATTCTAATTTTCATGGGATACTCCAAATATTGTGATAGCGGTTCAAAAGTTGATTTGTTAAGAGTTTTTCCATTTCAATGGCCCCATCCCCATAAGTCGCTGGCAGCCCATGTCGTTGAGAGAAGCTCGTTGCGGTTCATGAGGCTGACATGTCCGTCGCAGAACAGTACGTTGCAGGCGAGGTCGCCACCGCCGTGGCGCATGCCCCAGTAGCCATCGAGGGCTCCGCCGTCATAAATTATCTCGCATATGCCAATGGGGCTGGTCAGTCTCTTCCGGAAACTGTCCATCAGGAGAATCTTGCCGCTGGGGTTGCGGATTTCGCTCAATCGGCGATATCCTTTATATGCTCCAGCGTCAAAGCCTCCGACCGCATAATAATTCATGCCGTAGTGTGAAAAATAGGCTACCTTGTTTGAGGTATCGATAACGGAGGGGCATTCGAGCAAACCTCCGGGTTTCCAGAGGTTGGCGTGGGCGCCGACGGCTGGAGCCAGATAGGTCGAGTATTTGTCCGATTCGCCGATGTACGGTCCCAGCAGGTTGCTCCAGGTGAACTGGGCCGTGGTCACACCAGGCCATCTGTTCATCGTTGCAGAGGGAGGCAGGTTTTCACCGTAATCGCCGACGTAATTAAAATAGCCAAGGCCAAGCTGCTTGAGATTATTGGCGCAGGTGATCGCTTTCGCCGTGTCCTTTGCCGCTTTCAAGGCAGGCAGCAGCATCGCCGCCAGGATTGCGATGATCGCAATCACGACGAGAAGTTCGATCAATGTGAATGGCTTACGGCTCAACAGTCTTGCAACAGTACCACAGCGCCGTAATGCTGCTGGTGCGCCCAAAATAGGTTCCAGTTCCTTCTTCATTTTTCCATCCTCATCTTTTCTCTACTTCTTTCAGTTTTACATCACGAATAACAATATTCGCCCCATAGCACGTTCCAAGCATAAAATCCACCACGCATGGTGTATTTAATTTCCCGTCATCGGACTTTGGGATGATCAGGCAGGAGTATTCCGCCTCTCCTTTGTCAAAATTGATAAGTTGGTTAAAGTTAAATGTGTACGGAGGTTTTGACATGAGATATGCTACGAGGCCCAAGGTTTTAACATCGGTGTCCAATGTAAATGACAGGTTGTATTCCTTGCCGGTTTCAAGGTCGACCGTAGTACTGAACTGTACGTGGTGACCACCCTCCTTGAAATCCGCAGCTCCCTTTTTAACGGTCGCTCTGAACGTGCCGTCGCTGTCAATGGTCGCGGTCGAGCCGGCCTCCTTGCTTTCCGGACTTAAGTACACCTGCCACTTCAGCTCATTAGGTATTTCCTTCTTCTCCGACGGGTTTGTTTCGGCCATGACAGAATAAGCCGTCATGATTGAAACCGCCACTACACTCATTAATACTGACTTTCTCATTGCTGCTCCTTGGCATGTTAAAGTTATCAGAATGTTATTTTTTTAGAATTCCAGTGCCAAATCCAGAGGCGTCAGTGGAACTACGAAAACCGCCGAAAAGAAAAATCTGGCTCTTGCGCCCGACTGCACCTGCCGGGGGACCGTCAACCCCAACGTCGAAACCAATTGAATCCGGGATTTTCGCCGCATTGTCAACTGCGGTCCATGGAACAAAAATTCCAACCCAGTAGGACGAGTTATCGATGACTCCGCCGTCAATCTCAACCCCTTTGAACGATTTTGGGTCAGGCAACCACAGATCAACCTTTTCCCCAGCTGCCAGGGCCGGCTTTACAATGATTTGGGCGACCCCTTTTTCATAGCCGGACTTGCCACGGCCATTCGATGGGGATCTGAAATCGAAGAAATACTCGACACACGAGCCCTCGACTCCCGGCCACGCCTTTAGCGGTCCCTTGTTCTTGTCATGTACTTTTATGCGTGCAAAAAATCCCCTGTCATTGTATCCGGTTGCGACTTTCGCGGAAAGCTCGTCCGGGCCTTGCCAGTAACGCTCCTCCTGCCAGGATGTCAAGTCAGGCGAACGTCCAATCGCCACCTGTTCCGGCCTGTCGATCTTCATCTCCCCGTCCAGAGGCTTCCAATCTTTTATGCCCTTCAAGGTGAATTCGTCTGACAGCCGTGGTATTGCGAAGCTCGGTCTGATATCTGCTGCGACTGGGAAAAAGAACGGCGCGCCATCTGGGAGTTTGGTCGCAACCTCAAGGATATGGACACCCTTTGACATTTCCGGAGGGGGAATGAAACTGGTTTCGATGGTTGTTCTCTTCCCTGGATCAAGGGAGTATTCAATCCTCGCAGGTGTGGGCTTCATACCGTCAGCACCGCTGAAATTCACCGATCCGATCCATTTCACGTCAAAGCGGTTGACGAGCGTGAATTTTATCTTTGTCTCGCCGGATTTGCCGGTTGCCGTCTCAAAAGCGGTCACCGGTGATGGCGAAAGCACCATGCCTGGTTTTTTCATGTGAAGATATATTGGCTGGTTGTCGTCCAATTCGATTCTATAGAGGAATGAGTCTGGTCCGCCTTTCGCCACAAGCGTCTTTTCCACTCCGAACAGGGAAACCATGTCGATTCCAGAGCATGATGACCGTAGTATCGCGGTCCGACGTCCGCTGCTGGACCATAGTACGGCAAGCTGGCCGCCGTCGGCCTTCTCAAAAAGCGTGCCGATTATGCCTTCCTGGTTGACCGGAGTGGACTTTTCCATCAGAACTCCTTCCATCTGCGTCATGGCAACGGCGCATGCGAGGGTGTATAACGAAGGGGTCATCGTTCCGTCTTTGATTCTGGCAAAGATGTTGAAGCAATCTATTGCCTCATAAACATACGACTTCCCCTTTTCAACGACAGGATCCCATCCGAAGAAAATGAAAGGGCTGGCTCCTGTGGAAAAGTTGATAGTGATGTTCTGCACCATTGCTTTGGCGGCGATCCATTCGTCCAGCGCGTAATTCGGCCAACCCGTCGGCCAAAACAGGGGGCGAACCTCTTGTTTGATCAGTTCGGCGAGCCGTTCCGGGCGCATGGGCTGGTCAAACGTCTCCCTCGTGGCAGCGTAGACTCCAGTCTCGGAATTCATCACCGGAAGATTCTGTCCGGAGGCTGCAATTGCCTCCCTTGCCATTTTCAACCGATGAGGCAGGCCACCCTTTTCAGGAAGATAGGGGGTGGTATATGTGTGCCAGGACACGCCGTCTATGTATTTGCCGGCGCCGGAGGCCAGGGCATCCCGGATATACTCTACGCTGGGGCCGGTGGTGCTGATTCCGAAGACCTTGGAGTGGGGATCGGTAGCGTGTATCTCCTCTCCCGCGATCTTCATCACTTCGGCATATTCAGAGGCTGGCTTTCCGGTGGCATAGGCTTGCAAATCGGGTTCATTGTCAATTTCGTAGATATCCACTTTTCCCTTGTAGCGCTCGGCCAAAGCGTGAATGAACTGGCGGTAGCGCATTAAATTTGGCATCCCTCCAATCTTCGTCCCCCAGGAAGTCTCCCCCGTATAGACTGGATTTTCAAAGAACTTCTCCCGCATCCACGGTAACCATGGAGTCGATGTCGCGCATATGAATGTCTTTCGTCCTTCCTTGACGGAAATGTCGATTTTCGGTTCCCACCACCACTGTTCAGGCGGGGTATCAGGATTCAATCCATAATTGCCATCCCAGTCCTTTATCCACCCAGGACCGACGATGTAACCCCATCCAGCGTAATTGGCTTTCCAATGGACGGGCAGGGCATCAGGCCATGAGCCGAGTACGCTGACCCCATAGGAGTGGAATCCGAACTTGGGCGGTCCGGCTGGTTCATCCCTTCTGGACACAAACATGAAATTCCTAATGGCATCCCTCTCGGCTATTTCGGAGCCTTCAGTTTTTGTTGAAAGATGGTAGATGTCCGTATCGAGTGTGAATGGGAACTTGACTGGAATCTCAACCGATGAACAGGAAGGAGCCAGCACTTCCTGTGACCATTCAGCAGTATGATTCCGCACTTCGCTGGACAGGGTGAATCGGAGGACGACCTTCCGTTCCGTAGAGGATGCATTGCATATTTGAATCATGGGACAGTCCCGTTTAGACGGCTCCTGGGAGACTACCATGGCGTCAAAACCATGCAGCCGTGCCACGACGGTGTCGAGCCCGATTCCCGCCTCTCCCCTGCCGGCATAGCCTGTTTCCCAGTCGAGCTTGAAACTTCCTTCGCCGTCCAGCGTAAGTTCGTCAAGATGATAGACAGCCACAGACGATCTTCCGGGGTTGAAAGGCGCGGACAGTTTCAGGCTGGCAACGGTTTTGCCGCCGCTTTCCAAGGTGGCTTCAGTTGCGGTCCATCGGAGAACGAAGGGAATCCATTCCGAGGCGGGTACTGCTGAGGCGTACGAACTGGCTGTTACTTTTTTATCTATTGACAGTGCCAGTCCGACTTTCCTGCCCTCCGAAGCGGATGCGGTGACGACGGACAGAGTTGTCCTGCCATCTTCCAGGGAGAGGGGAACTTTTGCCGTGCGCCTCAAATTGTCGCGCAGTGAGAATGAGGCTGCACCTCCTCTCCCGAAGCTTATGAGAGGTGCGAACTGGTAGGTGAACGCAGTTTCAATTTCCATGCAATTGCCCTTGGCTCCTTTCGGCTCCGGCTGTACCGTCGGAATGCGTGGGTTCGCCACGTTGTCGGGATAAAACACTATGCCTTTCTGCATCGGGGGCATGAATGGAGATGCCGTATGGGCCGCAAGACATCCTGCCGACGCAGACAGCGTTGCCGCGACAAGAAGGATTTTGAAGGCTGATTCGGATTTTCTCATGAATGACTCCTATCGATTAATGACTTTGAATGATGGATGTTGAAAGTCGCGCATTAGCGCCTGGCCTTATAATATTTGCTTTCCGCCGCCGATCCGACGTC
>JBAQUG010000338.1:0-2805 GCA_049297395.1 Victivallales bacterium | reverse complement strand
GTCCGAGCCATCATCAAGTACGCAGACGAAATCGGTGCCTTCACCTTTTTCCGGGCGTGTATAACGGAAATCGAATCCGAGATACAGTGGACCGTCAGGCGGTGGTGTGAAACGGCATGAAATTCCGGTTCCCGAACCAGCGGTTGCGCTGGAGTCATTCATGACCAGGCCTTTGCCAGTGATCTTATTGCCGCAGAACGGAGATTCGGCCTCTGCCTTCAGGGAGATATCGATATCTGAACCTGCTTTTCCGAGACGTGTCCACGGGTACGGGGGCAATTCATCCGGCTGATATTCGTCAAAACGATCCACGGGGAGTTCCTCGACAGTACGCAAAGAGTCGGAGGCGACCGCTGAAAGAGCTGCTATTCCTACGAACACTAACAGGCATGTGCGGTATGAAACTTCTAACATATTAAATCTTTCCCTTCTTTTTAAAACTCATGGCTGGGTGGGGAAAAATCCGGCACACCAGGAATCCGAAGTTCCTCCTGCGGCGTACGGGGCAGCGGCTAGGAGGTTCACATCCATCCATTGAGAGGTGTGCCCATCCAGCCATAATATATTGTTGCCTCCATTATGAACGCCCTTGCCTCCATGCATTGAAGCTCCTTTCAAGAGGTAGAATCCGTTCAACTCGCCAGTGGGATAGAATATAGCAGCTCCTGAAGACCAGTAGCCTCCCTCTGTTTCGGCGATGGTGGAGTCAGGCTTGGCAAACTTGGAGAGCTTCCGCCAGTAGCTCGTAAGGGTATTGCTGTTAAATCCGAAATACGCATTCATCCCCATATTGGTCTGGGTATTTCTTGCATCAGTTCCGGCCAGCCTGGCAAATGCATCTGTATGAGTCGGACATTGGAGTATGCGGTATACCAAAAGGTTTCCAGCGCTTCCGTTGTCGGCCCTTGAATTAATATATGGAGCCAGAGCATATTCCCAACCGTATGGACTTACTCCTATGCTCCATGCGTTGATCAGCGGCAGATAGTCATTGGATTCTTCGACATAACCAAACAAAGCCTGCCCGACCTGACGCTCGTTGCCCATGCAGACAATTTTTTTTGCGGCATCTTTTGCCGCCTTCAGCGCTGGCAGCAGCATGGCCGCCAGAATTGCGATTATCGCAATGACCACCAACAGCTCAATGAGCGTGAAAGCTCTTGAGCTTGCCTTCCGGCTTCGCAAAGAGGCTATGCCGGACACAGGCGCCCTGCTGGCTACGGCTGATGATCTCATGCTTTCTCCCTGTTGCTTCCTACCTGCCGATAAATCTGACATTCTGGTTGGCTGTGATACGGCACCAGCTTATAAATTCGTAGCTGGAAATCTCTTCTGCGTGACCGTCCAGAAAACCATTGTTGATGATATTCTTATGCCTGATATAATAAGTGTAGCATCCTGGATCTCCCTCTATGGGGGCCACTGTGGAGGCGAAACGCATTTCGAGCGGGGTGTTAAGTGATGGATTGCCACCGAAATTGGAAAATTCCAAGCCGGTGCGCGCATCCGCGCAATAGACCAGTTTCGACGGTTCTTTGAACAACGTGGTTTTATTGATTAACAATTTGTTGCTGCCATCACGACCGCGGAAGCCGGAACCGTCGGCCGAGCCGTTGATGCCGATGCAGGCGTAATATTTGAAAGCAACATTGATCTGAGTTTTTGCCGTAGCCGTGTACGATTCGTCATATTGTATGTTCACTTTATAGGAATTTTCGGTGGCGGGACATCCCCACATGGTCAACTTGTTGTTGAGATAGGGGCTTAGCGCTTCGTATGACAGGATACCGCCCAGTGGGATGCAGGTTGCCGGATAGTCGTTATAATCCGATGCGTACATCTGATTCGCCATGGCGATCTGCTTGATCTGGCTCAAGCAGGAAATGCCCTTGGCGCTGTCCCTGGCGTTTTTCAGCGCCGGCAGGAGCATCGCCGCCAGGATTGCGATTATCGCAATCACAACAAGAAGTTCAATGAGCGTGAAGGCGACACCTCTGAATCTTATTATTCCATGTCCGGAGGATTTCATGGCATACACGCCTTTCCTATGAATAATTTAAGCATGAAAACATTTATTTTGATCTCCGCAGGGGCCGGTACTTTTTCTTGCGATAAGCGCGGAGTCGCAGCTTGTTTTGATGTAGGCCCGTCCAGGGCTGCTGATTCTCTTCAGGAACAGTTCAATCGCCAATCTGCCCATTTCCACGGCATTATGGTCTATTGATGTCAATGTCGGAGAAGTGTATTCGCATTCATTTGTATTGTCAGTCCCGATAACACTGAGCCTTTCCGGAATTCTGATATTCTTCTCAGCTGCAGCGCGGAGAAGCAGGGCGGCATACAGATCATTGTAGCATATTACCGCAGTAGGGCGTTCAGGCAGGTTCATCCAGAAGGACAGTGTTTCTGAAATCATCTTTTCAGTTTCTTCCATGCCGGCTGCTTTTAGGGCAGGTGTTTTTATAAAATCATGATTTATCGGAAGATCCCTGGATTTCACCTCATTTTCAAATGAATCTCTTCTGTCCTTCAGATGTCCGTCCATATTCCTGCCTGGCGGCACCCCCCCTAAAAAAGCTATCCTGGAATGTCCGTGTCCAATTAAATGGTTCAAAGCCTTGACTATACCCCCGCGATTATCTGGGACTACCGCGTCGCAGATGTTTTCCATCGCTGATGGGCAATTCAATAGGACCAGAGGTATTTTTCTGGATAAGTCTCTGATAGATTGGACATTGCTTTCATCTTCGAGGATTATTCCATCGATTTTGCCAAGGGCGATAAGTTTCGAAGTACGGATGCTTT
>JBAQUG010000337.1:0-1737 GCA_049297395.1 Victivallales bacterium | reverse complement strand
CACTTGCGCTGCGCCATAGTGGGTGGCCAGGACCGCGTCCGGGGCCTCGGCCTTGAGGTATTCGAGCACCTTCAATTCCGGGTAGTCGTTTGGCAACCAGGCCAGTGAACCTGTATGATTTCCCTGTTCCTGCAAGGAAAGAAAAATACTATCAAATAAGTCGGGCAAGTTTTTCGCGACAAACCAGTAGAGCTTTTCGTCGAGCATGCGTCTGACCGGGTCTATAAACTGGCGGATGTCCTTCATCAGTATAATGGTCGAGGGATCCTGCTTTAGAATCTCCTGCTCGATGGATCGAGCCGCACTGATATGCCCTTGACCAATGGAAGAATAAAACAGGACGATTTTCCTGTTCGAGTCCCTGTCGGCAACCTTTGACATTGGAGAGAATGGTTTTGATTGGGCCGGATTCAGTTGTTCTGGGAGAGAAAAATAAGAAATAATGCTAAAAATCAGAGACTTCATTCTGTGAACCTTCATTCGTGAAATTTAGTTGCATATTATATTTCGAGGTCAGTCCGCACTTTTCTCAACCACGATCCCGAAAAAAAGGAGGTTCAATAGTTGGGCAAGATACTGATCAATTCGTTCCTCGCTCTCTTGGATCAGCCAGTTAGGCTCAAAACCTCTCAATGCATAAACAATAGCCTTGGCGGTAAGTAAGATGTCACCCAAGCGGAATATTCCTTTTTCTAAACCTTGTCTCAATATTGAGTCTATGATTCTAATCTCTTGTTCAAAAAACTCGTTTCGAATGCTCTCGGCAGCAGGCAAGCATTTCTCCATCCCTTCCCTGTCTAGGTTAAGAATATTTATTGCCTGACGCATATACCGGAATTTCGCACGGAAAAAGGCGGTCAACTTCTCTTCCGGCGAACTTACTTTGTCCACAGATAACGATATGTTCCTTACAATCTCGTCCGCTTCCCTTTTAAGAACTCCCAGATAAACCTGATCTTTGCTTCCGAAATAATTATAGATTGTTCCTTTAGCCACTCTTGCCGCCCGAGCGATTTCGTCAATGCTTGTCTTTCTGAGACCATAGCGGGCGAACATCTTCTTCGCAGTTGTCAATATAGCTTCCATGTTTTCCGGTTTCATAATCTTGACCCCCTTTATGTGATTTGTACGATTATCGTATTCCAATACATTAATTTTAAATATAATGAACAATTTAAATACAATATATTGTATATTTATACTTTATATATATATTTGGTTTTTTGGTATAATATGCAGAAAAATGAATGCTGTCAAGATATTTTTTTCGACGGGATGAGGCACGTTGGTTCCATGGTGGGTGTTCGATTCGAGACCGCTGATGCAACGCTTCATGAACGCGACTACTCATAACGGATGATACATACAGACATCCTACGTTCCTTCCCGCGATCTGTAACGGGTCTGGTGTTCTTCAGGCATCAGGGACAGAACGGATGCAGACCGGGGATGAAATCGTGGGCGCCCATTTCGGTCTGAGGCAGGTCATGGAAATGGTCGGTCTGGTGGCATCCCTAGCCAGCCCCGTTCTCTTGTTAGGGGAAACGGGTGCGGGGAAAGAGGTCATCGCTACGGCCATTCATCATCTTTCACCCCGGAGAAACGGTCCTTTTATCAAGGTCAATTGTGGGACCATCCCGGAGTCCCTCATGGACAGCGAGCTTTTCGGCCATGAGAAGGGGGCGTTTACCGGAGCGCTGTTCCAGAAACGCGGCCGTTTCGAGTGGGCCCACGGCG
>JBAQUG010000336.1:0-7368 GCA_049297395.1 Victivallales bacterium | reverse complement strand
CCTGTAGCGTCAAGTTTACTTGAAAAAGATGCCAGAAATTGTGTGCTGAAAGCTGTAAAGTAAATGAATCTTTTATTTACCAACAGGTTCGGATGAAAAACAGCGTTTCTTTGGTTTACCAAGACCCGTTGACTGCAATCCTCAATAAATGCAGCCTTAAGGCCAGATGATATGATTGGACGAGTGAGAGCAAATAAAAAGTCTCCGTTTCCTGCTGAAAAACTCTCGTATTCTCTAAGATATTCAATTGGCAAAAAAGATTCGTCTTCCCAGTTAAGCTTCATTGTTTCAATGTTTGTTATTTTTATAACCCTAGTTCCCGAATCAATAAAGTCCTCACTTTTAAACGCATATCCTGCAATGAACTTGCCCAAATGCTTTAGCTTCTTCACCTCCCAGTGTTCTGGAATATCTCCTAACCATTCAAAGCCGGAAGGTTTAAGCTTTCGGCTTTTTACTAATTTCCCGGCTACTGCCGAGGAAATTAGGGCGGAGCGTTTTTCCTTGAGGAGTTCGACGAGCTTCTCCTTTTTCGAGATGAGCGAATCAATCCTGCCCGTCTTCCGGTCAAGATATTCCGCAATCGCCTTCTGCTCGGGAAGAGGGGGGAGTGGGATTGATAGATTCTCTATTACATTCATACCAATATTTTGCTGAGTTCCAAAGCTCCAGAAAAGTTGAACCGAGGTTTGGAATTCTTTAGAGTTCATTACTGACAATAAGTATCTTGGCAATGCCTTTTTCAAGTCAGCCCGAATAACAGCTAGAGGAGACCAGATATTAAATTCTTCATCCGTTTCAACTATACCTAGATTGCCAGTAGTGGCTCCAGATTTTATCATGTAAATATCATCTCTTTGAGGTATGTATTTCTGGCAATATTGGCGGTGATTCTCGAAAGATATGAACCCTCTTTTCTTTGAAAAATCTATTTTATTATTTCCTACTGCTTCAGCTGAAATAAAGGGGATTCCCTCATCGAGAATTTCTGGTGTTGAATGAGGCCCGTCTGTAACCGGTATTGAAACAATCCTCTTAATTGGCATTACCTTCCAGTGTTCGGGGATGTCGCCTAACCAAGAATTAGAAATTACGAATTGCGAATTAGAAATCTTTTTTTCAATTACAGAATCAGAATCCCGAATTGATGATTTCGAGTGTTTCGAGTCTTCCGTGGTTAAACTCTTGTCATTCGTAATTTCTAATTCGCAATTCGTAATTGCTTCCCCCGTGTTTGCGAAAAGGTCGTCTGTGTCCGGCTGTGGCCTGGTTTTGGATTTCATTTCTCCAATCCCCCCAGCTTCCGTTTGCCTTTTTCAGTAATCCGATATGCCTGCCGTGGGTGGTTGATCATTTCCGGGATGGTGTATTCAATCAACCCTTGAGCTTTCATCGGAATCAGGTGACGGCGCCAGAAAAGCTTAGAATCCCTTTTCAGCAGAATGCCGAAGTCTTCTTTTGTCAAAGATTTCCATTTTAGCAGGGTTATGATGATATGGCATATCTTTTCCTGTGATAAACGTTTACCAAGACCGCCAATAAGTTTCTTCAATTCATCCGGCAAAGACTCTAATGACACCAGTTCCGGCGCTAATGACACCACCTTGGGCCCTAATGACACCAGTTCCTGGCCTAATGACCCCACCTTTTTCTCTAATGACCCCAGCTTTTTACCTGCTAATGACACCAGTTCCTGGCCTAATGGCCCCAGTTCCGCTCCTAATGTCCCCAGTTCGGGTGGCAAAGTGGACATTAGTTTTGGGGTGGCGACATAATAAGTTGCGCGGGCCTGGCCTTTCTGTTCGAGGAGACCGAGTTTCTTGAGCCTCTGGAGACTGGAACTCGCTGGCAGCGCATCTATTCCCGTGAGGTTCCGGAGCGATTGGTTGTCAATGGCGCCTATTTCCCTGACGAGTATCAGCGCCATGGCCTCTTCATTTGAGAGTTTCAGCTTTGCGAAGTTCGCAAGCCATTTGCAGTCTTCAGGAGACAGGAAATGATGGAAAAGATAAGTTGCTGTGAAACGGTCGCCTGTCCTGTCGGATTCAAAGAGGGGCGGAGAAAGTTCGGCCTCCTTCATGAGTTTCTGCATGGTGCGGATGCCGCTGCCTTTTGTTTCCGCGAAATCGGTCTCATGCAGGACGGCGGCGATGGATGGGTTGCGAGGACATGAGCCGGGCTCACCGAGTTGTTCGCAGGGTTTCAGAGAGTAACCGGCGTTCCTTATTTCCAGCCTGTTGGAATAACGTATGATCTGGACGGGGCTCGGTTTACGGCAGTTGGGATGCATGAGCGCATTGACAATTGATTCACGGACAAGGCGATGGGGCAGGAGCGGTTTTTCCGTGGCCTGGAGATCCTTTTCACCGAGATTGAAGGATTTTGGAAGATCGTCCATGACAGACGCCGACGCACGGGTTATCAGCCTGAACATCGAATCACGCATCTCCACCGTGTCAAAGCGCTTGTCGGGCTCGGGAACCCATTCCCTACCAGGCACCCGGATGTAATCGACCCTGAACATTGGAAAAAGCCTGCGCAATGCGGAGACTTTTCCGAAAAGGAGGATTCCGGCAACAGTAGGCTTGGGCTTTTTCCCGGATTTGCAGAGGCATTTTAATGAGAGGAGGAGGTCGGTGTCATTCCATTGAAGTTCTTCGGCATCAGGATTGACTTTAGCCCTTTCCTTGCGGTAGCGTTCCACTGCTTCTGAATCTATGTCGGACAAGGAGGCATCATTAAGAGGCGTGGTGTCGTAGTCCAGAAGGCTCCGAGCCTGATAAATTTCCTCCAGGTCGTGTTCCGTACAGGAGTAATCGCCATTCGGTCCCCGTCTCCAGGCCCCCTGTGGAAGGCCTTTGGCTTTGAAGTAAACCGGCTTAAGTGAGGGTTGAGCTTCAGGAATGTAAACTGCTATGACCTGTTTTCCTTTCAGCATATCGGACTTGGTCCTGATTTTAAGCGAGACGTTAAACTGTGACCGGCAATTGGTCTGGAGATCGTTTAGGAGTTTGTCCGGATCAGAAAGCCCGACTAACCTATAGCCAATCTTTGTCCCAGGAGCAGTCTCGACGCCAAGCAGCAGATATCCGCCTCCAAGTCCGGGTTCATTGGCGAAGGCGCAGACTGTCTCCATCACGGATTTCCCGATATCAGAAGCTTTTTTCGCTTCAATCCGCTCCTGCTCATCCATCAGGAACAGAAGATCAACAAGTTCTTTGACGGAATATTCCACTTGTCATGAAATCCTTTTATCAATTACGAATTTGTAATTACGAATTACGAATTTATCTGAGACAGGAAGACTTGCGGAATTAGTAATTACGAATTGCGAATTACGAATCGATTTTTTCATGTTTAAATTCTTATTATTCGTAATTTCTAATTCGTAATTCGTAATTGAATTCTGCATACTCATTCCGTCACTCCTTTCAGCAAATCCAGGATCTCCCCTTCCAACTGTTTGATTTCTGATTCGATCTCCGGCAGTGGGCGCGGCGGTTCGTAACGGTAGAAGTGGCGGTTTAGGGGAATCTCGTAGCCGACCTTGGTCTTGTCATGGTCAATCCAGGCATCGGGGACGTGCGGCAGGACTTCGCGCTTGAAGTATTCCTCGATGTTCTCCTTGAGCGGGACGTTCTCGGTGTCGCGCAGGTCGGCATCGGACTGCGGCTTGCCTTTCATCTTACCTTTGTCCGCGAGCACGATATTGCCTTTCTTGTCGCGGAGCGGGCGTTCGACGGTGATCTTGCTGTAGCCGAAGTCCTGGTTGTCGAATATCTTGCTGACCACGACAGCCTTTTCCACGCCGTCGCTCGTGAGCTTCCTGGATTCGTCGTTCTTGAAATTACCGTAGATTTTCGTGATTTCGGCGATATGGTCGGGACGGTTTTCTTCGCCATCTCCGATCTGGTTGCGCTTGTTGCCGAGGCTTTTCCGCATCTTCACATAGAATTCGCGGGCATCTATGAGCTGGATTCTGCCTTTGCGGCGTTTCTCATTGCGGTTTGTCAGTATCCAGATGTATGTGGAGATGCCGGTATTGTAGAAAAGCTGGTCGGGGAGGGCGACAATGGCTTCGAGCCAGTCGTTCTCAATGATCCAGCGGCGTATCTCGGACTCGCCGCTTCCGGCGTCACCTGTGAAGAGAGGGGAGCCGTTGAATACGATGGCGATGCGGCTTCCTCCGTCCTGCGGACTTCGCATCTTGGAAATCATGTGCTGGAGGAAAAGAAGCGATCCATCGTTTATGCGGGGTAGCCCGGCACCGAACCTGCCGTCATATCCGAGCTTGTCGTGTTCGTCATTTATCGCCTTTGACTGCTGTTTCCATTCCACGCCGAAGGGTGGATTGGCGAGCATGTAGTCGAACTTGTCCTTGGGGAAGCCGTCACCGGTGAAAGTGCAACCGGACTTGATGTTGTCGGCGTCCTCGCCCTTGATGAGCATGTCGGAACGGCATACTGCCCAGGCTTCGTCGTTCAAGTCCTGTCCGAAGAGATGCGGCTGTGCCTGGGAGTTGAGCTCGCGGATGTGGTGTTCGGCCACGGAGAGCATTCCCCCGGTTCCGCAGGCGGGATCGTAGATTGTCTTGACGACATGGCTTTTCCTGAGATCCTCTTCGGGTGAAAGAAGGAGGTTGACCATCAGCCTAATGACTTCGCGCGGCGTGAAATGCTCTCCGGCCTCCTCGTTAGACTGTTCTGCTCCGACCCTTATAAGTTCCTCGAAGATGTAGCCCATCTGCATGTTGTCTATGTGTGAAGGGGACAGGTCTATTTGGACAAACTTCTTCACCACCTCGAACAGAAGGTTCTTCTCGGACATCTTCCTGATCTCGTCGCCAAAGTCGAATTTCTCGATGATCTGTCGGACATTCGGGGAGAATGCGTTGATGTAGCCATTCAGGTTTGGCGCTATGTGGTTCGGATCGTCCAGGAGCTTGGGGAAATCAAGCTTCGATAGATTATAGAAAGGTACTCCTGTAATTTCCGCGAGCCTGGACTGGATTATGTTCTCGGATTTGTCCTTTATCTTGCCATGCTCCTGAAGAACCTTGTCCTTAGTAGGGGCGAGGATGCAGTCGAATCGTCTGAGGACTGTCAGGGGCAGAATAACTTTCCTGTATTCGTTCCGTTTGTATGGTCCACGCAGCAGGTTGCAGATGCTCCATATGAAGTTCGCCATCTGGCTGTGAGTCTGCTCTGTCATTCGATGCTCCTGAAAGGTTGGTTGCTTGGAACAATAATGTCCTATTATCGGCGAGGCATCCGCCGCCGCCGGGAAGCTATGGTGCAACAAGCCAGCACTCCTCTGCTAATAATAGCACAATGTTTTTAAAATTCATGGATGCCTTGGAAGTCTTTCATCCTTTGAACAGCGCAATAAGCCGCCAGTCCGATGCCCGACGCTGTCGGCTGGCGTCTTTTAGCGGATGCAAGCGACGCGGATGTTACTTTGCAAAATCCACTTACCGCCTATACAAATTTCATAATTAAGGACTATTATAACCACGTTAATTTCAAATACAGGGGATTTATATATGAAAAATGTTGTATCCTTCAAGAATTCAGAAGCCGAAATAAGTCATCTCGAAGAACGTATTAACGCCGAATTCAAGTTCGCTGAGAAGCTCTGTGGATTCCACAAGGAGAACGCGGACGTCTGGCAGGGGCTGATCCGGAAGGCCGACAAAACCGTCTCCGATGCTGCGTCAACTGGCGATCTTGAAAAAATAACCTTGGCCGTCACTGAGGCCGAAAAGATTCTCGAACCTGTTGCGAAGTTCGCAAAAAACTACTCGATATACTGCGTCGGGCACGCCCATATCGACATGAACTGGATGTGGCCATGGCAGGACACCGTCGCCACTACGATCGACACTTTCGGCACCGTCCTGAAGCTCATGAAGGAGTTTCCAGGTTTCAAATTCAGCCAGAGCCAGGCGAGCGTATACGCCATCCTTGAAAAGTATAATCCCGAACTTCTCGCCCAGATCGCCAGGCGCGTGAAGGAAGGACGCTGGGAGGTCACCGCCAGCCACTGGGTTGAAGGCGACAAGAATTTAAGCGGCGACGAATCGCTCTGCAGGCATCTCCTCTACACAAGGCGCTACATGAAGAAGCTTTTCGGACTGAAACCAGGAGACGTCGAAATCGACTGGGCTCCTGACACCTTCGGCCATGCCGCAACAATTCCTTCATACCTCGTGAAGGGCGGAGTGAAATATGTATACCTGCACAGGCCCGGTGAACTTGGTCCGAAAAGACCGCTCGCGTTCTGGTGGAAGGCTCCGGACGGCGCGAAAGTGCTCGTAAGGAATGATTCCGGACAGGGCTACAATGGTTCCGTAAATCCAGGCATAATCGATCCCCTCTGCAATTTCTTCGCCGAAACCGGTCTTCCGTATGTCATGTTCGTCTACGGCGTCGGCGATCATGGCGGCGGACCGACACGCAGGGATCTCATGCGTGCAATTGACATGGACAGCTGGCCGGTGTTCCCGAAAATCGTCTTTTCGACAAGCAGGGAATTCTATAAACGTCTTGAGAAGGATGCGTCATGGCTTCCGATACTTGAGTGCGAGCTGAATTTCGAGCTTGCCGGATGCTATACGACCCAGACTCTCATCAAGAAGTGCAACAGGTTCTCAGAGAACCGCCTCAATGATGCGGAAAATGTCGCGGCACTCCTCTCCAGGATTTCGGGCTTCAAATACAATGCCGCAGGATTCGAGGAATGCTGGAGGGACACCTTGTTCTCGCAGTTCCACGACATTCTTCCCGGATCCGGTGTGCATGACACAAGGACCTACACGCACGGACTTTTCCAGAAGACGATGGCGTCTGTCCTTTCCGAGAAGACAAAGGCCCTGAGGCAGTTCGCATCAAAGATAGATACGACCTTCGCGGGTCTGCCGGAAGAACCTGATGTTCCATCCAGCCGCGTTCCCGCAGCCATGGGTGCAGGCGTTGGGTTCCTTGCCACGCAGCTCCAGGTGACACATGCGGAACAGAGTGTGGGATATGGTCCCCGCCCGTTCCTTATCTTCAATACACAGGGATATGCCAGGAATGAAATCGCCGAAGTGACGATATGGGACAATACTTCAGGAAGAGGGCATGCGGAATTCGCAAAACTCCCTTTCCTGGCTGTTGCACCCAATAAGGCTACAATCAAACCCCAGCTGATAACTTCAGGGGCGTACTGGGGCCATAATTATGTGAAATTGGCATTTTCCGTCGAAATTCCCGGAAACGGATATGCCGTCTACACCATTGTCGAAAAGGAAATCGACAAGAAGGTTGAAGACAAGGTCTGGCAGCTTGGAAGAAAGCACACATGCTGGTATTCGAAAGTCGAAAGGCA
>JBAQUG010000335.1:0-5575 GCA_049297395.1 Victivallales bacterium | reverse complement strand
TGCTTTGGTCTTTGCTTTCTTCCTTTTCATCAGTAACACTCCAATCAATAGTTTATTTAAAAACCATATTCGAAGTGTTACCAGATTCAGGAGGCTTGCTCTATATCATTATCTGGTTGGTAGGACAATGTTTAGATCATCGCGCATCTTCAACTCTATCTGCTGTTTCTTTGCTTTGAGCAGTTCATCGGCTGCTAACTCGAAATAGTTTGCCAGTCGGCATAAAGCCTCGTATTTCGGATCCGGCTCTTCCTGCAGTTGGATGTCATAACGCTGAATCCGCTTCTCCTTCTCCTTGATGTCAGCTTCGAGTTGTTCGATCTCATTTGTGAGCTGTACCTCCAAAGCCTCCTGCTCCTCATATCGTTTGAGCGTAGAAAAATCCTTCCCCGCCATCTGCGCCGCTAGGTCATCTATTTGTTTGTTGATTTTCGTCAGAGAGGGGATCGATGCCGCCAATTCCCGTCGAATAATGTCCATCGTTACGAATGGATTGGCTCGGGGCAGTCTGATAAGGTCTGACAATGCAGCCAGTTCGTTCTTTTCCAGGAACGCCCATGGGTTTGCCGTAAACGTATCCGCAGTACTACCCAATGCCGCCTTGATCAGGTCTTCCCTCTGCGGCAACGATGTTCCGGGACTGCGAGCCTTGACGAACTCTATAATCCGATCCACCATGGCTGTCACCGCCTCCGGAGAAAGCGGGGCAGATCCGTTACTGCCGTCGCCATCGAACGTTTGGACGATCTGCGTGATTTCCATGCGCATGTTTTTCGTAAGCTGTGGCAATCCGATCGTGACCGCCAGTTCTTTTATAAAATCCTGGACGGCCATCCGATATTGCGATTCTTTGTCTAAAATTTCCTTCTTTTGTCCCAGAAACTGATCGCGACGGCTTTTCAATAGGGTTTCCTGATTCTGTGCCTTCTTCAACTCTTGCACTAATTCCGCAAGACTATGAATTTCCGCCCGGCAATCGCGCCGCTCGTCCTGCATCCTTCCCAGCATTTCCGTGGCGTTTCGCTTTTCTTCGGTTAATCGCAGGTATTCCTCCCGTTCGGCTTTCGCTTTGAGCCGTTCCGAAGCCTTGACCTCCTGAACCCGATGCGCCGCCTTCGCCAAATCGAGATATTTCCGGAATCCCATCACATTCTCAATATTCTCCCGGATGATCCGCGACAACTGTGATTCCTCCAGTTTCTGGCCTGCGCTCATTGCGTCAAACAGGAAATACTCCGACAACTCTCGTGGCAGGTTCGCCTTGATGATCTTCGCTACCTGAGCCTCCGAGTTTTGCCTTTCAGGAGACGGCGTTGCCAGCCCGTAGCGGATTATGTTGCCATTCAGGTTGAGCATCACCGACAATCGTACCGAGTCATCAATCAACACCCAGCTCCGAGAGAGGATGTACTGCTGGGTCTGATCCAGAACTTTGCCCGTAAAATGGATCTCAAGCTTGATTTCCATATCCCTTTCGTCACCGCCGGATGCCAATTCTCCGGCGTTTACTTCACGGCGAAATACCGCCGCATTTGGTATATTCAAGCCATATAGAGCTCCGCAGATGGCGTTGAACAGCGTGGTCTTGCCGCCCCCGTTAGCTCCCCCAATCAGAATGATAGACTGTTCCGGCTTGATACTCAAATCAAGATCGAGATCCAGATAGGTCCGGTAGTTCTTAACGATCAATCGTGTGATTTGCATGAGACCTCCAATTTATCCAAGGCTTTGCTGATTAGAGATTCCAGCATCCGCGAGTCCAGCTCTTCATTCTTTGTCTTCTGTTCGTGGTATTTGCCCAGTATCTGCTCCTGAAGCCAGGCAAAATCGAGATCGTGTTTCCCGGCCAACTCCTCCAGGATATCCAGATCGCACCGGCGAATCCCGTAATGTACGAACGCTGTGTCCAAACCTTTCTGCGCCATCTTAAATACTCCCTTTTTATTCTATCGGATTAAATGAAGTTCATGATTGAACAACCCAGTGAAGCATCGCTTTTAATCCAGATGCATCTCTTGCCTGGGATTCCCAACCATTTAATTCGGCTTTTTTCATCCAATCTCGATGATCTCTAGCTTTTTTAGAAGTTATCCCAAGGTATGCCTCAATATCCCCTTTTTCCCAAACCCATATACCCCGATTTGAAAATTCATCGCACATGGTTTTCCAATCCACCTTTGCTGAAAATGTCGCTAAGCTTGATTTACAATATTCCGCTGAACGCTTACCGTTAGAGGCTCCGCCTAAATGGGATATAAAGCTCAACAAAATCTTATTCGACTTATATGAATCATCTAGTTCCTCAGGATTATTTACTAAGTGGTCTATATCACAGACAACCTTTACCTTAATTCCCATTGATTCAAGAATCTTCTTCGCTCCAGATAACGAACCACACCCATCTACAGATACAAATGCAGCCCCTTTCGCAACTGGAGAACTTTTGAATTCAGATTTGAAAATATAAGGGAGAAGCCTTCTCTCAGTAGCCCCTTCAAATAGGATTACCTTATCAGAAAACAACCAATCATTGGTCATTGATAAATCAAAAACTATTTCTGCTTGAGCTTCATGATTTGATACTTCTCGTTCAATTATAGATTTTAAAGAAGGTAAAATCCGGGTATAACCATTTGCGGAATCTTTTCTTACAAGGAGAGTTGATGACATAAATTCGCGACTTATCATTTGCGGAGAATGAGTTACACAAAGGACTTGATACCCTGTTTTGGATAGTCTTTTAACTGATTCACTTAGCAACTCTATGGCATGAGGATGAAGATAAAGTTCAGGTTCTTCTAATAGAAAAAGGGTATTCGATCCTTTTCTGTTGTTCTTTGCCCTTTGTGCCAATACACGAATCAAGGCCATTTGAATTGAACGCTGTGTTCCATGCCCGAGATCTGTGACATCACGCTCACAAGCTCCCTCAAATGTTTTAAGTGTTGCAGCTTTGAATATGCTTTTAATATCTGGCATGTCTACATGTATCTTGACCGAAACCCCAGGAAATATCTCAGATAATTCTGAGCTAGCCTGTCCGTCGATTTCAGTTAATACTTTAGAACGATTTGTACCAGATGCATCCAATATTTCCCTTGCTGATTTTAGTGCATCATTTATTTCCAAACCATGCTTTTCCTCAACAGTTGTAATAATTTCCTGAAGCAAACGGGTTATCGTTGTTCCAGATTTACTCTTGGTTACATCCTCTGCTGCATCAGACATGGCAGGAATAATGATAGGATCTGGAAATATTACCCCTAATGCATTTGCTAATCCTGTTGGATTTACTTTCCAGTCAGCTGAGTCAAAATCATGTGCATCACCTTTTGCAACATGAAGATTTAATGCTTTAGCCCCTGATTGAGTTGCAGACATTGTCCGACGAATATGAATTTTTTCATCATGGACAAAAGGCTCAATTCGCTCTCGATGTTTTCCGGATTCAAGCAATTTAAGTGTTTCATTTGAAATTTCGTCAACCGTAAATTCTACTGTTATGTCATTGTTTCTATTGTTAAAATCACTTGAATCAAGAGCTATTGGTTTCAATGCCCATGCTATTGCTCTAATAAAGTTTGATTTTCCAGAATTATTTACGCCAACTATTGGAGTGAAATTTGAGAGATTTGCTGTCACCTCGAAACAAGAGCGATAATTTCTTACGCGGACTTTTGATATTTTCATTTTCCTCCCTCATAGTCTTTGGGGTTGAAGTTGTTCCAGCCGACAAGATCAAATCCGGCGGAAAGCTTGTTCTGGCAATGCTTCCAGGATTTTCCCTCTTCGACGATGATTCCGCCTACAAATTTTTCTTTCGGTCGCGAAGTTCGCAAAATGTTCAAGTATTCCAATAAGGCGTTATGTTTGCGAAACGATTCTGAGTCGCTCCGTTCAGTCTTGGTGTCGAAAAAGCCCAGAGTGCCGTCTTTGAATTTCATCAGGTAATCAACATAGAAAAGCGCCCACTCGTCGTAGGCGTTCCGGTACGGGACCGCAAAATGTTCCTTGCCATGATCGCCGTTCTTATACCACCATTCCAGGCAACTTTTACTGTATTCCAGCAATTCGGCGAATCTCTTTTCCGGTGAACTCTCCTGAACCTGTGTGTAGGCCGGTTGCATCACATGGATCGGACGCGGCTTCTCCTCATACCGTTCAGCATCGTAAAAACGAACCTCTGGCACCTCCCACGGATATTCTTCCGGCTTACGACTGACCGTTGCGGCATGTTCCTTGAGTATCTGTTCATATTCTGTCAGAGAGCTTGTAATAAATGAGCTGAGATTCAGTTGGTTGTTATCCGCAAGGATGAACTTGGTGGCGTCGAACTCGTCTAAACCAAGATATTCTCCAAAAAATTCCAACATGGCGTATTTCAATACTGGAGCACTGTCCACTTTTGCGTAATCACCGCAGGAATCGAGGCAGAAATGGTGCAACAGATGTTCAAGCTCGGTGGCAGTTTTGGCATACCGAATGGTGTCGCCCTGCACCACCTGTTCATGGTCGCCATCAAATCGGAAATCTTTCGGAATCCTTACCGAAATCTTTTTCGGATCGATATCCCAAAGCGTAGATTCCAGCATTTTCCGGTTCAGCTCCACGCAATTCAAGTTCTCGTGAGGAGCGATCCAGTCGGCCTTTTTCGCTGCAATCTCAAGCGCAATACGAAACTTTGAACCCAGACGGTTACGCACCAACCTCTTGTTGATGAAGTTGCTCTCAACTTTAATATTCTGATAGATATCTTTCCTCACAGCACGCAGTTCCGAGAAGTAATCCATGTCGTCTCGGACAATCGTGATCGTGTCTTTCGCCAAATTCGTATATACATACCCGTAGTTCAGCATATCATCCGTGTAGTGTCGGTGCTCCGGCATGCGCAGAATACGTCCAACCGTCTGGATAGTAAACCTGACATCTTTGAGATCGCGGAAGATCAAAAGCACTGCCGCTCGCGGGCAATCCCACCCCAACGCGATCACCTGTTTGAACAGCAGACCTTCCGCCAAGGAATCGTGCTTTTCGATTTCTTCCAGATTGATCTTGTCCTTGCTGTCCGAAAGCCATACTGCCAGCTTGCCATTGGACATGGTAATCTTCTGAGTTTCCAGATACTTCTCGATCATATCCCGCAGTTCCTTGTCTTCCTCCGACATCGTCGCCTTGTCGTTAGGTAATTGGATCAGCAGTAGCGGGCGCACCGGACTCCCCATCTTCTCATAACGTTTTGCCAGATCATTGCGTTTGCTTAGTGCTGTTTTCAGCAGATAGGTATTAAGGGTGTCGCCCAGACCATGATCCTTCAGCTCAGGATTCAGCACGATCCTCTTCTTGATCATTTCAGCTTTCACGACAGCATCCCGCTTGACCACAACGATGTCATCACTGTGAAGCGTTGGCGTTGCCGAAACATCAATCTCCAGCTTGGCGTTGATCATGTTCAGCACCTTCAATGCCTTGTCGCCTTTAGTCGCGAAAAGGTGAGCCTCATCCAATATCGCAATAATCTCGATTCCCGCCGCCCTGGTTTTCTCTACCAGGCTTGATAAATTCCGGCCAAGTTCAC
>JBAQUG010000334.1:0-4375 GCA_049297395.1 Victivallales bacterium | reverse complement strand
GAAATCAAATCCCTGCTGCTGCAGCTCCCATTCGAGATCCCAGTATGCTTCGGCGACGAAGAGGAAACCGGGGAATTTTCCTTTGATTGCGGGGATGAGTGCCGTCCAATAGTCGCTAGACGGTTTTTGTCCTGCGCGTGAACCCCAGGTGCGCCCGAATATCTTGTTCATCATCAGCATCGCCATGTCGCAGCGGATCCCGTCGCACTGCTCGGCGATTTCGGAGACCGTCTCAAGTACGGCCTTCCTCAGATTCGGACTGAATGCGTTGAGCTGGAGCACGTCAGGCCATGCCGGGAAGTACGGATCACGTCCCAGTGCAATGACGTTCTTGCCGATACTGATGAACGATGAAGGATCATTTTTGAAATCCTCCTCTGAGCTGCGGATGAAATATTCGGGATGGGATGACGACCATGGATGATCTGGTGCCACATGGTTGGGGACGAAGTCGAGTATGAGCCTGAGTCCGCGCCTGGCGAGCATGTCCCTGGCATGGGCCAGTCCTTCGGGACCGCCAATCTTCCTGTCGACGACATAGTTCTTCACGCAGTATGCCGATCCGACCAGATCCTTGTCCTGGAAATCGGGCAGGACATTCCGGAACTCGGACATCAGTCCATTGTTTCCAGAAGCAATCTTGATTCCTGCCGGACTTCTCTCCCATACGCCCATTAACCAGACTGCATCGAACCCGAATGATTCAATATAATCCCATTCCTCTTTTGGTACGGACCCAAGGGTGACGGCCCTCTTATGTTTCTCACTTAGTTCATTAAGCCATACGAATGTGTTTATTTCGTAGATGACAGGATATTCCGGCCAAAGTTGCATGTTTTCCTTATTATAGTTAGAGCTTGATAAATTTTTCTGTTCCAGAAAAATTTGAATGGACATTTGACGAGAAATACAGGCGTTTGTATTTTAGGCGCAAACCATAAAGCCGTGAACTGGCATATCCCCGCAACTTGCGGAAGCCGTTACTGTACGCCTACCACCGACAGATTCGACAGTCCTGCCTTGGAACAGATGTCAAGGACCTCAATCATTTTCCCGTGGGACGACTGTGGCGTACACTGGAGCAGAATCGTATACTGGCTGTTGTCCCTTCCCAGTTCACATAGAGTCCTGTCGAGGCTTTCCCGGCTCATCTTTACGTAGTTGAAGGAATATTCGCCATTTGGGAAGATTGTGATGTAGACAGGAGTTTTGATAGGTTCGGACGTAAGATGTTCCTTTTGAGCAGGCCTGTTGACTTCCATATTGGCTAGAATGTCAACCGGTACCATTGTGATGACGAAGAATGAGAGGAGCTGGAATGCAACGTCGATCATCGCTGTGAGATTCAGCTCTCCCGCCGTCAGCTGGGCTATTCTTCTCTTCCTGGCCATAAATTCCTCCTTGCTTTATGAGCATATAAAGAACTAGGTCAATTGAGCTTCCACACTATGAGTAAATATCAGGGGCCATCGTCGTAAAGTCAAGAGGGACAAGGAATTATTTTTATTCAAAGTTGGATTTGGTAAACCCTCAGTTTTTATCCTGCATCTCCTAAAACTCTGCGAACTTCGCGTGTTCCCCTTGCGTTCTTTGCGGTTAGGATCCAATGCTTTTACCGCAGAGTACGCTGAGATTAAGACGCAGAGTGCGCAGAGGAAAAAAACTGATGCATTACGATCTTGGAAGTTGAATGTTCCGGGTTTAAACATAAATTTCCATCAAACACCGGAGCTATATGGCAACTGAACTGGAAATATGGGAAGAAAATCTCAGGAATATCTTCCACGAGCTGGATCTTATCCTTGAAGACAGGTACGGCAGTCTTTTTCCTGTAAATCCGGTGAGGGCGCAGCATGGTACTACGGATAATCCTGAATACAGTGGACTTTTTGATGTGGGCGCATCCTTCTCCGCCGGTTTCGGTTCCCAGTATGGAGAAGGATATGTGGTCCAGATCAGATGGGCGACGTTGAAGAAAGTTCCTGACGTCGCCAGGAAGGAAGCCGAAGCAATCGTAGAGTTTCATCTGAACAAGCGGCTTCCAGAGGTGTTCCCAGGAAAGAAACTCAGCGTTGTCCGTGACGGCACGCTCATGAAGATCGTCGGGGATCTTTCCCTTAGGACCCGCTAAAAAATAAATTGGGTATTTGCTGGATTCCGGATGGATTATCATGGTGCGAAAGAGGTGAATATCTGAAGATATCCGACGATTGAGCAAATGCCCAAGTTATTTTTTAGAGGGTCCTTAATGTCTAAGAATAGGACAGGCTAAAGCCCTGTCCACTATACGCATAATTACGTCAGGCGCTTCGGCCTGACCCGGGAGTGCGTGTGACAAAGTCACCGCTCAGGCATTCATGGCTTTGACAAACAACAAAGCGCAGACTGCTTGGAATTTCCACCTGCGGCGGGCAAGCCGTCTGCGCCAACGGATTCGCTTCGCTCATCGATAACACGTTCAAAACAGATTCAATAAAGTAACCGTTAAGCTGGCTTTACGCGCGGACAATCGTGCAGATGTTCTTGGAGTATGCCATCCCGATGCTAAAGATCGGGATGGCTCGAGGCTCTTTCGGCGAAAGAGCCATACTTGATTGCGTAAATTAGGCTGACACACCCAGCTTAACGCTTACTCGAAATATGCGTATAGTAGATAGGGCTAAAGCCCGTTCCTGGTTCAAGAACGCCCGGACAAGAGGCTACTGCGATTTTCACCTTCACCCTGTGAAAATTCAGCAAATGCGATTATATTAGGAGTTCTATTAATTCAGCAAATAACAGGGATTTCAACCGTGAGAGAAATAAAAATAGGAATCATAGGCTTCGGGACCGTTGGTGCCGGGGTCGTTTCGTGCCTCCTTGAAAACGGGGATGTGATCGCACGCAGGACGGGAATAAAGCTTGTCCTTTCAAAGATTGCCGATATTGATATAAAGACAGACCGCAAGGTCAATGTTCCAAAGGATATCCTGACCACCGACGCCATGAAGCTCATTGAGGAAGTGGATGTCGTCGTCGAACTTGTCGGTGGCACGACCAAGGCGAAGGAGTTCATCCTTGAAGCCCTGAAAAAAGGAAAGCCTGTCGTCACCGCCAACAAGGCATTGCTTGCCGAGTACGGCGAGGAGATATTTGCAGCGGCGGAAAAATCAAAGGCCGACATCTACTACGAGGCCAGCGTCTGCGGAGGCATTCCAATCATAAAGGCGCTCAAGGAAGGCCTTGCCGGAAACAGGATCAACAAGATCATCGGAATTATGAACGGCACATGCAACTACATCCTGACACGGATGGAAAAAGAACATATGGATTTTGAACCGATCCTGAAGGAGGCCCAGAAACTTGGATATGCCGAATCCAATCCGTCCCTCGACGTCGATGGGATCGACACCGCCCACAAGACTGCGATTCTCGCATCGCTCGCATATGGCGAATGGTTCGGGATGAAGCCTGTCCATGTCGGCGGGATCCGGGGAATCTCCGTCTGCGACATCAAGGCCGCCAACGAACTCGGCTACAGCATAAAACTGCTTGGCATCATCAAGCAGGAGGATGACGACGTCGAGATCAGGGTGCATCCCACCCTGATACCGTCTGAATCAATGCTTGCGAACATCGCATACGTCTTCAACGGGGTGATGGTAAGCGGCACCCCCGTCGGTGAAACCCTGTTCTACGGGCGCGGCGCAGGACGCGAAGCAACCGCCAGTGCAGTCGTCGCCGATCTTGTCGACGTGGCGCTGAACCTGAAATTCGGTTCGCACAGGCGCGTTCCGGCTTTCACGATTGGCAGGCAGTTCCGCCACATCCTCCCTATGAGCGAGATCATGTCCAGATACTACATGCGCATACAGGTCATGGACAAGCCCGGCGTCGTCGCGAAAGTGTCGACCGTCCTTGGAAACAAGGGAATCAGCATTTCGAGCATGCGGCAGATTGAAGGACAGTCGGCCGACAATGTTTCGCTCCAGATCATGACGCATCTCGCAAAGGAGCAGGCGATGAACGAAGCGGTCGCTGAAATGGAACAGCTTGACTGTGTCAAGGACAAGGTGACGCTGATACATGTGGAAGACATATGAAGATTGGATTGCTGGATGAATGGATTATTGGATGGATGTTCTTAATAAGTAGGTACGGGCTTTAGCATGTACCAGTCTTAATATTCAGGAATGGGACAGGCTAAAGCCCTGTCTACTATACGCATATTGGGATACGAGAAGTTGATGTGTGTTGCCTGTCCCGGCTGGGATAGGGGAATTGGGCGTATTTTGTTAAAGTATGCCACTTTCGCCGAAAGTGGCTCGAGGCTCTTTCGGCGAAAGAGCCATACTTGATTGCATTAAATAAGGCTGATACGCCCAGCTTAACGCTT
>JBAQUG010000333.1:0-3548 GCA_049297395.1 Victivallales bacterium | reverse complement strand
CTTGAAACGGTTCGATCAGTATGGCGGTGTCAAGGCCGGTCCATCTGCCGCTGCCAGCGGATTCTTCCGGCTGGAGAATCTGAATAACCGGTGGTGGTTCATCACACCGGAGGGGAATCGCTTCCTCGTAATCGGCGTTGACGCGGTCGACTATGGCGAGTGGGGTTATGAGACACCTCTGTTCAAATCCAAGGAAATGGGTGGTTTCTTGCGGGATGTATTTGCGGAATTGCCAAATCCCAGCCTGTTTCCCGAAGCGTATATGCAGCGTCCCGATCACGGGGCACGTCTGAACTTCATCAACTCCAATCTGAAGCGGAAGCATGGCGCCGACTACGATCAGAAATGGGTGGAGATGACTCGCAGGCGTCTGCTTGACTGGGGCTTTAACGCCCATTCCAAATGGAGTCGCCATCCGAAGCTGAGGCTGCCGTACATAACGGTGCTTGGACCATCAGCCGAAGCCAAGCGGATTGACTGGGCCGTGGATCCTTTCGATTCAGGTTTCCCGCAGGCGGTGGAAAACGGGGTCAAGACAACATTGATGACGGCAAAGGACGATCCATGGCTGGTGGGACATACGTTTGAAAACGAAGTTGGATGGAATGCCGACATCGTGAATAAGGTGCTGCGGGGAAAACCCGGCTGCGCCGCCAAGAAGGCCATCATTGATTTTCTTGCCGGCCGATACAAGCAGGATCTGGTCAAGGTCAACGCTCTCTTGAATACGCATGCGAACAGCTTTGCGGAACTGGCGGATCTGTCCATCGACAAGCCGGATCTGCCTGCGCAGGATGTCAGCGACTTCATTCGCCTGGCCTCGCAGCAGTACTACAAGATCGCCAGCCAGATCATCAGGAAGTATGATCCTAATCACCTGCTCCTGGGTTCATCGCTGGATCCCGGCACATGGCAGAGCTCGGAAGAATGGGCGACGGGCGGCGCGGAGTTCCTCGACGCGTTGAGCTTCGACACTTACGCCGATGTTCCAGATTGGATTCACCCGTACGAAAAGTATGGCAAGCCGATTTTGCTGCTGGAGTATTCCTTCTATGTTGCCGGGCGCGGGATGCGTGCATTTAAAAAGCCATTCCAGGATCAACAGACACGCGGCCTGTACTACCGTTACATCGTGGAGCAGCTGGCATCGAATCCTCTGATGGTCGGCTTCGGCTGGTTCATGCATTACGATGAACCTGTCACGGGCCGCGCCTTGGGCGGCGAAGATTTCAACAATGGACTGCTGAACCAGTGCGACCAGCCTTACACGGAGATGATTGAGGAGATGAAGAAAACCAATCGGAGCATGTACGATGTCCATTCGGGACAGGTGGAGCCGGTGACTCTCAAAAGCCTGGAGAAGGATAAAAGCAAACCATGACATCCAACCCTGAGGAAACCAGGGAAGACACGAGGACAAAAGACTGCATTTTTGAATTTATCAAATCAGGGAAAGGATAGGAAAAATGGAATTTCGGCTGAGTAAATACTCCAATAACCCGATACTGGAACCAAGACGTAAAAGTTCCTGGGATGCAGCGCAAGTCCGGAATCCTGCAGCGATCATGCATGATGGCAAAATCCATCTCGTATACACAGCAGCAGGAGATATTGATATTGAACACAAACTCAGATTAGGACACGCGATCAGCGCTGATGGTTTTAATTTTGACTTTTCAGGTGACAATCCGTTTGCCGAACCATCTTCCACAGAACACGGGGGTTTTGATGCCGGGGGTATGGAAGATCCCCGCGCGGTGAAGATAGATGGCGTTGTATATATAACATATTGCGCCCGTGCCGTCCCGCATTGGACGTTCATACAGGGCAAGAGGTTGATCAATCCCCCCGGCGACGGAGTCACGTGGACGCGCAACTATCGCCGTGGAGGACTGATTGCGACTACGGACATGAAGAACCATAGCCGTCTGGGTCCGATGACAACGGATGATCATTACGACTGCAATATCATTCTTTTCCCGGAAAAAATCAATGGAGAGTATGCCATGCTTCACCGCCCAAGCTCCTTTAAGGCGGAAATAGAATCAGGCGGCGGCGAGGCCGCAGGGATAAACATCTGCTTTTCGAAAGATCTCAAGGAATGGCATGGCGACCAGGTGCTGTTGAAAAATGAATTCCCGTGGGAGACAGGAAAAATCGGAGGAGCCACCCCTCCGGTGAAAACCAAATATGGATGGCTTACCCTATACCACGCGGTTGAAAAACGTCCGCACCAATGCAACTGGCACCAGGATTATCATTTCTGCTATCGAACCGGTGTTGCATTGCTCGACATTGACGATCCGAGAAAGGTGCTGGCGCGCGTTTCTCATCCGATCATGGAGCCGGAGGCCGTCTATGAAAAGTTCGGTACAGTAAACAATGTGGTTTTCGCCACGGGAATTGTCCAGCTTGGAGACGAACTGTTTATTTACTACGGGGCTGCTGATACTGTGATCTGCCTCGCGACATGCAATTTGAAGGCACTTCTGGACTATACCATGAAATATAGGAACAGGAAATCTTGGTGAACTACAGGAATGGATATACGGTTTACTAAAACAATCATACTTTAGACACGCTGAAGCGGTGAACACCAACTTAAGCAATCAGCTCAAAATAGGCAATTTTGAAATTGCCTCAATCAATCAAAACAGGAGCCGGGCAATGAATGCAGCTATGAGAATGATGAAATGGGCGCAACTCTGTATTTCATCAGGAATTATGCTGGGGCTGGGATACATTGCCACAGGACAGGAGACGCAGGAGGGCTATCGGATCACCCGGGGTTACTATCAATATCAGATACCGCCAGAAGAAGAAGGCCGGGGATCCGGCAACGAGCCGATTCCAATGGACATGGCAAAGGGTCGGCTGAGCGATGGACGAGGGAAGGATGGAGGCCAGGGAGTCGGTTTTCCAGGAGGTGCGAAATCCCCCGGATTCGTGTCGATTGTCTTTGACCTGTTGGAGGATCAGCCATTGAACCAGGTGGATATTATTGCACCGCCGCCCAATGAGTACTGGGGAATCCGGGATGTAACTGTATTCTACCGGTCCAGCAGTGATCGCGCTTACCGCGTCGCCGGTACAAGAGTCTGGTCAAAGGATATTCCGCAGATGTCGTTCGCGTTGAACAATCAGCCTGCAAGGTTTGTGAAAATCACTTTGTCGCGAGGCGCGAATCCTTACGTACACAGACCACTGCAGGAAGTAATTATCCTGTCCGCTAAAAAGCCGGTGGAGAGTAAATTGCCCGCGCCCGATGCCACAAAAATGCTGCCGGAATTTCATACTGATGCGGTTCTGGTTGATCGTTATGGACAGTATCTGTACGAGGACTGGCCAGGCAAGATCAAAGAGGATGCGCAACTGGTCGAAGATGCGAAAAAGGAAGAGGCTGAGCTGGCCGATGTCGCCTTGGACTTGAAACGGTTCGATCAGTATGGCGGTGTCAAGGCCGGTCCATCTGCCGCTGCCAGCGGATTCTTCCGGCTGGAGAATCTGAATAACCGGTGGTGGTTCATCACACCGGAGGGGAATCGCTT
>JBAQUG010000332.1:0-37517 GCA_049297395.1 Victivallales bacterium | reverse complement strand
GTTTCCTGCAATCATTTTCCTCGGGACGGGATTGATGGCCCATTTCCCCTCTGGTACAGGCAGCCCCTTCCGGGTCACAAGACCGACTCCCTTGCCGCCCCTGATCACAAAAGAGGAGGCGAGGATGTCTTCAGTAAAATCACTCCCGGATATTTTCCTTGCGGCGATTGGGGCTATTTTCACGGTTATATGGGCGTTGTCGGTTACATCAGGGTCATCTCCGGCGTCCTTTATGATGGAAACTCGGGCAGTTCTATTTTCCTCATCCATCTCGGCTGATTCCAGCTTGATGAACCGATGCTTCCTGTCAGGGAACGTTACACTGATCTCGTCCTCGACTTTTTCACCGTTGTACAGCATCCATGCGGCCTTGGCGGCTGCGGTCGCGCATGTGCCGGTGGTAAAGCCCGTCCTGAGTTTCCTTATTTCTACCCTATTCATTTATAAAATTCTTACCTGTAAAAATTTTATTCTCCAATATTGCATGCAGTGTCGCAACCGCAAGCGTGCTTCCGCCCCTTCTCCCCTCGATAGTTATATGGGGAATGTCAGTTTTTGAGAGAAGGACTTTCGATTCGACGACATTCACGAATCCTACTGGCATTCCGATGATCAGTGCCGGCCTGATTTTCTTTTCGAGATAGAGCTTTGCTATTCCCGCCAGAGCCAGCGGGGCATTGCCTATTAACACTATTGCGCCATCGAGTATCTTCTCTGCTTTTTTCAGCGAGGCGAGGGCTCGGGTGGTGCCTGCCTTCTCGGCCATTTCCGCCACGTCGCTGTCGGCGATATAGCAGTGTATCGAATCCTTCGTGTATGCAGGGTTGAACATCTTGAGCTTCTGGACCGATATTCCGCTCCTTATCATGTTTGAGTCGCAGTAGATGACGGCCCCTTCGGAAACGGCTTTCAATCCGGCCTGGATAGGATCATTCCTGAATACGAGATTGTCGCATATGGAAAAATCTGCGGTGGTATGGATGAGGCGTCTGGCCACATTCCATTCCGGCCCCTTGAAAGGACGGTTCGGGAATTCCTTTTCAATGATGCGGAAGCTCTCAGCCTCTATCTCCGATGCCGTCATGTCCCATCTTATGTCAGAAAAATCTTTCATTATATAGCCCTATTTGTAGAGTTGTATTAAAATCAGGATTACAAGTGCCGCCAGGTTGAACGCAAAACGCAGGCCCTGGGTTATTCCTACAATCCAGAATCCGTCGCGTTTCGGGAATATTCCGACGGCCGTCGGCAGGTTCCTCCGCAGCGCACTGAACGGGATTGTTATCAAATTAGCGGCCATCAGCGCTATGAGGATCTGCAGCATTGTAACCCTGTTCTCATGGAACATTTTTGCTGCGACGGTGGCGGAACTTACGAGTCCGCCCATCTTTGATCCCATTATTGCGATGATCTCAGGGGAAAGCACAGACTGCATATCCTTCGGAATCTGTTTCTCGATCTGCCTGAACACGCCTTTGTCGCCAAGATAGGCGACAAAGATGAATATTGGAAGAGTTATCAATATGACGCGCAGAAGGATCTTGCCGGTGGCCTTTAATGAATTCCTGATGCTTTCCTTCCATGGAGGGGGCGCCTTCTCCGCGGGCACCTGGCATTCAGCCGTTTCAAGAGTCTTGCGCCTGCCGAACGAGAATACGAGCAGGACCTGCAGGACTTCCAGTACCAGCTGGATCGCTAGATAAATTATTGCGGTTATGCCCAGCAGCGGAATGATCACTACCGCAGGCCTCATCATATGTTTGAATTTGGCAGGGAACGAGTTCGTTATCGCCCCTATGAACATTTCCTTGCGCGTGAGCCTGCCGTCGGCATAGGCCGAAGCAAGCATGCTTCCGGCGGCATTGTTCGAAAAGAAGGCCGTGCCGAACGATATGCCGCATACACCGGGAAGACGGCTGAACTTGAGGAGGGGTTTTGCAATTAAAGACATGAATCCCGTCCAGTTCCTGCTTTCAATGATATTGGCGATGAATGCACCTATCGCGACCGCGAAAAGTATCCAGCCGGACGCCTGGAGTATGGCTGACAATGTGAATTCATGTTCATGCATCTTTGGAGTGCTTCTTGATTATGAATAGTGAAAGGTATTCATCGGGCGATTTTTCCGCCAGGCGGATGTCGGACGTGACTATCTCCCCTTTCAGGCAGAGCTTCGATGCGAATATCGCATTGTGCCCGGTCTCCCTTACATAGTCTGTAATCTCTTTCTTTGTCCTGTATGCCTTCATCAATACGACGGTTCCGGATTCATGCTTCTTCAGTGCCTTCAAGGTTTCCGTGGAGAATGAAGGGATCACCGTCAGCGTCTCACGGTCCTCGACCAACGGTTCCTGGCATTTTGCAGCAGCCGTCTGGAACGAAGTAATACCTGGAATGATCTCGGATTTAAGAGCAGGGATGAGCTTCCTGAGTTCGGC
Organism: Victivallales bacterium; assembly: GCA_049297395.1. Classification (GTDB taxonomy): domain Bacteria; phylum Verrucomicrobiota; class Lentisphaeria; order Victivallales; family GWF2-50-93; genus GWF2-50-93. Next base: position 35,079 of record JBAQUG010000332.1, on the reverse strand, counting down.
AAGAAGATATGAGCATGTGCTGTATATCATCGGATCGCCGATCGTGACGAACGCGCAGTCATGTCCGGACAAAAGCTTTCCCGCGACAATACCGGCGTTGCTTTTCCATGCGTCATTCCTTGTCTTTGCATCATTTACCATGGGAAAGACGAGAGTCGTGAATTTCGCGGATTTTGAATAATATTTCTTTGCAATGCGTCCTGCAATGCTTTCCTTTTCCGATGCGGAGGTGGCTTCGAATACGAAATCCACCTTTTTCAGCGCCTTGACGGCCTTTATTGTCACAAGCTCCGGATCGCCGGGGCCGACCCCGATACCGTAGATTGTGCCTGTATGCCTTACTTTAGAAACCATGCGAACTCCTTTAAAACCCGAAATTCGAAGCACGAAATCCGAGACAAATCCGAAGTTTAAAATATTCAAACTTTCGAAATTAATGACTTGTTGTTTCGTATTTCGATATTCGTATTTCGAAATTACTTTGTTATTGTTTTCTCCAGATGATCCAGCCAGATATTTACGATTCCGTCATGTTCCGCCATTCCCTTCATGACAGGAACTGACTCGATTCCATTTTTTGTGAGAAGCGACTTCCATGAATCCGGTTCGCCTCCCGCCATGTCGTTCTTCGCATGCTCTCCGGCAACCGACATGAACGGCAGCAGGTAGGCCTTCCTGGCTTTCTTTTCCTTGAGTCTGGCAAGGATCTCGTCAAATGTCGGATTTCCTTCTACAGTCGCAAGGAATGCATTATCGTCTGATTTCTCGATGGCATATGCTGCGGCAACATAGATCATGTCGGAAGGATGCTTTCCTGAGCCGTGCCCCATGAAGATGACAGCATCCTCCTTCCTTCGGTCGGAGGGAATCTTCGAGAGCATTATCCTGACGCTTTTCCTGACATCATCCATGGAATTCAGAAGTGGGGGGCTGATGACGAGTTTGTCGAAGCTATCTTTGAACTTTGAGGAAAGCATTACTACCTGGTGAAATTCCTCTCCGGGGATTATATGCAGGGACTGCGCGTATACGTTCTTAAAGCCGTCTTCCTTGAGTTTTGAGAGAGCCTCTTCCGGGGAAAGCAGTATTTCGCCTTTTCTCGCAAGCTTCTTCCTTATCATTTCGGATGTGTAGGCCCAACGGATCTCATAGCCTGGGAATTTGTCCCTGGCCAGCTTTTCAATATTGGCAAAGGCCCTCTTCGCCTCCGGATCGCTGGTGCCGAATGTCACAAGAAGTATCGCGTCCATATTTCTAATTCCTTTCTCTTCGTTTTTTTCCTGCGCATTGAGTGCACAGGGAAAAAACAATAACATTGCTATGATTATCCTGTTCATCCTGTCATCCTGTCTATAGAATATTTACTAATAAAAAAGCCCGGACCTTGCGGTACGGGCTGAAAATATAAATCTTCCAGTCCACCCCTGCCGCGAAGGTGTTCGGATCTTGAGGCATCTGCAGGTGTTCTGGCTCCCGGCTCATCCTACTCGCCTGGCCTTCCCATCCATTTTCATGTGGACAGTGGCATAATCAGGCTTTCGTCCCCGGTTACAGCGGCGCGTCCGCTACGGCTTTTACCGTATTCCCTTTGCGCAGTTGCTCTCTTAGGAGCGTAATAGATAGCAGGAACCTTTGATTTTCAACATTCTGACTTGAATATTTTTCATTGATGTTAAGATTGAAAATTCGGAGGCCCCCTTGATATATCTTCCGCCTCTGACTACCTTTCTGCCAATATGGAATTTAAGATTCCTATCAGCAAAGGGAGGAATTAAAGAATGAGAACTAATGGAAAATCGGATAAGGCTGGTTTTATCTTGATCCGCGCAATAATATGCGTATCAATGTGGGCCGTGCCTGTTTTTGCCGGTAACGAAATTGACAGGATGGACAATGACGCCAGGGAACAGAAGGACAAATTGAGCGAGCAGGAAGAGAAGTATGACGCCCACAGGTCCTATGTAAAAGCCCATTTCGGCGATGATGAAATGGACTTTTGGTTTGGCTGGGTGCTTGGGAACATATCAGGCGGCGGATGCGAGATTGGCGAAGCCTTGAATGTCGCAGGCAAGGTCAAGGATGGAGACCCTAAAAGCTGGCAGGATGAATGGGAGAAGATGGCGATCCTGATCGAGGCGAGGGCGGAAAAATCACTGGCGGCCGGACATAAGATCAGCGCAGGGGATGCCTACAAGAGGGCATGCGTCTGCTACAGGGCCGCCCTGGTATCAATGATGCCGGACAATCCCAAGTTCAAGACACTTGCGGCCAAAGCACGTTCCTGCCTGCAGACTGCGGGGAAGCTTTGCGATCCGCAGATTGAATACCTGGAGATTCCTTTTGAGAACACCGTGCTTCCCGGCTACTTCATCAAAGCTGATAAAAACGGCGGCAAGTGCAGGACGCTGATCATGATCGGCGGAGGCGAGACATTCGCCGAGGACAACTACTTCTATATAGGGCAGCAGACCGTCAAGAGAGGCTATAATTTCCTGACTGTGGACATCCCGGGACAGGGTACACTTCCAGTGGAAAAACATTTTTTCCGGTATGACACGGAAGTTCCCATGAAGGCCGTCCTGGATTACGCTTGCAGCCGTCCGGAAATTGATCAGGAAAAACTGGCCGTTTTCGGGATAAGCAACGGAGGTTATTTCGTTCCCCGTGCCGCAATGTTCGACAAGCGCATCAAGGCTGTGGTTGTCAGCGCGGCGGTGGTTGACAATTACCGCATGTTCAAGCAGATGCCCTTCGCCACTGACACTCAGGAGCAGATCGACAAATGGCCCGCCTTCAAAAAGAGTATCGTGTCAGTTGTTACATGGCGATGGGGGCTGGATCCTTCAGATGTCAGAGGGCAGGTTGAAAAGAACGTCAAGTTCCAGTTTGATCCGTCAAAGGTGGCATGTCCTTTCCTTATCCTGATTGGCGAGGGTGAGTATGCCAACAAGGAGACAATAAGGCAGCAGAAGGAATGCATGGACGGACTGCCCGGCCCCAACAAGAAGTTTGTTGTGACGCCCCTAAGCGAAGGAGCCTCGGAGCACTGCATAAATCTGAACCGGAGTCTGATGGGCCAGGTCGTATTCGACTGGCTTGATGATGTCTTTAAATAATCGCTGTGAAATTGAAAATTCCCTGTCATGGCATAGATTAGAAAACTAAGATGAAAACAAACGTCAAAGCTGAACATAAGACATTTCCTGTCAATCTCCTCCTCAAGGGGAGGAAATGCCTTGTCGTCGGCGGTGGAAGCGTCGCGTTCCACAAGATCCAGCTCCTCCTCAGAGCCCATGCAGATGTAACTGTCGCGGCCCCTGATATAGATCCTGAAATATCTGAACTGGAAACAGACGGGAGACTTTCCATTGTAAAAAGTAAATTCGAGCCTTCTCTCCTGAAGGGGATGGCCCTTGTGTTCTCCGCGACAAACCTTACCTTGGTAAACGCCGAAGTCCTCGCGCATTGCAGGAAACACGGGATACTATGCTGCGCCGTAGATGAGAACTGGAGGGAGGGCGCCTTCATCACTCCCGCTTCAATCGAAAAGGATGGTTTGACCGTATCTGTTTCCAGCGGGGGCACCTCATGCCGGAGAAGCCGCCTGATAAAGGAAAAGATCTCCAGGCACATGGATTTCATATCAAAGACTGAAATGATTGTCATCGGGACGGACCAGAACTACCTCAGCCTGAAAGAACGCGAACCGGTCCATCTTGTCGGCGACAGGTTCGACTGCGCCGGCGAAATGCTGATCCACCTTCTTGGCGTCCACGAATTCATCCTCGTCAACACCTGCAACAGGATCGAGATGGCGGCATTTGTCTCGCCATCACAGCCGCTCGAGAAGCTCCTGCTGAAAATACTCGGGTTCGACGGGCTCCGTGAAGATGCATATTATATCAAATACGGATACGACGCCTTCAAGCACATGTCGTTTGTCTGCGCCGGACTGATGTCCCAGACTCCCGGCGAGAAACACATTACCTCCCAGCTCAAAAGCGCACTTGACTATTCGAAGTCCAAGGGGTGGTGCGGGAAGCTGATGCAGGAATGGTTTGACAACACCCTGCATATTTCGAAGCATATCCGCCAGATCGTCGAACCCATGTTCTCGGCTTTTGAAATAGAGGATCTGTCCCTCAAATATGCCTATGACATGTTCCCGGACATGTCAAAGCACGGCATCATGCTGATAGGAACCGGCATCATCGGCCAGGCCATCTCTGAAAAACTTCTCTCCAAAGGATGCTCGTTCACCTGGTGCTACCATATGAACCGCCCGGAGATCAGGCACGCGGAGAAGATAAGACTCTGCAACCTCAATGAGATGAAGGACCACCTCCATTCGGCGGAAATAATTATTTCAGTGGCTGCAACTCCGGCCTACCTCATACACAACGGACATGCCCCGTTCATGGATCAGATGAAGAAGATTCTGATAATAGATCTTGGGATACCCCGCAACGTCTCGCCCGAATTCAGGAAGCAGATGCCTAATGTTACAGTTGTCGATCTGGACGACTTGAAGCATTGGCACCGCCGCGAGGAGATCGACATGTCGCACGTCTTCGAACAGAGCACGAAAGCCGTTGAGGAGCACCGCCCGCAGTATGAAAAGCTGATGAACGGCATCAAAGGAGCCTGAGGAATGCAGCACAGGCATCTTGCCTGTGAACTTCCAACATCGAACTTTGAAAGTAACGCGTCACTCGTACAAGGATATTCGTAAAAATTGTCTAAGGGTCCGCTAAAAAATAACTTGATGAGATTGAGGTGCCTTTTACACATGGGAAAGCTGAAGATAAAACTCGGAACCCGCAGCAGCAAGCTGTCCGTCGCACAGACCTCGGACTCTCTGGAGAGGTTAAAGAAGATTCTTCCATACATCGATTTCAGGCTCGAGACGATATCCACTCCCGGCGACCGCGACAGGAAAACCGATCTGCGTATCTCACCTGCTGACTTCTTCACCAAGGATCTTGATAATGCCATACGCTCCGGGAAAATTGACTGCGCGATCCACAGCGCCAAGGATATCCCGGATCCAATTCCAGACGGTATCGACTGGTTCTGGCTGCCGTGGTGCGAGGACGCGAGGGACGTTATAATAATGCCAGAAACGGAGAATCGGAGAAACGGAGAATCGGGGAAAGACAATAAATTCGAAACTCGAAATCCGAAATCCGAAACAATATCGAAGGTTCAAGATAAGGCAGATAAACTCAAAAAAGTTTCGAAATTCGATATTCGTGCTTCGAGTTTTCTTCGTGTCGGTGTCAGCTCCGTACGACGCGAGGAATACTGCAGGAGGAAATTCCCGAAGGCGGAACTTCTGCCGATAAGGGGCAACATCGACGACAGGATAGCCCAGCTTGACGCCGGGAAATTTGATATGCTCATTATGGCCGCCGCCGGCCTTAAACGGCTGGGGCTGGAACATAGGATTTCCGAATATATAGGTGAAGCGGAGCTTCTTCCCCCGGAGGGGCAGGGCTGGCTTGCCCTGACTTACAGGAAAGGAGACAGGCTCTTCAATGAGATGCGAAAACTGTTCGTTAAATCGGTTGTGTTTGCCGGAGCGGGCCCTGGCGATGCGGATCTCGCAACTGCTGGCGCGGTTGATGCCCTGAAAATCTGCGATGTCTGCTTATATGATGCATTAATTTCCTGCGAACTTTTGAAGTACCTGCCTCCGTATGCAAAGGCAATATATGTTGGTAAGAGAATGTCAGCCCATAGCTCCTCCCAGCAGGAAATTAATGCCTTGATTGCGAAGTTCGCAAGACAGGGCAGGCGTCTCGTCCGTCTCAAGGGCGGTGATCCGACCATATTTGGAAGGCTTGCCGAGGAAATTGAAACACTCGATAAACTTGGATTGCCCTATAGGATCATTCCAGGTGTCAGCAGTTTGAATGCGGTTGGAACAACTGGACTTATGCTTACGCGACGTGGATTGTCGCGGGGATTTTCCATAATGACACCACGGAAATCTGGCTCCTCCGAGTTCCAACACGTCTCAAAGCAGGAGAGACTTAGCCTCCCTTCTGTATTCTTCATGGGGCTTTCTGAAACTGCGAATATCGCAAAATCTCTTATCAAGGACGGAAGAAGCAAAAAAGAACCGGCAGCAATTATCCTTTCAGCAGGAAATGAGGCCGTTCAGAAGATAGTCCCGGGTTCTCTGAGCGAGTTTGCACGCTCAGTCATAAAGATTCCAGGCGGGGAATCGCCGGGAATCTTTATAATTGGAGAGAATGCGGATCCGAAATATCTTTTGAAGAAAAATGGCGCGCTGCAGGGGAAGAAAATTCTCCTGACCTGCAGTGATGCCATCATGGACAAGGCTGTCAATAAAATTCGCGACATGGGAGGTATTCCCATAAAGATGCCTTTGATAAGGCTTGAGAATAATGTAACACAGGCATCTTGCCTGTGGAAAACAGAGGAAAAGACGCACAGGCAAGATGCCTGTGTTACATTGTTAAGAAAATTCGACTGGATTATAGTCACCTCGCCTTCGGCGGTAGAAATATTTGTTGAATCATTGAAGAAGGAAAGTTATGATTTTAGGCGTCTGCCGAAAATCATCGTGTGTGGTCCTGGGACCGCCGATGAGTTCCGGAAGCACGGGATAATCCCGGATATTGAAGCCTCCGATGACTATGGAGCCGGGGGGATGCTTAAGGCTGTGCGGGGCGTAGTCAGGAAAGGCGACAAGGTGCTGCGCCTGTGCTCTGACAAGGCCGGCAAGGAAATATCGCGCGAACTTCGCAGGGCCGGTGCGCTTCTCACCGATGAAGTAATTTACAGGAACGTCCCCGTGAAATACGAAAAACTTCCTGGCTTCGATGCGGTGCTATTTGCGAGTTCGTCGGCGCTTGTATCGTTCCTGGACAATTTCGGTTTGGAAAAGCTTAAGGGAAAGTATACAGTTGTCATTGGCAGGCCGACGCTTGATACGTTGAAGAAGTTAAAATGCAAAAGCAATATAGTTTTAGCGAAGGAAGCGACCATCAATGGATGCATTGAATCGCTGGCGTACCATCTGACATCGGAAAGATTGATTTCCAGGGTCTAGTTTTGCCTTTATGACGGCTGTGCCGTCTTTTGGAGTGCGCTGTGTAAGCAGCGCTTTCTAATTCCAAGTCAAAGCGGCGCTTACACGCCGCACTCCGAAAGATGCTTCGCATCGATAATGCAATAAAATACATTGAAATAGTATTGTTGAAGATAAGTTAATATCAAGTAGATTATTTGATCATAAAATACTGTTTAATTGTCATTTATCATAAAGGTGATGAATATGTTCCCATCTACAAGGTTGAGACGCTACAGGAAAAACGAGGGACTGAGGAAAATGTTTTCACAGCCGTTTCCGGGTCCGGAGAAATTCATATGGCCGGTATTCGTGATCGAAGGCAAGGGCAAGGAAATTCCAATTACGGCCATGCCAGGCCAGAGCCGAATGACAGTTGATGTCCTGATAAAAATGCTTGAGCCTGTCGTGAAGTCCGGAATCGGAGGAGTGATGATTTTCGGAGTCGTTGAAGATTCCAGGAAAAGCCTTGATGGCGGCTATTCATTCAAAAAAGATGGCGTGGTCCAGAAGGCAATCTGCGAAATCCGCAAAAACTATCCCAGGCTGCTAGTCTTTACCGATGTCTGCCTCTGCGCATACACGAGGCATGGGCACTGCGGGATAATCGACAATGATGGCGACGTTGAAAACGACATGACTCTCAACATCCTTGCAAAGATGGCTGTCTCACATGCCGAGGCCGGAGCGCATTCAGTGGCACCCAGCGCAATGATGGACGGGCAGATCCTTGCTATCCGTAATGCGCTTTCGATGGCTGGACTCAAGGATACGCTTCTGATGGCCTACTCGACAAAGTTCGCCTCAAATTTCTATGGGCCGTTCCGGAACGCTGCGGATTCGAGGCCGGGCAAGGGCGACCGCAAAGGATATCAGGCGTCGTTTGAGAACCTCAATATTGCGCTCAAGGAATCTGTCGAGGATGAAAAGGAAGGCGCGGACATTCTCATGGTCAAGCCTGCCTTGTGCTATCTCGACATAATCAGCAAGGTGAAGGAGAGCACGCTTCTTCCAGTGGCGGCATACAATGTCAGCGGTGAATATTCTATGATCATTGCATCGGCCGACCGCGGCTGGGGCGACCTAAATGGAATGGCAAGGGAATCTCTGATGGCGATTTCCCGCGCCGGCGCCGACATAATCTTGTCTTATTGGGCGAACCGCTATGGGGATGTTTTTGGATCAAAGACGTGAGCCTTCTTGACATGGTCATGATTATGACCTATATTCTGGTCATGAAAACGGCAAACATAGCAGAATTCAAGACAAATCTCAGCAGTTTTATTTCTCTCGTGGAGAAGGGGGAGGAAATAGAAATCTGCAAGCACAATATTCCAGTTGCAAGGGTTCTGCCAATGACCCATATCTTGGCAAACAAGACCAAACTTGGCTGTGGAAGAAAGACGGTCACGATAAAGTCAGACTTGACTGAGCCTGCCATGTCGGGGTCAACCTGGGAAATGTTGAAAAAATGAAGATACTCCTGGATACCTGCGCAATCATATGGACAGTTTCCAATCCCGAGCGCCTTACGGAAATTGCGAAATCCGCAATTACATCAAAGACGGCTGAAATATTTGTTTCACCTATTTCCTGTGCGGAAATAGCATGCCTGTCAGAGCGTAGAAGGATTGAGCTTGACCGCCATTGGAAGACTTGGTTCAATCATTTCATAGAGATTAATGGCTGGACTGTCGTTCCCATTGATCTTAAAATAATCCAGGAGGCATATTCACTTCCAGGGCATTTCCATGAAGATCCGGCTGACAGGATAATAGTCGCCACTGCAAGGTCGAATGAATGCCATATAGTAACATCAGACAGAAAAATACTGGATTACCCAGACGTGAAAGCCATATGGAAATAAAAAATATATGGCATCACCCAGAAAGACAGCAAAAGAAGGGCATATATGAAAAAAAAATCGGCAATCGGCAATCGGCAATCAGCAATCGGCAATGCTCTATTCAAGCGTGCCCAGAAGCTCATCCCTGGTGGCGTGAACAGTCCGGTGAGGGCGTTCAAATCTGTCGGCGGGGATCCTGTCTACATGAAAAAAGGCCAGGGAGCCTATGTCTTTGATGTTGAAGGGAAAAAGTATATTGACTTCTGTGCTTCATGGGGGCCCTTGGTTCTCGGACATGCGAGACCGGAAGTTGTCGAGGCGGTTAAGAAAGCCGCTGCGGATGGAATGAGCTTCGGCACATGCACGCCGCGTGAAGTTGAAATGGCTGAACTGCTGAACGAGATGGTGCCTTATCTTGAAATGGTCAGGATGGTTAATTCCGGAACCGAAGCGGTGATGACAGCTGTTAGGCTTGCCAGAGGTTTCACTGGCAGGAACAAGATACTGAAGTTCGATGGCTGCTATCATGGACATGCCGATTATCTTCTCGTATCCGCAGGGAGCGGTCTTCTTACAGGCGGGATTTCCAGTTCGGCCGGAGTTCCGCCTGGAGCGGTAAATGACGTCTTTGTCTGTGCATATAATGACATCGGTGCTGTTGAAAAGATCTTTGCCATACATGGGAAGGACATTGCCGCCGTGATCGTGGAGCCTGTCGCAGGGAACATGGGGCTTGTCAAACCTGAGCCCGGCTTCCTTGAATCACTAAGGAAGTTGACAAAGAAGAGTGGCTCACTCTTAATTTTCGACGAGGTGATTACTGGATTCCGGCTTGGCCCCACAACCTATGGAAACCTTTGCGGGATTACGCCTGATCTTACGACCCTTGGCAAGATAATTGGAGGAGGAATGCCGATTGGCGCGCTAGGTGGGAAAGCGGAGATAATGAAGAAGCTTGCTCCTCTCGGTCCGGTCTACCAGGCGGGTACACTGAGCGGAAATCCTGTCGCGCTTGCGGCTGGAATAGAGACCCTGAAAATTCTCAAGAAGGAAAATCCATATCCGCGTCTTGCGAAGTTCGCAAGGAAAATTGAGTACGCCGTGAATAAAACGGCAAGTGAAAAAGATCTTGCCGTCAGATGTGTGAGCGAGGGTGGGATGTTCACAATTTTCTTTACTGGGGAAAAGATGCTTAGGAACCTTGATGAGGTAAAATCCTGCGACACTGCGAAGTTCGCGGAGTTCTTCAGGAGGATGCTCGGGAAAGGGATCTATCTGTCTCCTTCCCAGTATGAAGTTGATTTTATTTCCGCCGCGCATTCTGAAAAGGATATTGATTGCTTTATTGATTCCTTCAAGAGTGCCGTTAAGGATTTTTCTACTTGAAAATAAAAAAGCAGAGGATTTCAATGAAAGACAATGTTTGCGGGGTTGTGATTGATGCAGGAGTTGCCGACTGGCAGATTTTCCAGAGAAATGCAAAAGGAACTGCTGATATTAATATTTCAGGCAGGTGGGGGGCTGACAATGAAGTCGAATTTGTAGAGGCGAGAATTGTCAGGGAGGAAAGTGGAGTTCCACTCTCCTCAAAGCTTGACTGGACACAAATGAAGACACATTCAGATGGGACATGGAACGGAATCCTGAAGAATGTTCCCGCCGGCGGGCTCTACAGGCTCGAAACGCATCTTGTTGAAAAAGCGAATAAAGCCCATGAATGGGCCAAACGCGGCGACATGAGGCATTTCATCGGAGTAGGGGACTTGTGGATAATCGCAGGTCAGAGCAATTCAGCCGGTTATGGGCGCGGCCCGAGCTACGATCCTCCTGAAATGGGAATCCACGTTTTCAATAATGCCATGAAGTGGGCTATTGCGACGCAGCCCCTCAACGAGTCAACCGACACCGCACACCCTTCCAACAGGGAAAACGCGAACAGCGGGCATTCCCCATGGCTGCACTGGGCCAGGATCATTAAAAGTGAAACAGGTCTGCCGATTGGACTGATTCAGACTTCGCTTGGAGGTTCGCCTCTTGTCTCTTGGAATCCTACGGAGCCTGGCGGGCATCCTCTTTACGATACAATGATTCAAGTGGTTGAATCAGCGGGAGGCAGTGCCAGCGGAGTCCTATGGTATCAGGGGTGCAGCGACACCGCGCCCAAAGAATCTGTTAGCTATGAGAAAAGGTTCATCGCTGCTGTCAAGGCCTGGAGAAAGGCGTTGAAGAATCAGAAACTCTTCGTTCTCACCGTCCAGATAGGCAGGGTTTACGGGCCTGCGCCTGATGAAGGACAGAAGGGGTGGTCCATTATCAGGGAAGCTCAAAGGCAGGTGCCGCACAAGATTGACGGTGTCGCCGTCATACCGACGCTCGATCTTCCTCTTTCAGATCTGATTCATATATCTCCTGCGGGAAACATGCTTCTTGCCGACAGGGCCGCACAGGCTGTCCTTTCTGAAATCTATGGAAAGGATATCTCTTATCTTGCGCCGGAACCTTCAAAGGCTGTACGCAGGAAGAAAGGAATGGAGATCGAGCTTTCCTTTGCGAATGTCGCAAGCAGGATTGACACAATCAACAACGCCGTGATCCCATTCAAGGTGGAGGATGGAAAAGGGAATGTTCCTGTCAGCAAGATCACATATCAGTTTGACAATTCAGTTGTTCTCGAACTTGGCAGGAAACTTGAGGGCGATGCCGTCATACATGGAGCTTATGGGAACGATCCCGTGACCGTTCCCCATGACATGATTCGATTCATTCCGATTCTGGGATTCTACGGGTTCAAGGTTGATTGAGCGGCCGTCTATTGGATTACAGAATCAATTACAGTCTTGATGACTTCTTTTGCCTTGTCGGCGGCTGTGTTTTTCTGATCGGATTCCTCGGTGGAGTTTTCATTGGCCGGAGGTTTCGGCGCCGGAGGAACCCAGGTTATGACCTCGTCGGAAATGAGGACGGCACCATATTCAATTATATCTTTCCATTTCTTGATAGAACCGATATTCTCCTTTGTTATGTCGCTGATGTTCTGCCTGCCGAAGTTTACGCTTGATTCCGCAGAAAGCAGGGCGACGGAATCTCCTATGGGAAATGACATGTAGTCTCCTTTGAACATGTCTGTGAATCGGACGCAGAGCAGTATTGTCACATTGTGGATGTCGGTTTTGCTTTTATTGTTGACGGTTACAATGACGCTGTTTGTGAGCCAGGCGGGCTCGATGGCCAGATCGAGTCCGGGGAGTTCGGTGCCGAGATAGTTCTTGCAGAACTGGAAATCTGAAAGGACCTTGTCCCACTGTCCTTGAAGCCTACGCCGAAAGAAATGATCGAATATCTTCTGTTTTGCGACATCGTTCTGCCCTTTATCATAGTAGATCCTGGCCTTTTGGAAATCAGGGCTGAAATAACCTGCTCCGGTAGTTATGCTGCGATAAGTATTGATAATCACGCGGCCTTCCTTGGAGTTGTTCAGATAGCTGCGTTTCCTGTATAGGCTGAGGGTATCGGTGACTTCCTCCGTCTGTTTCGGGTAGTAGGCAGCAGCCTGATCGAAGTCGATGACTGCCTTGTCATAGTTCTTTGATTTCATTTCAACAACTCCATGCAGCAGGAGCGCCGGTGCGAACTGCCCGCTGTGCTCCTTCAGGATCTCATCGAGAATGGCTCTGGCCGAGGCAGGATCGGTCTCCTTTCCTCTTTCGATGAGGGCCAGTGCAAGCAGGGTGTGGGCTTCCTTTTCATGGGGAGCGATGTAAGCAGCAGCTTGGGCGCAATTGATCACCTCGTCCCAGTTCCGCTCATAAAATGCAAGATATGCACGGTCCCTGGCTGAACAAAGCCTGTTCCATTCCTTAATATATTTCCCGCTGGTCCTGGCGAATTCAAAGATCAGATCGATCATCTCGTCCTGCTCCGTTTCGAGGCGTTCCCTGATCCTGGAATATTTGGCCGCGTCATCAAGGCGCTTCTGCCAGACTTTCTTTGCCTGTTCGCGGTCGATCCGCACACCCGTTATCAGATCATATCCTGTTATTCCGGCGATATCGGAGATGGCGCCGGTCGTGGCCTTGTAGACGGAATCCATTTCCTCGAGCTTGTCTTTTGATTCGAGCATTTTCTTATATACGCTGAAGAAACGGAGCTTGAGATCGGCTACGTCAGGGGCGACCATGTCCGATTCCTTCTGGAGGATGAAGGATGTCAGCTCCTGGAAATTCTTCGCCTCGGCGAACGCCTTTTCAATGCTGTAGAGCGACATGACCGTCTGGTCCAGGTCGTATGGTTTATTTTCCTCCTGCGCCTTCTGGGCGGCCTTCCTGCGCATCACCTCGACCTTGGTTTCAGCCTCCCTTATGAACTGCGGGCGCTCCGGCTCCTTCTTTGACGGATAAAGCCAGACGGCGAGTGCGACGCATGTGATGAACAGGACGGCGAGGGGCAATACGCATCCCAGCAGCATCAGCCTGTTTTTATCGAAGGAAGGCATAAAGAATATTTTCCCCACACCCAATGCGGGTTTTTAAGTTGGAACTTGCAATACCCAAAATACGAAAATGAGTCTAATTCTAGCCATTCTGAATCTGTTTGCCAAACTGCGCCGTGGGGAATACCAAACAGGATGCTAAAATAGTTGCGCGCCCTATTTCCTGTTATCGGGTTGGCTGGGGGTGGGGGATTTACCTTTTGCCTTTAGTTCATTAAAAATCTGTGTCAACTCATTAACTAGCATCTCTCTGCATTCCCCGTACGACGCTGTTCCAAGAAATCCACGCCTGTAGGTGCATAATAACAACTGCTTTTTCGTCATGGCATCCTGAATCTCCACCGTTGCTATTTTAGGCTGGACAAAAAGCGGTCCTTGCCCTCCTCTCGTAGGCGTTGGCGGTAGAGTAACCCCCTTATCCGCAGTCACGATAACATATAAATCATGGGAGTCATGACTTTTTAAATACTCTGAATTATTTATGTATTCAACTCCAAAAATTTCGAATACCTTATATATGTCCATGGATAAAAAACTTGCCTCGTCCCCACAATCAATATATACCCTATGATAACTCAAAATATCAAACTCTGGATTGACTGTTGTTTCAATAGATTTTCCACCAACAGAGGAGCATCCGAAGCAAAACACTGTTCCCGCTGGAAGAGCCATCAAAAATAATAAACGGGCAAGCGTTTTCATTTTGACAACTCCTCCTTGAATTTACAGAAGCATTTCGGCCACCATTCCTCAATGAGGTGCTTCTGGTATTTTCCTGCCACAAAGTCAACGGTTTGCCGTCTTCTGGAACTTGAATCAGGAGCTGAATCGCCGGGTTCCCCCATATAATGTTCGCCATTCGGGTCAGGGAACCATATTGGCGTATTAAACAATGTTGGAATATGAAAAGATGCTGGCTTCATGTCTGCGCCAGGAGAATCGGGATTTCCTGTTACTTGTCCAATTTTATTACCAGTTATAAAACTGAAATTGCTTGGATTGTTATTCAAGGAATAATAACTGGCATCATAATTTATCACCGCATGCGCATAATAGTCCTGCCATGGATGAGTTACTTTTCCTAAGTCTTTAAGAGCTTCTTTGCAGTCATTATATTTTGGATCTCCGGCAATCCCTTTTTCAAACTTCCTTATATAATCCTTAAGATTGGCTGAATATCTCCGTCGATATTCCTGTATCAGATTCTGCTTTTCTTTTTCTTTGCCGCTTACATTGAATTCATTAATTGGTCTGGTAAAATGATACTCGTCGTTGGAGAAAAACTGACTATCTACATTGACATTTTCAGAGACAAGAACATCCAATATGTTTTTAATGACTTTTTCATCTTTTTTAGCATAGTTATCCGCTGGCAGAACCCAATAAAAAGACTGTATGGCAAAGGTCTTATGGTCTCCCCCGCAAACACTGCTCCATAAGCCAAGCGCATCGATTCTGTTAATATTGTCGTTTTTGTTTGCGACATATAAGTTTGTTCCACCTTTCTCCCCGATCGGATCTCTGCTAAGGAACCTTCCGGTATTGGGATCATATCCGGCCAAGAGGCTGAACCCTAAGAGAAAGGCAACCATTGATAAAAACATTTTGTACATTGTTGAATCTCCTACGGTTAAAATAGCGCATAACCTATTTTTGCAATAGCCTGTTTTCAAATCTTTTATTTGCTATTCTTGATATTTCTTCAGCGGTCTGTTTGAAATTGTTTTCCCTGGCGTTTACCTGTTGAGCAAGGTAAGCAATCTCCTGCTGCCGGAGCAAGGCTTCCATCTCAACCTTTTGTTTTCTTTGTCGTTGAAACTCCTGATAACGCATGCCGCCATTGTTAAGCTCTTTTGAAGCTTTATCTATTCTCATTCCAATGTCATAAGCCTCTTTTCCGCTGAACACATTGGATGAACCATGGCGTTGGGGGACTGCCCGAGACAGTTCGTTTTCTATTTTCTGGTATAGTTTCTTGTTTAGAGACACCGGTCCAGGACTTATCAGCAAGTCATTTCTGGCGGCAGACAGCAGCTCCGTTTCGTTTAACGGGACAGCATCTTGCATAGCGAAAGTCGCGTCTGTGTTCTGCCATAGCGTTCCGATGGCATCATCATATATCCCTATCTTTGCCTTTAAAATTCATCTGCGTTTTTTAGCTTTTGCGTGTTTAACTCATACTGTACAATTTCTTCCCCTGCTCTGTCATGTATTATTGTTGTTGCCAATATTTTTTCTTTCATCACGGCAGAATGTGCTTCAGTGACTGTGTTAATTCTGTCATGGATAGAACCGTTTGCTTGCGAAAGTGCAATTCTAGCGGTGTAGGCTATGGTATTGATCCTGTGTTTTTCCTTCTCCCCGTTTATTCGGGCCATGTTCAATCGTTGCATGGCTTCAGCAGAAGCCAGACCATTTATCATTTCGTCATTATAAGGACAATTGGGAGTAAGCAGTTTGACTGCTTCCGCCAGTTTCTTAGCTTCGGAAAGTCTTCCATTTGCAGACAATATGGATATTCTAATTTGCAGAAATATGGAATATTCTTCGATTGGGGAACATGGCTTGAGGTAATATTTGGCATTTTTTTCTTCTTGTGTCATTCCCATTGGCCATTCGGTGTAACGATCATCTGAATAAATCCCTAAACCATTCGTAACTTCAAAGTTGATTTTTTCATTCTCGTCTTCCCATCTTACGAAAGTATGGAATTTTGCACATGCCAAATACAGGGGATAGCCGAGAAGTCGCCCCACTGCTATTGTCAGGGTCGGCATTGATGCGCAAGTCCCTTGTTTCTTCCCAGTCAATAGCCCATGGATGAATGTGTTCCTGGAATCGCTGGTAAACGGTTTTTTCAGATCTTCAATGGTTAACCCAGAAATATTAGCCAAATCCATGTTATAATGAACTCCTAAATCCTTTTGCAACACGGTAATTAGGACTAACATGCGGAAATATGCTTCTGAATTATAATATTCCTTGGGATTTCGACGATACATGTAGAAACACCGTTCGGTCTCCTTTCTTACCAGTTCAGCCCATTCTTCAATGGTTTTCAGACATTTGTCAATGTCTAGGTCTTCTGCCCCGGGAAGTCCTTGAGCGCAGATGAGGTTTAATTCTCCAATGCTCATTGGCTTCTCAAAATCCGATGGAGATAAAAGCATTGGTTTTTCTTTGCCTTGGTCTTTTAAAACAGCAGGTATGGCAAATGCGCTTTTCGATTTCTCTTGTTCCTCTGAAAAGGTTTTCCCAATATTGCGATTTCGGGGGATCTGATTATTGTCAAGAGGATCAAGCTGTTCCTTTTTTGGGAATGACAGGTAAGCAATTACCGCAACAGAGGCAATAATAATTGTACCGAGGCTGACAAGGCAATATCTCCGGCGATGGCTATTCTTATTGGGTTTTTTAATACAACTTCCCATGGAGAACACTTTTGGGGACGTTTTTTTCAACATCAGCGCTCATGCCTCTTTTTCCGAAAAGACAATTGCTTCAAAGACTTTGAATTTGGCATCGGGCTATTTCCACGCGTAAGGGGTGAGTCCGGCCTTCATTGAAAGATGGACAAAAGTGGTTTCCATGTCCCATCCCTGTTCCGGCGCCACCTGCGGAAGGAAGACGGAACTGTAATGGCCTTTCGTAAGGATGATCCCGTGCTTGCCTATTATGAACTCATCCGGGGATTTTATTTTTTCCGGAGGTGTAAGCACTGAGATTTCAATTATGACCTCGGCAAGTTCCTCGACGGTCCTCATTCTCTTGAAGCGTGGATCCCCGAAGGCGGCATTCATCGCATTATGCATGATGTTGTCGCAGAGCGGTTCGAAAGCCTCGATGTTCCCTATGCATCCGCGGAGTGAGCCGTCTTTCGAGTGAAGAGTCACAAAACATGAACGGGTCTTCTGGAATTTTTCTGGAAGGGGGGGCGAGCCATTGGGATTTTCCCTCGTGAGTGCGCCACTGATCGTGGAGCGGGCGAGGGAAAGCATCATTTTCTTCTCGTCGGGAGAATAAATGTCTTTTTCCATAACCTTATTTCCATGTCCTTAAAAAAACAGAACTTCCCCGGCGGAGAAGTTCTGTTTTTGTTGAATCAAAATATGAATTCTATTATTTTGCGCTGGGGATCTTAAGGCTCATAGGAGGTTTGAGTTTCCCATCGGCCGGAAGCCCTGGGTTTGCCTTCTTGACGTCATCAGCCCTTACTCCGTGCATTGCAGCGACGTCTTCAACTGTGTCGCCTTCCTGGACTTCGTAGGTGTCAAAAGCCACTGCTTCAGCAACAGGTCCGGCTGTTGTTCCGGAAGTCATGCCAGTTGCGCCTGTGGCGGGAGCTCCGCCTTCAAGTTCGTTGAGGAGTTTTTCCTCTTCGCTTGGACCGGCGGCCTTGGCAGGTTCAGCGGCTGGAACTGCAGCAGGTTCTGTCGTCTTGCCAGCGGCAGGCGCTGCTTTGCCTGCAGGAGCGGCATGCGCCGTCTTGGCTGCGGCTGGCGCTGCTGTTGCTCCGGCTTCAGGAATCACGAGCTTCTGTCCAACCTGAAGGGGTTTCTTCGGGTCGAGGTTGTTGGCGGCTACGAGAGCATCGCCCTTGATATTGTATTTTGCTGCGATCTTCCAGATCGAATCACCGTTTCCAACAGTATATGAGCCGTCTGAAGGATGTTTTGCACCTTCTTTGCCGGCAGGGGCGGCTTTGCCGTGGGAGGAAAGTTTTTCAGGTGAGACAGGTGCTCCGCCAGGGGGGATCATGAGGCTTACGCCGACCTTCAGGGGTTTCTGGAGGGACATGTTGTTGTAGGCGGCGAGTTCCTCCTTGCTGACTCCGTACTGTCTTGCGATCTTCCAGAATGAATCGCCGCTCTTCACAGAGTACTTGATTGGTTCGGTCTTGATTTCAGGAAGTGCAGGTGGTGTCAGAAGTGGTGTGACGCTAACAGGAGCGACGGTCGGATTATCTGTCGGAGACGGTATATAAGGTCTGTCCTTGAGAACTTCCTGGCTTTTGCAGCCCGACAGACCGAGTGTTCCTATTGCGAGAACAGCAGTGACCCCGAGTAGAACCTTCATGCGCTTATTTTTCACTTTCAAACCTCCTGTTAATTATATGAGTAAATTTTTGACCACGATCCTTATAGTCCTTGAACATGTCCATGCTGGCACACCCTGGCGCCAGAAGAACCACATCTCCGGGCTCCGCCTTGTCGCAAGCGGCAAGCACGGCTTCATCAAGACTATTAAATATGGTGCAACTTATATCATTTTTCCACAGGTTTGCCAACTTTTTTCTGCATTCTCCTATCAGAAAAGCCGCTTTTATCCTGTTTTTCTCGCCAAGTATGGGCGAAAAGTCCATTTTCTTGTCCAGACCGCCTGCTATCAGGCATACGTTTTTCCTTCCTCCAACAGCTTTCAATGCCACCACCGTGGAGTCCGGATTTGTCGCCTTGGAATCGTTTATGCAGGTTATCCCCTTCTTCTTCAATACGAGCTGCAGCCTGTGCGGTCCGGTTTTAAAGCTTTTCGCTCCCTTGATGAGCCGTTCTTTTGAAGCGCCGGGGATTGCAGAATAAATCAGGGCAAGTGCGGCGAGGAGATTTTCAGCGTTATGAGTACCGAGAAGGCTTGTATCTGTAAATTTCATGAATTTCCGGCCCTTCACGAAAATGTACTTCCCGTCGAAACAATAGTCGGCGCCGGATTTGTCCGAAGAGAAAATCACAGGCCTTTCATCTTCTCCGACGAATTTTCTCCACGAGCCCATGAGATCCGAGCGGATTATTTTGTTTCCTCCTGGAGGCATGTTCCTGAAAATGCTGAACTTGGATTTCACATAATCCTCCTCGGATCCATACCTGTTCATGTGATCGGAGGTGATGTTCAGTATTGTGGCTGCCGCCGGTGCGAAGCTTGTACAGGCATCCAGCTGGAACGAGCTTGCTTCGACGACATAATATTCCGGCTGAGTGTAGCGGAGCAGGCATTCACAGAGCGGCACTCCGATGTTTCCGGCCGTCTCAGCCTTGATCCCGAGGGAATTTATCAGATGGCAGGCAAGTTCAGTAGTAGTGGTTTTTCCGTTCGTCCCTGTTATTGCGATGATCGGACGCCGGCAGTATCTGAAGCCGAATTCCATCTCGCTCACAACCTGGATTCCGCTTTCAGCCGCGGCTTTTCCAAGACCTGACGACTCGCCTATGCCCGGACTTGTGACAATCAGATCGGCTTTTGGCAGACTGCCGCCTTTCCAGCAAAGGCTGGTCCTGAGTTTCCCGGAACTGAAGTATCTGCTGTATTTTTCGAGTTCAGGGGATGTTTTCTCGTCGATGGCGGTGACCTTGAATCCCTTTTGCATGGCGAGCTCGGCGGCTGCACGTCCACTGATCCCGAGCCCGAGGACGATTATATTGCCGATTGCCGGTCGCTGATTTGCAGTACTATGAGTCATCTTCTTGTTTTTCCGCACGTTTTATTTATCGGCATATTAAATTCGAAGCACGAAGCTCGAAATCCGAAACAAGCACGAAACAAAGAAAACTTTAGCAATGTTTGAAACATTTGAAAATTCATTAATTTCCAATTTGTTTCGGATTTAGATATTCGGATTTCGATGTTTGGTTGCGGCGCAAGCTGCCTCATGAATTCCTATCTCAATTTCAGTGTCGCCAGCCCGACCAGCGCCAGAATCCCTGAAATTATCCAGAACCTTATGACTATCTGCGATTCAGGCCAGCCGAGTCTTTCAAAGTGGTGGTGTATTGGCGTGCAGAGGAATACCCTTTTCCTGAACAGCCTGAAACTGATGACCTGTATGATCACCGAGAGCGCCTCAACGACGAAGACGCCGCCGACGATCACCAGGACAAGCTCCTGCTTTACCAGCACCGCTATGAGTCCTATCGAGCCGCCGAGGGCAAGGCTTCCGGTGTCGCCCATGAACATTGACGCCGGCATGCAGTTGTACCACAGGAATCCGATGCAGGCCCCCATTATGGCGGCTGCGAATACGACGACCTCGCTGGCGCCGGGTATGAATGGGACGTTCAGATATCCTGCGAACATCTTGTGCCCGCAGAAGTATGCGAAGATGCCATAGGTCAATATGCATGTGATCGAACAGCCAACCGCAAGCCCGTCCTTTCCATCGGTGAGGTTCACCGCGTTCGAGCAGGCGACGACGACAAGCGCGGCAAATCCGAACGCCACATAGGCGGGAATGTTTTCGACCAGCGGGGCCTTGAGGAATGGAACCATGACCTGTCTCAGGAGATTGTGTGTTTCGGGAAGGGAGTCCAGATAGACGGCCGCCGCAAAGGCGATGACGATCTGCATGAGGAGCTTCAGCCTGCCTGGGATGCCGTTGCGGTTGCCGAGCACCTTGGTGTAGTCATCCCAGAATCCGACCGCGCCAAGCGCAAGCAGCGTCACAAGGAAGACCGTGACCAGCGGATTCAGCGGCAGCGACCACATGATCGTCGATATTGCGATGCTGGCGATCAACAGGATACCGCCCATGGACGGTACCTTGTCTTTTTCAGGGTTGAGAAGTTCGTCCGGCACAAGCCCCTTGAGCCTGGACGGCGCCGTCGCGTTGAGCCTCTTGAGCATCCTGACCGTGGAAGGTCCGAATATGAGAGCTATCAGCAGCGCCGTAATTGCGGCGCCTCCCGCCCGGAACGTTACATATTGGAATAGACGGAACGGGCCGAAGTGATCGGCGAAATTTGTAAGATAATAAAGCATTTTATGTTATTTCATCCGCATTTGCTGTATCCGCAGTTCAGGCATTTCAGGCAGTTCTCCTGGAAATAAAGGCTCTTGTCGTTGCACTGCGGGCATATCATGAACTTCCTGTCGTCTTCCCTTGCAGATGCAGCGCCTTTTTTCGGTTTCTTGCCGGCCGGGGCAGCCTGGACTGCGGCTCCGTTTCCATTGCCGGTTTCCTTCTTCTTGATCATCCCGATCTTTGTCAGATGCTGTTCTATTGCAAGGCCGATGTCGGCCGCCAGCGACGGAATGTATTTGCCTTCCGAGAAATATCCGCCGTTGGGATCATAGATGCTCTTGAGCTCGTCGACAAGGAAACTCGGATCCGGCTCCTTGCGGAACACCGCCGAAATGAGCCTTGTCATGGCGACTATCCAGCTGAGATGCTGGAGGTTCTTCGTGTTGATGAAAAGTTCGTAGGGACGCCTTCTGCCTGTCCCATCCTCGATGATATCGTTGATCGTCAGATAAAGCGCGTCGGGCGAGAGCGGAGTCTTGATCTTGTACGTCGTGCCTTCGAGCTCCTTCGGGCGCGGGACGTCGAGCGGCTTCTGCTCCGCCTTCTTCGCGGGATCCTCCTTCTTCGTGAGAATTCCCGTCATCTTGTCGGAGGGACGGAAGGTCGTGCATCCCTTGAGCCCGTGGTCGCAGGCGTACATGTAGATGCTCTTGAACTTCTCATACGGGAAGTCCGTAGGTATGTTGATCGTCTTCGAGATTGAACTGTCGATATGCTTCTGGAGTTCCGCCTGTATTCTCACATGCTCCTCGGGCGTGACCATGTCTGCTGTCACGAAATAGTCGGGAAGCTTCGATTTGACGTCATGCTTCTGTTCGGAGTACAGCCTGTAGGCGTAGTCGGAGATTTCGACGACGCTCACGTCCTGCTCGGTGGTGTTCCTGATCTTGCGGTCGTACGTCAGCTCGAAGACAGGTTCTATCCCGCTGGAGATGTTGCCGGCGAAGAGGCTGATGGTGCCGGTCGGGGCGATCGATGTGAGGTGCGAATTCCGCAGACCGTGTTTTGCGATGCCCTTCTGGATCTCCTTCGGAAGGGTGGCCACGAATTTCCCCTTCGGATACTTGTCCTTGTCAAATGCTGGGAAGATTCCCTTCTCCATGCCGAGCGCAATGCTGGAATCATATGCCGTGGCGGTGATAAGCTTCATCAATTCGGACACCATCTTGATTGATTCCGGCGAACCATAGCGAGTCCTCATGAATATGAAGAGATCCGCGAGGCCGGTGATCCCGAGCCCCATCCTGCGTTTCCTCATGGCCTCTGCCTTCTGCTTGTCCAGCGGATATCCGCTTATCTCGATGATGTTGTCCAGGAAGCGGACCGCTGTCCTGACAGTCTCCTCGATCCCCTTGAAATCGATCCTGGCCTTCGACGTGAACTGGTTGGTGACGAACCTCGTAAGGTTTACTGAACCCAGCAGGCACGCGCCATAGGGAGGAAGCGGCTGCTCGCCGCAGGGGTTCGTCGCGCAGATGCTTTCGCTGTAATAGAGGTTGTTCATCTGGTTGACCCTGTCGATCAGCACGAATCCGGGCTCGGCGTAGTCGTAGGTGGATTTCATCATGAGCTCCCAGAGCTCGACTGCCTGGATGGTCCTGTGGACGTTGCCGTTGAATACAAGATCCCATTTCTCGTTCTTCTTTACAGCGCTTATGAACTTGTCCGTGACCGCCACCGAGAGATTGAACATATGGAGGTTCGAGTTCCCGCGCTTTGCGGTGATGAAGTCCTGTATGTCCGGATGGTCGCATCTCATTACCGCCATCTGCGCCCCGCGCCTCTGTCCGGCGCTCATGATGGTGCGGCACGTCGAATCCATGACCTGCATGAAGCTGATCGGGCCGGAGGACTTCGCCTCGCATCCCTTGATATGGGAATTTACCGGGCGTATCGTCGAGAAGTCGAATCCTACTCCTCCGCCCTGCTTCTGGGTTATCGCGGAATCCTTGACGACATCGAAGATGCCCTCGATCGAATCATCAATCCTGTTCATGACATAGCAGTTGAACATGGTCACTGCGTCGCGTGCCGTCCCTGCGTTTGAAAGTATCCTGCCTCCGGGGAGGAAACGGTAGCCGCCCAGGAGCTCATTGAACTTCTTCTCCCATTCGCGGGGGCTCTTCTCCACGGCCGCCGCGGCCTTCGCGACGCGCCTCCAGGTATCCTCGACTGTCTTGTCCTCGGGAAGTCCGTTCGAGCCTTCGTAGCGGTACTTCCTGTTCCATATCTCCGTGCCTATGTCGAAAAATTTCTTTGAAGTCACTTTATGTAACCCTTTCTCAAGGTTGAAATGCATGTTGGTTTTTGAACCCTAATTCCGAAATTGGACGCTGGTGACGCAGCAGATATGCCGCACCCGCCAATTCCCTCCGGGTTTTGAAAGCGGAATCATTGTGTTGACAGGGCCTATCCCTTTGAATATCACATTGTTGTGAATTGTAAAAACAATCAAGCTTCCGTTTTCAAAATCAGGATTAGGGTTGAATATAGCCAAAGGAAATAGCAAGACAAGTCGTTGAAAATAAATAATGGATTATTTTAAAACCATCAGGAATACAGCCAGCAGGATAAATATTATTCCCGTGGCAAGCTTGATCCTGCCGGCATGCCTTCCAAGCCAGGAGGAAAGCTGCTTGTCGGTCACGCCTGCGAAGAAGAGCATGAACACGACCGCCAGCGGAGCAATGAAAGCGACATTGTAGGATATCAGCATCGACAGCGCCTTCGTCGATACGCCCTGGGTATTTACTATGAAAAGAATTGTCGGCAGATAAGTCTGGCCAGTGCAGGCGAGTTCAAGTACCGAGACCGAAAATCCAATCGCGGCAGCACCGATCACGTAATGGCTCAGCTTCACATTATTCCTGATGACTTCGTTGATCTTCTTACGAAGCCCGTCATCAAGCTTGAGGTTCATGTCTTTCATGGTTCCGCGTCTGAGCCTTATGTAGTCGATCAAGTTAAGGACGCCTATGATCGAGGCGAGTGCGGCACCTGAATAATAGACAATATCCTTGAGGAACGGAAGCGACTGCAGGTAGTCTGCGAACTTCAGGAATCCAAGCCCGATCAGGAGATATGCGATGAAGACCGACAGCGTAAAGCTCAAGCCGATTAATATGATTTCTTTCCTGCCATATTTGAGAAGGGACAGGTATGACAACAGGAAAATGATTGTGACGAAGGCGCATGGATTGATTCCGTCAATAAAGCCTGCGGAGAGTATGGCGGTCCATTTCAATTTGTCAAAACGGCTTGAAATCGACCTCTCGGCTTTTAAAAGTTCATCGCTTGTGAATTCAGGAGTCGGATTGCTGTCGGCAGTCTCCATTGCCTTCACGACCTTGCCGACCATGTCCAGATTCTTGAACGCTTTTTCGCTTATGAATGAATCCCTGCCGAAGAAGATGGCCGGCGTTGCGAGATGCAGATGGTCGGGCACGGAATATTTCATGCATAGTGCTTCATCCATGACCTTTGAAGCATTCTCTGTTATGCTGGCGTGGAACATCTTCAGCTGGCCCGGATATTTCTTCGCGAGGTAGCGCATGCTTATGTCCAGACGGCTGCACGTGCGGCATCCGGGCTTGTAGAAGTAATATATTTTAAGAGGATAATTTGTTTTTAAACTTTTTAGCGTTGTATTCCCCTGGTCAAATATTTCGGTTCTTCCTGGACCGAAATATTTATTGAAGAATTCCGCATATGGCCCCGGCTTGTCGGATGAGAGTTCAGCCTCGATGAACTCAGCCAGTTTCTTCTTTATGATGTCGTTCTTCTGTACAGTTCCGAAAGCGGTATAGAACTCCGGCACTTCTCCCGGTGGAATATTGTACTTGGCTTCAAAAGCCATTAGGGTCTCGAAGTTGGCAGGTGACTCCAGGTCCTTCTTTAAAATCTCAATCTTGTCTCCATAAACTTCCCTGAACTGAGGGAGTATGATCTCGTTAACCTCCTTGCACTTCTCCGGACAGTTCTTATCCAGAAAGTAGATGATCCTGCACTTCTCAGCTGAAAAAGCGCAGAAGGATTGGATGATCAGGAGAAGTAAAAGAAATGTCTTAATAGCCTTCATGAATTATTCCGTTGATAAATCTAGTGTTGCCGGTTCCGTGTCAGGAATTGAGAATTTCACTTGAATATTCTTCTTCCCTGCGAGCTTGTCAATGAAAGCACAGGAAAATATCCCCTGAAGATAGAATGTGTTGTTTTCAATGTTCATGATCTTAAATTCGACACCTTCTAGCTTGTCCATGGAAAGCATCTTGTCTTTCAACAGCTTGCTTTCGCCTCCTGCAAGCCTGAGCTGAAACTCCTTTTCAACAGGAGTATCGGTCTTTTCCGGAAGGACTATTTTCCCCGGGACTGCGATGAACTTGAGGCTGACATTTGCCACGATTGTAATTTCCAGCTGTTTCCATCCCTCGGGTTTAGTTACCGGGATTTTTATCTTGCATCTCATCTCGCCGTCTGCCTTTTCAGGTGTAAACTCGAAATCAAGGGAGCTTGTACCATCCTTCTTGTTGAAAGATGCTTTTACTTGATAGTTCGATTCAATTTCTGGTTCCCCGAACTCCGTTCCCTTCTCCGTTGGGATTATCTGGAACGATTGCTTATATGTCCTGCCCGTTTCCAGACGACCCGCATATACAAGTGCCGACGGTTTTATTTCGGCTGCGGGAACGGCATTTCCTGTGAATGTGATCCTGAAGAATTTCTGTGCCGGATCATTCGTCTCCACGAAGAAGTTCTTTGTATACGGCCCTGAAAGCGAGTATGCGGAGACCTTCAGCGTAACATCCGCGACTTCCCCGGCTGCTATCACATCCTTTGAAACTTTGATTTCAGCGCACGCCCCACAGGTCTTGAGTATTCTCAGGATCTTCAAGTCCTCATCACCTGTGTTTTTTATCTTGAAGGAAGCCTCCTGCTGGTTTTTCGCGGGATGCTTCCCGAAATCGGCACTGGCCTCGCCGTCAGCGGCAACCTGCGGCGCGGAATATGCCCTTGTAATTATTGATGCCAGCAAAAGCAGAAACATTATTATTTTCATAATCCATGGAATATATGAAGTTTAGACGATAAATCAACATCTCGTGTTTTTATGTCTCACAACGAAGAAGGCGGATTTTTACGGACGGAGCCTGTTCTATATTGACTTGAACATGGTTCGCGCCGGAGTTGTCAGGCATCCGCGTGAATGGAAGCACTGCCCGTACAGCGAGTTCATGGGCGTCCGCAAGCGCTGCCGGGTAGTGAATTTGAAGAAGCTGCTGAACTGTCTCAAGGTCGGCAATGCAGGAATGTCCCGCGAGTGGTATGTTAAAACGCTTGAGGAGAAACTTAAGGACATGAGAATGGGACGCGCTGAGTTCTGGAGCAAGGCGGTGGCGGTAGGAGCGCCGGACTGGCTTGGGAAGAAGGCTGGAGAATGCGGCTTGGAACGGTTCCGGATTGTCAATGCCGGTTCAATGCATTATCTTGCCCGGAAGTGTCCGTGAAATCAGAGTATTTATTAATTTGATATTCTCTCGCATAAATAATTGAAATAAGGTGCATGATATAACAATACGCAAACAAAATATGAGTATATATTATAGGTGTATGGTGTCAGACCCGAATGGCCCAGGATGACGGATGGATGGATTGTTGGATGAATGGATGATTGGGTTTGAGTTCAAAGAAAATCTAAAAGGGTTATCCTGTATGCAAAAAACGGAAAAGTCATTTTGCGAATTTATTACAGGATTGTTCTGTGCTTATGTCTTTGATACGCAACCATCCAGCAATCCATTCATCCAATCATCCATGGGACGGCAGTGTATTGGACGGTAATTAGAAAACCCCAGCCCGCGGGTTGGCTTGTCCACTTCATGGAGAGTCAGGATAGAATTGTGTTGAGTTAAGCTGTTGCGGCACAGGAATACCAAGCTGAAGCTTGTACTCCAACTTTGAAATACTCTTCTTGTTGGAGTACAAACTTTAGTTTGTCTTTGTCTCTGTTTTAAGTTTGGAGTTTTTCCTTATGGCTCATAAAATATTTCTCCAGGTATTGTCTCTTGTCTTGCTGCCCTGCATGTCCGGCTGCAGCACGATGTACGACTGGATGAGGGCGGATCCGGCGGAACAGACGAAATTCATCGACGGCAACTGCAGGCTTGTCAAGCAGTCGCCCGAATTTCCATTCAGGAAGATGTGGATTGACAAGGACACTGACCTCAAGCAATACAAGAAGATAATTATCACCAAGGTGAGCCTTAATCATCTGGAGGAAAATCCGGGATGGGACAAGTTCGACGCCAGGAGCATTGCCGGAAACGTGAAAAAGGATTCGTCGGATATTGCCAGCTACATGGAGCTGTCGTTCAGGACCGCCATAACATATGATTCCAAGCGCAGGTTCAAAGTTGTGGACGGCATCGGATCCGACACGTTGAAGCTCGAGCTCGCACTTATCCAGCTCGAACCTTCCAAGGCCGAACTTAATTATACCGAGAACATAATCGGAATAGTCATATGGCCTGTTTCATTCCTCACCGTCTTCAATTCGGGCACTACTGCGTTCGAGGGTGTTCTGCGGGATTCGCAGACCGGCAGGATTGTCTGTGCGTTCGCCGACAGGGAGAAAGACGAGGCGGCGATTTTCAACATCCCGGGATTCACCTATTACGGCAACGCGAGATATTTCACGGACAGGTGGAGCCGCCAGTTCGTCGACTTCATGAACGCAAAGGACTACAGCAAGCTCAAGACCGATTTCCCCTTCAAGCTGATTGTCTGGTGATTTTCTTCCGGACGGAGGAAAATCACAATTGAATAACAGGCAACTGCAGGGATTTCCATTTAGCCCCTTACGAAAAATTATAGCAAATGTTTTTGTCGATGTTTTCAGTATGCCAGTTTCGATGAAACTGGCTCACGAGGCGTTTTCATCGAAAACGCCATACTCTGGTACAACCATCATACCAACGCGCCAGGGGCGCATTTTACTCGCAGGGAAAATCTAGTACCCTGACACTTTGGTTCCGGCTACGCCGGGTTGGGCTCTGTCTTCAATAGCGGCCGTATTCCTCGACAAGATCGGCTACCAGCTTCACCAGGCCGATATCGCCGTTTGGCGGCACCTGGTCGGCCACACCGAGCATGAACTTGCCGGAGTCCTTGTGGATGCGGATAATCTCCCTTACGTGCTTCTCCATGGATTTGGGGTTGAACGGAGGTGCGAACATCGCACCGGGAAGGCCGCCTAGCAGCAGGATGTCGGGACCGGCCATGGAACGGAGATCTTCAAGGGCGACATCGCCAACCGGCATCGGCACGACCGAATCTATGCAGTCTACGCCGGTGGCGGCAAGTTTTTCAAGCGTGCCGCGCAGCGTGCCGTCATTGTGGATCATGGTCCGGTGCCCGCGTTCGCGCAACCAGCCGGACCAGCGCCGCAGGTGAGGGGCGATGTATTCGTCGAAATAGCCGCCCATTGTAGAGCCGGACAGGTTTTCGCAGATCATGACGTAGGAAGACGGGCCGGCGGCAATGTGGCGGTATATTTCGTCATTAGCCTTTTCGATAGCCTTGAGAGTTTTCTGCATCTGTTCGGGTTCGTCAATCAGCAGATAGGTGAGTTCCATGACTCCGATCCAATGCTTGTTCAGTTCCGAAATAGGTGTTGGTGGCGATCCATAATGCGCTGGACCAAAGCCGTAGGCGGCATAACGCTGGTCAAGCGCCAGATAGAACTCGGGGCGCGGCACGAACCTGCGTTGCTCGTAGATGTATTGGATGACGCGCAGGTCGTCCGCGTTTTTCACAGCATGTTCCGTATAGCCCCAGGAAAAAGAGTCGGGTGAATATTCCTGGACTTCCTGGACGCTGCCGGCAGGCGTATGCCAGGCCGTGACGCGCCTGCCACCCTTTTCCGCAACCTCATGCCGGACTTCTTTTCCTTCAATCGTATCGCCAGCTCCGCAGCCGGGGATGTACTCGCCGATATTGAGCTCGCGGTGCATGTGGTGCATGCCGTCCGGCCCCTTCCATTTTTCAGGCAGGTCGCCGATGGTCTGATGGGCGGAATACCAGTAGGTGAGGTCGCCAAACCATGCCATTGCATCCGGTTTATCGCCGCGGAAAACCGCCTGCATCCGTTCCCTATGTGTCATTTATTTCTCCCGATTATATCCATGTTTTTGTTCTTTTCCGGTAACCGTTGAGCTGGGTATATCAGCCTCATTTGACGCAATTAAGTATGGCTCTTTCGCCGAAAGAGCCTCGAGCCACTTTCGGCGAAAGTGGCATACTCCAAGAATATATGCTCAATTATCCGCAGTTAAAAGGCAGCTTAACGGTTACCTTTTCCCGTGGAAGTAGTCAAAGACGATACGTTCATTTTCCTCTGGAATATCGAATCCGTAGGTTGCGATTATCAGCCCCCCCTTTTCCGTATCCCACTTCTCAAGCCTTGCACATTCCGAAAGAATTTGCTCCTTCGAAGCATGTGGCAGGGTTGTCTGCGTGTCGACCGTGGTCAGAAAAGCCATCTTTCCGGCAAAACGCGAGGCCACTTCCTCGTATCCGCATGTGCCGCTCTGGTATGGATTGACAAGATCCATTTTAACGTCTATGAATTCATTGATCAGTTTTGTGACCTTCCCGCACGAATGAAGCCAGAAATCCATCTTGTTGTCATGCGCGGCTCCTGTGATCCTCCTGTATTGCGGACCGAAGAACTCGCGCCAGAGCTCCGGGCTGATCATGGAGTCATTCTGGGTTCCCCAGTCTTCGAACATGTAGATCGCATCAATTTCACCGCGCAGGGAAGACAGCTCCTTTATGAACGACACCCAGAAATCAGTGCACATGCCAAGAAGACGGTGAACCAGCTCAGGATTTTCAATCATGTCGCACATTATCCGTTCCATGCCGCGGAAATATTGAACCCTCTCCCATATCCCTGAGCTTGTGTATACGATACGATATTTGTCCTTGTCCTCCCTGCCGAGCTTCGAAATATTTTCCTTTACCATGCCCGCGAAAAGTTTCGGGTCGGGTATCTTGATCTTCCAGATTTCCGACTCGTCCTCAAGCGGAGGCGTCTTGGGAATGCCAATGGTGGCGACGTTTTCATCATCGGCAATGTCCCACTGGATGCCCCACGGGTCGAACCCGTCCTTGTCTTTGCGGAAGAAATCAAATACATTTACGGTGTCATTCATCCCGAACCTGGAACAATAATACGCTTTTCTCTCCGGGTTCTGGAAATGCACGCTTCTTCTTACTATTTCCCTTGGCGTCATTGGCAATGACTCCTTTTTTTCTGTATGTGATGGAAGTTGGAATAATGGTTTGACATTCAGCACCGCCTCCGGCTCATCGCACGCCCTTTGTCCACAAAGTAGTGCAGCGTATCGAAGTCCACTTCGGGCGGTTCGGAATGGTCGCTTGACAGTATGTATCCGCCTCCGGCCGCGAGCACCGGGGCGACTTTTGCATTCAGTTCCGCATCGATCCTGGCGCGGTCGTTTGAGATGAGGACACGGGCGTCGACGCCGCCGCAGAACGCGATGCGGTCCCCGTATGACGCATGAATCCTCGCAAGATCCATTCCGGCCTTGGCCTCCATGCCCTGCAGGCAGTTGAGTCCGGCATCTATTATGTCGCCTAGAAGCGGTTCTATGAAACCGCAGGAGTGCATCATCACCCTGCATCCGCAGGAGTGCGCGAAATCAAAGAGCCGCACGTGTCCCGGCTTGATCAGCTCCTGATACATGGAAGGGGAGAAAAACGGACGATCCCTGAATCCCAGATCTTCGAAAAAATAGAATCCGTCCGGCTTTCCTTCCGCAGCAAAAAGATCTTCGAGATGGCTGATGATGGAATCAGTATAGACTTTGACCATGTCCTGTATCCATTCCGGATCCAGGGCCATGCCAACGAGGAGGTTTTCGTGGCCGCAGACCGGATGCATCAGTTCAAAGGGGGCGAGCCCGCCCCAGAACAGGAAGAGCTGTTTCTCAGCGCACTCCTTCTTGAGCGCACGATATGCCTCAAAGGGAATCCGTCTCTTGTCGACCGCATTGAGGAAAGGCTTGATGGACTCCTCCCATCCCTGCCTGTCCTTGACACGGAAATCCACATGTTCAGGAGTGCCGCTTTTCCCCTTGTATTTACGCAGGATTGCTCCGTTGCCGTCGCGCATGGAGATCGTCTCCTCGGTCTCTTCAATTGTCTCGGGGACATGTGCGAGATCCGCAACCATGTTGAAGTTGCCTCCCCAGCGCAGGTCCATTCCGAACAGTTCACGCACATCCTGGTCCGGAGAATAGCGTCCCTCCGCCAACCATCTTTTCTTTGTCTCCTCCCATGGGCCGACTACGACAGGACATTGATCCACTGGTTTCCGGTCAAGGGTGTTCGCCACTCTTTCATAGCTTGTCATCTGCATTCTTTAATTCCTTTACTTGATGGGTGGACTAGGAGGCTCGTTTATTTCAAACGGCGGTGCCAGCATCCGCTGCTGGCGGGCCGATTCGTATATGCCCAGCATGATCTCGAGTCCTCGATAGCCTTCTTCGGCGTCGATGCGTGTGGGGGTGCCGCTCTGGAGGGCTGCCAGGACATCCCTGGCGGCCCGCTTCATGTACAGGGCAGGATCCTCGCTGTGGTGGAAATGCTCGTTGGTGGACGGACTGGAAATCCCCGTCTCGCCTGCGAACCTCGCACGGAACACGCTCCCGGCATCAGATGCCGGCTGGAGGTGCACTTCGGCAAAACCGAGCGACCCGTTCACCCGCAGGATCGGCAGCTTCTTGCAAATGTGTTTGCCGGCCTCGATGGTGAGGCGGGTTCCGTCGTTGAAATGGACGCTGCCAAGGAACTGGCCTTCCTGCTGTGCGCCCTGCCAGTCATGTGCGCCCGACCAGTCCACCGCGCCAAACACCGTCTCCACTTTGCGTTCGGCGCCGAGAGTGAAGAGCGCGGCATCTACCAGATGCGGACCGAATACCAGGATGTCGCCGAAAGGCTGGGCGACATCGAAGCTGAGTACCTCGCCGATGCGTCCGTCCGCCGCCGCATCCCGCAGCCATTCGAAAGGTTTCCCGTATCTGCGCTGGTGGTTGACGAAGAGCCGGGTTCCTTTTTTGGACGCAGCCTCCATCATTCGGCGGGCCGCGCCGAGGGTGAGCGCGAAGGGTTTCTCGATCCAGATGCCCTTGGCCCCGGCCTCCATCGCCGCTTTCACCATTTCCTCACGGTCCGGTGCAAAGGCGCAGACGCTGACTAGATCCGGCTTGGACTCCTTCAGCATACGCCGATAGTCCTGGAAACCGAGGCATCCGGGGAATTCCTTGAGGAAGTCGGAGACATTCTGTTCGCTGCGGCTGCAGGCCGCAACCAGTTCCATTCCTGGAGTCGATGTGTAGGCCCATCCATGGCAGTACGAAAACGAATGTCCCCCGCCTTTGCCCTGGGTGGATTTGCCTATCCCGATGATTGCCGCTCTGATTGTTTTTCCCATTTTGAAACTCCTTAGTTCCATTTGAAGACGACAGACAGGCATGTACGCTTCTTTAGCCCTTCATATCCTTCCGGAGCCTTGGAGAAAGGCAGGACGGCATCGATGAAGTCCTTGGCCTTGAGACGGCCCTTGCGTATGGCTTCAATTGTCTTCTGGCGGTCCTCTACGCCACGGTCCTTCGGCGCAAGGATGGTGACTCCTTCGCCAGGCACGAACCCGAACGGATTGATGGAGACCGGCTCTATGTAGTTGGCCTGCATGATCAGGCGCGGCCAGTCGCCATGGTAGAAGGCTATCGGTTCGACCTTGTAGTCAGCGCCATAGGCCTGCGGCTTCTTGCGGAGCATCTTGTATGAGGCCAGGGCACCGGCGGAACTGCCGGAACTCTCAACTACTATGTCTGCTCCACCGTTGCAGATGACGGCAAGACGGTCCATGGCATTCTTATCTGACATGTCGACAGTCTCGGCGACCCCGCGCTTGCGCGCCTTTTCGAGACGTCCCTGATCCACGTCGCAGACGATGACACGGCACCCGCGGTCCATGAGCCAGGCCGCAGAGAATGCGCCAATGAGGCCCTGTCCGATGACCACAGCCGTTTCGCCTGCTACCGGATTGGCCGCTTCGACGCCCCGGAAACTGATTGCCGCGACTTCGGCGACGACATAATCCATTGGTTCCGCGCCCTGTGGCAGCAATACTGCGCGATCCTCTCCGGTCGTGGCATACACATGGGTGCCGGCCTGTCCTCCCCACATGGACTTGATTCCAGGAATAGGCCTCGGATTGCGTCCGCTCACAAGGTCGCCGAGCTTGAAGCCTTTGACATCTGCGCCGGTTTCCACAACTTTGGCAATGGCGGAATAACCGGGGATGAGGGGGAAGTCACTTTTCTTTGAATAATGTCCGCCGAGCACGCGCAGTTCGGTTCCTGGTGAAACGAAAGTAAAAATGGTTTCACAGACAATGTCATTGGCTCCGCAGGGGGCAAGTTCTAAATTCCTGATACAGACCTTGTCGATGTCTTCAAATACAATCGCATTTGTTTTTACGGCCATGATTCCGACTCCTTTTATTTTTTCTGTAAAAATTGATTTATTATGGCATGGCGTTACAATAAGGCTCCGAGTATGCCGGGGCAATGCACCGGACGGTTATTCTTTTTGCATTTTTTGGAGGTTAGAGAAAATGGCTACAGCCCGTTGCGTATTTGCTGCGGAAGTTAAAACAGAGGCCGGACATCCCTGTGGAATGCACAGCCACGCCTGCACGGAGATAGTCTGCTATCTGAAGGGGACAGGACATCTCATCCAGAAGAAACAGCGTCTGGGGCATGGCCCGGGCTCCGCCTCAATATACCAGCCAGGCATGGATCACGCCTATATTCCCGAATCTTCAGGGATACAGGTCTGCGTCGGAGTGACCGGCTGCGGCGCCGAAAAACTCCCTTCAGGAATGTTCAAGGCGGATGAAAGCGTGACGAGGTGTGCCGAACAGATCCTGCGGGAGATCAAGAATCCCAGGAGCGGAGGCAACCAGGAACGGCTCGACATCCTCGCTGGCTGGATGGCGTTGGAGCTCCACCGCATTGCCGGAGCAGTATCAGAAAATAACCTTCCACAGGACCATGCGATTGCACTGAAAAAAATGATCGATACCAGGTTCGACGAGACTATCGACCTGCAGGAACTTGCCGGAAACCTCTATGTCAGCCCCGACTACCTGAGGCACATCTTCAAGCAGCGCATCGGGGAATCACCGCTGAACTATCTTATCAGGAAAAGACTTGACTCAGCCTGCGAACTGCTTAATTTCACAGACCTGCCGGTCGGCGAAATAGCGCACCGCGTCGGACTGGACAACGCATATTACTTTTCACGCATCTTCCACAAGCGCATCGGATTCACCCCTTCCGGATACCGCCAGCATTCACGCAGGAAAGTGAAGAGTCCTTGAAACCGGGAGGATTCTAAGACACGCTGAAGCCGTGAACACCAACAAGAACACGCCCTACCTTTAACGCTTCGCGTCAAATAATTCCCGGCAAGGCCAGTTACCTACAAAACAGAAAGGTGATAGCCGGTTCAGATATTCTGTCTTCCGTTGGTGTTCACGGCTTTAGGAGCCGTAAAGAAATAACTATGACATTTGCTGGCGAATGTTTTGGATTGATTGTCATGATGTTTGTGAGGAGTCCCGACCTCATGGAGCCGGGACAACGAGCAAACAGCGTGATAAGCGGCCAAAAGAACGCCAGCCCTTCGGGGCGGAATTCCATGTGTTTGTCTTCTTCGTTGCTTCACCCCTTACGTATGTACCATACGCGCGGGGCTCGCGC
>JBAQUG010000331.1:0-8356 GCA_049297395.1 Victivallales bacterium | reverse complement strand
GCTTGGATGCGCTTTTCCCTTCGAGCCCGGGGCTTTCGGGATGCATCAATATCGTCCCCGACTGTGAGAGGACAAAAATATCTCCGGCTGGATTCCTGCCGAACCTCACGGATTTCAAGGCTGCAAGAGCCTTGCCGGACGCATCCTGTCCTGCACCGGCCATTTCCTTCCGGAGATATTTCAAGGCGTTCTGTGCTTCATTGGAGATGATCTGCTTCTGGTAATGGACATAGCTTTTCTGAAAGCTTCCGGAGCTTTTCCTGAAGTCAAGGATCTTCTCATATATGAAGAATCCCATGAATATCGCGCTTATTATCATGATTGTAGCAAGCCAGCTCAGAAAATTGGCTTTTGAAATGCTTTTGATCTCAAACATTGGGCCTCCAATTATAAAATCGGTACATTGTCAGACCATAATTGAATATCTCAATAAGGAAAAAGCAATCTGCAATCAACATCTTTGCAGCTCGCCAAATAATTTTCTTTACATTTGCACTGTTTTATGATATCATTAGTCATGCAGGGTTGGAGGACAAGTTTTTTGCCCGAAGATCCAAGGTTCTGTGATATTTTATTACTTTGATAACAAGATACTTGCGGATATTCATCCGCCTTGCATCCGATAATCAAGGAACTTGGCATTGCTAATGCTTGAAATCACATAATAGAGAGGGGCATATATATGAAGACTAAAAAATATTTTACCGTGATCGAACTGCTGGTGGTCATGGCAGTGGTAATGGTTATTTTTTCTGTTCTCTGCCACAGTTTCATACGAGCCAAGGAAATCGCCAGGCGCGCCTATTGCCTGAACAACCTCAAACAGGTATCGACAATTGCCAACCTCTATAATATTGACAGGGGGGCGACTCCATATACTTCGCATTGGCTGGTTGACTTCACTTTCTGCGCCGACTATCTCCAGTCCTACAAAGTGCTCGAATGCCCCTCGATGGACGACCGGGTCAGGACACTGAGCGACCTGAACGGCAACACCAGCTACCATTACATGGGCAGCAGGCAGGACTGGCTCAGGAACAACGTTGCAAGCGGCGATGGCACCGAATATGGATTTGACGCAACAAATTCCGTGATCGCAAATCTAGTCGGCGGGCGCGAGGAGAAGATTGTATATGACAAGACGGACGGAGTCCATGCCGGAATATTCAACGTAGTATACATAGAATCGTCAAGCGCCGAATACTTCTCGGGCAACCAGTCATCGAATTTCTGGTTCATGACCGAGAGCGGCTCACTCAACTTCCCGCCCAACACATCTGTGGCAAGCACGGCATCGTCTACAGCAGTGACGGTTGCCAGCAGCACCACCGGTGCCTCCGGAGGCAGCAGCAGCACTGCAGGAGCAACCGATGCCGGCTCCAGTTCTTCCGGACAGGGAACCAGCGATTCCACCGGCGCAGATTCCAGCACGACCGGCACAGCTTCCAGTACAACCGGCACAGCTTCCAGTACGACCGGCACAGCTTCCAGTACGACCGGTGGTGAATCCACAGGTGGAACGGCTTCTTCAACCACAAGCACGACCACATCAACAACGGTCGCCAGCACTGACACAGGGCACAACAACAACGGTCATGGCAACAATGCCGACGGCGTTGATTCAAGCAACCCCGGACAGGGAAATGGCGGTCCCAATGGAGGAGTAGATCCTTCCGGAACAGTTGATGATGAGACCAAAGGCGGAACTACCACTTCAACCACCAGCACAACAACTACTACGAGCACCACCGATGGAACATCAACAACGACTACAACTACTACGGATACCGGCAAAACCAACAACGGTGGCGGCAAGAAGAAATAATTCTCCCCGTCCCCCTTGGATCCGCTAAAAAACAACTTGGGTATTTGCCGGCGAATATTTTGGATTGATTATCATGGTGCGAAAGAGGAACATATCTGAAGATAATTGTAAGTATTCACTGAACGAACATAGTTCAGTGAATATTTAGCGCCTGTATCTCCCGTCAAATGCCCAAGTTATTTTTTAGCGGGACCTTGATAAAAAGGCAGGAACTCAAAATGAGTTCTTGCCTTTTCCCTTTTCAACGGCATTTTATCCTGCTGTGTTCCAGGAAACTCCCAAAACACCCTCTCGCGGTAAAAAGAAAGGAAGTAAAGTGAAAAAGTCATTGGGCATAGCTCTTTTTATCATGCTGGCATCCAATATCTGGGCCCTCAATGTGGATTCCAGACCACAGCCCTTCGAGTACTTCCAGCCGAACATCTATGCTAATTCCTACAATGAAAAATGCGCTTTTGTAGAAGCCCCTGCTGAAACCGGAGCTGTAATAGGAGACACCGTCGGCATCGCCGGCGGATACCCTGTCGGAATCGCCCTGGGACTTCCCATCACTTATTTCACTGAATCAGATGATCCGATGACTGCAGGAATGCATCTGGGCTGGCTGTGCATCGGACTGCCGGTAAGACTGGTCACCGCCCAGGCGGTCAGCGCACCGTTCTTCATGGTCAAAAAAATCTTCTGGGATCTGCCTAGATACTGCTATGATCCTGATTCGTATGTGAATTGACACTTTGGCACTTTGACACTATCTTTATGTTTTAATTCAAACAGGAGCTTCCTATGTGTGGAATAGTTGGATATATCGGCAACCGCAATATTATCGATAAGCTCATAGACGGGCTTAAACGCCTGGTATAGAGGGGATATGACTCGGCAGGCCTGGCAGTGATCGAGAATAAGAAGATAATTTCAGTGAAGGCCGTAGGCAAGGTCAGCTCGCTTGCATCCAAAATCACACCCAAGCTAAAAAAAGAACTCTCGAAATCAAAGATAGGCATAGCCCATACCCGCTGGGCTACCCATGGAGCACCATCGGAAAAGAATGCGCATCCGCACCTCGACGAAAAGGCCCGCTTCGCGGTCGTGCACAACGGCATCATCGAAAATTACGTTTCACTGAAAGAACGCCTGATCGCCAAAGGCCATAAGTTCATCTCGGAAACCGACACAGAAGTGCTCGCGCATCTCATCGACGACTGTTATGAAGGAGATCTCCTGAAGGCTGTCGCTGCCACGCTCAAGAAAGTCGAAGGGACGTTCGGGATAGCGGTCATATCCAGTGAGAATCCCGGGCAGATCGTGACGGCCAGGCGCGGAAGTCCGATCGTAATCGGGATCGGAAAGGATGAGACGATTATCGCCAGCGATATTTCCGCCATAATATCATACACGAAAAAAGTGATTTTCCTCAATGACAATGACATAGCCCTGATAGAGAAGGACAATGTCGATCTCCGGAACATCGACAATGTCCCGGTCACAAGGGAAATCGCCCACATAGACTGGGATCCCGGCGCCGCTGAAAAGGGCGGATACGAACATTTCATGCTCAAGGAGATATTCGAACAGCCGGAATCCATTGCGAACTCGATAAGGGGGCGTCTTGACGAAACCCTTGGAACAGGCACGCTCAGCGGACTGAATCTTACCCCGCAGGATCTTGTCGGCATAAACAGGATAATCATTGCTGCATGCGGCACAAGCCTGCACGCCGGAATGGTCGGCGAATATTATTTCGAGGATCTGGCCGATATTCCGGCGGAAGTCGAACAGGCCGCCGAGTTCCGCTACAGGAATCCAATCATACAGCCAGGGACGATGATCATCGCGATAAGCCAGTCAGGCGAGACCGCCGACACCCTCGCCGCAGTACGCGAGGCCCAGAACAAGGGCGCCAAGGTCGCTGGAATATGCAATGTGGTCGGTTCGACTATTGCGAGGGAGACCGGACGCGGCGTATACCTGCATGCAGGTCCCGAGATAGGCGTAGCCTCCACAAAGGCGTTCACATGCCAGGTCGCAGTCCTGCTTATGATGGCGTTGAAATTCGGGCGTGCCCGCAGGCTTTCAAGGCAGGCAGGCATCGACCTCGTTGAAGACATACGGCGCATCCCCGATCTTGTAAGGAAAGTACTTGACAATGCGAAGGGCATTGAGAAGATTGCGAAGAAATATGCCAAGGCGGACGATTTCTTCTTCATAGGCCGCGGATACCTGTATCCGGTAGCCATTGAAGGCGCACTGAAGCTCAAGGAGATAAGCTACGTCCATGCCGAAGGCTACCATGCCGCCGAACTCAAGCACGGACCGATCGCGCTCCTCGACGAGAATGTACCAGTTCTCGCACTTGCCAACAATGTCCCGGGCAAAGACAAGATCATCGGCAACATGCAGGAATGCAAGGCCAGGAAATCACCTGTCATCGCGCTGGCCACCGAAGGCGACAACGAAATCCGCAGGCATGCAGACGACATCATCTGGATTCCGGAATGCTCCACCTTCACGGTGCCTATTCCATCGGTAGTCGCACTGCAGCTCCTGTCCTATTACATCGCCAGGGAACGCGGATGCCCCATAGATCAGCCCCGCAACCTGGCAAAGAGCGTAACGGTGGAATAATCGCTGTAACCTCTCAAGAGCACAATGGATGAACCGATTTTAAAAAACAAGAATTTCATCTTCCTGCCGGCATGCGCGCTTCTTGCGGCCTTGACCTTCAACCTCATCCTCAAGGTGTTTTTCAGGCCATTGTGGTTCGACGAGGCCCTGACTGTCATGAATTTCGTGCTGCTGCCGGATCCGATGGACATCTACAGGTATTACAACATCCCGAACAACCATATAGTCTACAACATCCTCCTGCGGTTCTGGATTGACATCTGCGGGCATATACCATTCATCGACAGGATATCACTGCGCCTGTTTACTGTTGTCACAGCCATTGCATCACTGCTTTTTATTTTCTGGTCATGGGGCAGGAGGTTCAGCCGGGAGACAGTCCTCATAGCCTGCTTCTGCCTCGTGCTCTCACTGCCATTTGCGATTTACGCAAGCGCCATCCGCGGCTACATGCTCAGTTTCCTGCTTGTGCTGTTCGCCATTGAAATATCGCTCCGCTACAAGGATACAGGCAAGGCGGTCCATCTTCTTCTCCTATTCGTCGCTTCCTTCCTGGCCGTCGGGACAATGCCGACGAACCTCATCGCATTCGCCGCAATATGCATCCTCCTCACGCCATCCTTCAAATTAAAGGATATCCTTTCAAGAAGAGTCCTCCTGCCGGCAATTATTCCCGTCTCAGCCTTCATTCTTTTCTACGGTCCGATATCCGGCAAGCTCATGAAAGCCATGGCACTTAATGAAGGATGGTCCGGAGGGTTCAATGCTTCCATCCATTTCTATTGTGCGTTCATAATATCATTCCCGCCCCTGATCGTGCTCGCAATTCTTGGCAGGAAATTCCAGAAAAGGAAAACTCCGGGCTCCATTGATATTCAAATACTGGCAGTCCTGCTCATCCCGCTGCTTGTATTCCTGGTAAAATCACCTTCCCCGTTCCCGCGCGCATTCTTCTGCATGTGGCCGGTCTGGATCTTCATCCTCTGCCAGTCGGCGGATCCGTTCATCAAGTCTTTAAACGGAAAATTCCCAAGCCTGGCATTGGCTTTCCTAGTATGCATTTGCACAGCCTGGTCGCTGCTGCCCCTGGGGTTCTCAACCCGGCTTTCCGACAAACTTTCAATTGGAGGGCAGGACGATTTCTTCAGGCCATACTTCATGCGCCCCGATTTCCGTCCGGCCGAAACCGTGGTAAAATCAATAGAGCTTGCCGATCCGAAGACGCACGACCGCGTTTTCATCGACTTCGCCGCCGACTACCCTGCGATAATGTTCTACAGCAGATTACTGAAGGTGGACGACGATTTCTGGATTTTTGACAGACCCGGTAAAAAGGTCGAGGCCCTTGGTGGAATGGAAAGCATCTACGTAATCACCCGGGGAACAGGCGGAATGGAATCCATTGCAGGCCGATTCAACATCAAATCATTCGAACTAGCTGCCGACTGCGGTTTCCAGAAGATTTACAAGGCGAAGCTGAAGTAGGGACAGGATGGCGGATGAACGGTTTTTAATTCAAGAAAAGCTAAAGAAGAAGGATTGGGTGAAGAATTTCAAAGAGGTATTTTGGATTTTTCCAATGTGTTTTCCTGCATGTAACTTCTTGACTTGCAGCCTTCCAGCAACCCATTAATCCAATCATCCATTGGAGCGTCTGCTAGTTTGTCGCCTGCGGAGGGTTTTTCGGGGGCACGGACTGGGAGACATTCGCCTCCTTGAATATATTCCTGTTGATGGCGCGCGTCGACGTGCTGGCATCGTTGTGGCTGACAGGTATCGTGAAAGTCATGACACAGCCTTTTCCCTCTTCACCGGTCGCAAAGATCGTACCGCCATGCCCTTCTATTATCCTCTTCGAGACTGTCAGGCCAAGGCCTGTGCCGCCTGCGCCTTTGGAAGATACGAAAAGATCGAATATCTTGTCGGCGGTCTGCGGCTTGATCCCAATGCCGTCGTCTGTGATTGTAAAGACAATTGATTCCTTGTCCTGCGTAAACGTAGCGTTGACCGTGATATTGCCGATGTCCTTCTGATCCAGTGTTTCGCGTTTTTCCTGGATGGCATGTTCCGCATTCAATATGAGGTTCAGCAGCACACGGTGTATACCCCTGGCATCTACCTCTGCAAACAGGGGAAGCTCCATGATCTCCTTTGTGAACAACAGCGTAATGCCATCCTGCTTGAGCTGGGGTCCGAGAAGTTCGTTCACATCCTCGAGTACCGGCTTCACGTCCTGGATCTTCATATTGAGCTTCTGTTCGCTGGTGAGATTCAGCAGGTCGAGGACGAGGTTGCCAAGACGCCTGTGGTTCTTGGCGAGAATATGGAGCGACTCGTTCGCAAGCCCGAAATCCTTTTCATCTATCCCCATCTTGAGGAGGTTCAAACTTCCGTCAAGACCTGCCAGTATGTTCTTTATGTAGTGTGACAGATGGGCGGCGGTAGTGCCGGTGGCCACAAGCCGTTCATTCCTGAGATTGAACTCGATCAGCCTGCTGTTCTCCAGAGCCATTCCTGCGGTGTGCCCGATGACGGTCAGGAGCTTGAGGTCGTCTTCGGTATACTGCTCCTTGTCATGCGACATGGTAAGATATATCATGCCATTGAGCTGCTGCTTGCCGAGCATCGGTACGCACATTGTGTTCTCGGTCATCCCTCCGGAAGCTCCGGATCCGCCGACCTTGACGAGTTTGGCCTTGTCGGTTTCTGTTGAAAGCACCGCCTCCCTGTTCTCCTTCACGAAGTCCACAATGACTTTCCTTATGCTGGAAGAGTCGGGCGGATCCATCGGGGCATCCCCGGTCCTTCCAGCGACAGCCTCGAAATTGCCGCTGTTCAGGTTGTACACCAGCAGGAACGACTTGTCGGAATGGATTATAGTGCTGATGGCGCTGAGTATCTTCGGACACAGTTCATGCTCGTTGAAGATGGATGCGATCAGGTTCTGGAACTTGTAGATCGCTGAAAGACGCTTGTTCTCCTCGCGGGCGATCCGCATCGGATCGATCTGCACCGGCATCGAGGGCTTGTTCCCTGATGTCGAGGTCAAGGTTTCAGGCTGGATCCTGTATGACACAAAAGGTATTGAGAAGGACTGTGTTTCGTCGCGGGCGGCATACAGGTTGTAGAGTTCGAATATTGTGTTTCCGATCCTGACCGATGTTTTCAACGGCAGAAGAGCCTTCTTGCTGACCTTCTGTCCCACCATCCAGGTGCCGTTCGTGCTGTTCAAGTCCTCGATGTACCAGTTCCCACCTTCGAATGAAAGCCTGGTGTGGGTCCTGGAAATGAGAGTGTCATGCACCTGCAGGTCGGCTTCAGACGAACGTCCAATCGTGATCACGGGACTTTTTACAGGGAACTCGGTCCCCTTCATCGCCCCGCTGACCACCTTGACGACTATTTCGCCGACCATGTTAGAAGTTTTCTGTGGAGTTGCTGGTACAGGCATATTTTAATTCCATTGATTTACATTATCCGCTGAATATATAACTCAAATGGACGATTATCCAAAACAATTTGATTTTTTTTCAAATTATCGCAAAGGAGTCGTGCAGAAATAACTTTGACATTTGGCGGAAAATACAGGTGCTTGAATTCGAGGCGCAAGCCCCGCGCGTATGGGACATGCGTAAGGGGTGAAGCAACGAAGAAGACAAATACCTGGAATTCCGCCCCGAAGGGCTGGCGTTCTTTTGGCCGCTTATCACGCTGTTTGCTCGTTATCCCGGCTCCATGAGGTCGGGACTCCTCGCAAACATCATGATAATCAATCCAAAATTTCTATTCTGTGTACACAAAATATACCTTTACTTTTATAATTACCTGTAAATACGAGATTTATAAAAACGAAAACAATAAAAAGACAGTTTCTGTTGACTTTGTGTCAAATAGAAAGACAGTAAAAAC
>JBAQUG010000330.1:0-8010 GCA_049297395.1 Victivallales bacterium | reverse complement strand
CGGTGTATGTGTCGCGCAGCTGGTTTATCGCCGCAACATCGCTGTCGTTCTGAAGTTTATCGGACATGAGGTTCTCCGTTAATTATACATTTGATTTAAAGTTCCCTTCTGACAAGTGTTTTTAATTTATAACAACAAAAGCATTAATCCAATACAGTTGGGCAATATATAGGTGGTTCGTACTTGCAAACAGATCATCCAGTGGTATTTTATGCAC
The DNA here is from genome assembly GCA_049297395.1 of Victivallales bacterium. GTDB lineage: Bacteria > Verrucomicrobiota > Lentisphaeria > Victivallales > GWF2-50-93 > GWF2-50-93. Next base: position 7,793 of record JBAQUG010000330.1, on the reverse strand, counting down.
CTACCTCAAACAACATTCGGTTTACTATGGTTCAAGCATCAAATCCAGCTGGGAATAGTTCTGCCAAGGACAGTATCTACATACTGGTTCTTGGCGCACTCGGCGTTGTCTACGGGGACATTGGAACAAGCCCGCTCTACGCATTCCGTGAATGTTTCTCCGAGTCATACGGCCTTGCTGTGAATGAATCAAACATCCTCGGCATCCTGTCGCTTTTCTTCTGGTCTCTCACGCTCACAATCTCCCTGAAATATCTGACGTTCCTGCTTAAAGCCGACAACAACGGGGAAGGCGGGATACTCGCGCTGATGGCCCTTGTCGTACATGAAGTGCAAAATACGGAAAGCAAGAAGAAGCTCTATGTCATAACCATGCTTGGAATCATCGGGGCCGCCTTGCTTTACGGAGACGGGATAATCACGCCTTCAATCTCAGTGCTCAGCGCCGTAGAAGGTCTCAATGTCGCCACCGACGTCTTCCAGCCGTACATCGTCTACATTTCAATTGCGATACTCGCGGTCCTCTTCGCCTGCCAGAGCCACGGCACATCAAAGATCGGCGCCGTGTTCGGGCCAGTGATTTTCATATGGTTCCTCGCGATAGGAATTATCGGTCTTCTGTCAGTTATCAACGCCCCCGGAGTCCTTTATGCCATTAACCCCGAGCATGCGGTTGACATTTTCATCCGCAACAAATGGCATGGTTTTGCAGTCCTCGGTTCTGTCTTCCTCGCAGTTACAGGCGGTGAAGTGCTCTATGCCGACATGGGCCATTTCGGAAAAAGTCCTATGAGGATAGGCTGGTTCAGCCTGGTGCTGCCCGCGCTGCTGCTCAATTATTTCGGACAGGGGGCGTATCTGCTCAATAATCCCGGAGAAACCGAGAATCTATTTTACAAGATTTCTCCGTCATTCCTCCATTATCCCATGGTCTTCCTTGCCACGTTTGCGACGATCATCGCCTCGCAGGCCGTCATCTCAGGCGCATTCTCGCTCGGCAGACAGGCGCTGCAGCTCGGATTCTTCCCTCGTATGCGCATAATACACACTTCGTCGAAGGAGATCGGGCAGGTCTATCTGCCAGCAGTAAATGTCGCTCTTTTTGTCGGAACGGTCGTCCTGATACTCGGATTCAAGGATTCCGGCTCACTGGCTGGCGCATACGGAATCGCCGTCTCAGGCACGATGCTGATAACAACCGTCCTTGCAATAATAGTCGCCGGCAAAGTCTGGCCGACAAGGAAGTATATAATAATTTCGATAGCCGTGCTTTTCCTTGTAATAGACACGGCGTTTTTCACGTCATGCGCCCTCAAGCTGAAGGTCGGGGGCTGGCTGCCTGTCCTCATCGCCGCATTGATCTATATAATGATGTCCACATGGAAGCATTACAGAGCTGTACTTGGCAGGAAGGTTGAAGCAAACTCCCTGCCTGTCGAATTCTTCCTGACGGACATTGAAGCCCATAAGCCTTTCCGCGCCAGAGGGACCGCAGTCTTCCTGACCGGAAATTCCACCGGCGTGCCAAGAACACTGCTTCACAATTTCAAGCATAACCAGGTCGTGCATGAACAGGTGATTCTGATGACAGTCAAGACGGTTGACACGCCTTTCGTCCAGGATGATAAAAGAACCGAGGTTGCGGACCTGGGCTGCGGAATGTACAGGGTTACTGTCAAATATGGCTTCAGCGAGGATCCTGACATCCCTGACGCCCTCAAGGATCTTCAGGACATAGGTTTTAAAATCGACTTGAACAGGATCACTTATATCCTCGGCAGGGAAACCCTTGTGATCCAGCCGACAACGATGCTGAAGATGTGGCGCAGGAAATTATTTTCATTCATGTCGAAGAATTCATATGATGCAAGCACGTTCTACCACCTGCCGCCCGGCAAGGTAATCGAGTATGGGCTCCAGGTGGAGCTGTGAGTAGGTACGTGCTTTAGCATGTACCATGTATTGCATTCAGGAATGGTACAGGCTAAAGCCCTATCTACTATACGCATATTTGTAAGCGTTAAGCGGGGCGTATCAGCCTTATTTAATGCAATCAAGTATGGCTCTTTCGCCGAAAGAGCCTCGAGCCACTTTCGGCGAAAGTGGCATACTTCAACAAAATATGCCCAATTCCCCTATCCCAGCCGGGACAGGCAACACACATCAACTTCCAGTATCCCAATATGCGTATAGTAGATAGGGCTAAAGCCCGTACCTACTTGGATTTCCAGGAACTCAACTCGTATTCCCCGGAAAGTTTTTTCCAGACTACAATCTCGGCGATTCGGTCCTTGTCGTTCACATTCACCTTGACCTTCATCTTGTAGTTCACTCCAGCGACAACCTGTTTGCTGGCTTCAATAATTTCCACCAGCGATACATTTGCGTCCTTATCAACCTTCCTGAGGATATCCTGCTCAGCCTTCATTGCGAAGTTCGCAGCGTTTGCGACCTCGACATCGTCAGTCTCCGCCTTGGTGTATCCTCCGGAGACCTGTGCATAAATGTTCAAATTTGCTACAGAAAGAATAAATGCCATGCCGGGAATGATTTCATAGGTGCTCCTCATGTTAATATCGGAATAAATCCCGCCTGTCTGAAATGCTGGTCGCGGGTTAATGCCGTCTGGAGATTCAGTTCCCGCATGGTCACGAAGCTCACGCAGTCGGTGAACGAATAATCCTTGTCGCCGTGTTTGATGAAATAGTCTTTTGCAGAGATGAATCTTTCCGAGTCGGTCCATTCGATCCTGCATATTTTCGAAGAAAATATTGTTTCAAAGAAGTCTGGCAGAAGATGCTGTAATCCTCGGGCCTTGAGCAATGTTGCAGTTTCGTCGAGCACATAGTCGGTGGTGATGAAAGAGATGCCTGTCCTCTTTGAGTCAGCAACGCTTGCGGACGCAAGAACGTGTCCGGAATCATTGGAGACTAGGATGGAATAGAATCCCCCTGTGTCGATGAAGACATCCTTATTTGTAGACGAGGTGATCGATTTCTTCATTTGAGAGATCTCCGTTTTTATCCTTCGCAGCGAGTTCGCTTAACCTGAAGAAAGGATCGTCGGCAATGGCTTTTGCATCCTTTGCTGTTACGGGCTCAATCCTGAGGACTGCCTTGCCCCTGTAGGAAAGCAGCATCCTCTCCCCGGAGACAGCCCTTCTTATTATCTTCCCGGCATTCCGCCTGAAGTCAAGCATCGTTACGGTTTCCATGAATCACCATCTGTTGAAGTTGAACTTAAAGTTTAACTTAATAGAGGAAGCGGAAAAATCAAGTCGAGGATATCCATTTTAAGATTATTTGTGACAGGTCCGCCAGCAACCGGCGCATGAATATTGAAGGTTGCCCAGTTTCAACCTTGTGCTGAATTCAGTCCATCACTCGACCACGGCGTTGCGGCAGGCGATGAATTCAACCGGCTTTTGCTTTGTCGCGTGTTGCGGATAGGCGCCGGATTGGCGATACCGGTTGTTGATGAAGCGGATGCCATCAACGGATTTTGCAACCAGCATGCCGGTGTCATGGAGCTCGAAGTCATTGTCTTCGATGGTGATGTTCTGATGGAAGCACCCTGCGTCCGCATCCGGATGCTCAATCTCCGGAAGGATGGAAATGGCCGGGCTGTTTCCAGCGTAACAGCAACCCGCAAAGCGGTTCCGCCGGATCGTGACATCCTTCACCGCCCCGGTTTCATACCAGAAGTTTGAATCGCCGCTGATATGGATGCCGCTCTGGGAATTATAGAAGGTGTTTTCTTCGATCATTACTTTCCTGGGCGTAGAGATGAGGAACCCCCGCGGCCGGTTGTTCCCCGTCCGGCAGCCGCGGATAAGCACGTTAGGCATCCGATCGGGGTTGTCGATGGCATCACCGGCGCTGATCGTGCCGGAAATGCTGCCTTCAAACTGGATACGCACGTGCTCGGGATCCGTCAACTGCGAACTCCGCACAACGGCCGTGTGCTTCGTCAAAAGCGATTTGCGGTCCAGGACACCGATATTATCCCCGTGTTTGTAGACGTTCACGCCATGCTGCTGAAAATGCATCAGCGAGACCTCAACTGTATCATCGGAAATAATGCGTGATACTGGCGTGCATATTCCATGCACGTTTGTTGCGTCGTCGTCCATGTTCTCGAAGATGCAGTCCGTGAGCGTGACAAGGCCGGTGCAGTTGACGAAGTGAGTTGCATCCGCGTTGGTGGAGAGCAGACGTTTTGATCCTGTCCGGAGCCGGACGGCGAGCTTGTTGCAGGTGACATTCTCCGAGAGTTGTGCCATCACCCCCATCCCCCCCGCATGGAAGATATCCACCGACTCGATGAGGGTGTTTTTGCTTTCTATGATCGCAAATCCGGCGTTCATCCTGGATTCATGGCACATGATGAGCATGTTTTCGGGTTTATATCGGCGGTCGAAACAGGCTTCAAGGCGAACTGCTCCGGAGGGAAGGGTGGACGCACTGATGACTTTGGTGATTTCCCCCTGCCAGCCAGTCGGGAATTCAGTGGTATTGCGGCGGAACCTGCCTAGGTGCCAGTACCCGTCATATTGCGGCGCCTTGGTCTTCCGATCGAATTCAATCATCAGAAGGGGAGCGTTGTCATCGACAGTCCATTCCTTGCCGTGGGGGACGAATTCACCGCATTCGACCCGGTATGGGAATTCGTCATGATCAATCATGATATCAACGAAGTTGTCGCCGGATTCGAGGATGAGCCCCTGCGTGAAGAACGGACGGTCATAGTCGATACTGAAATTGCGGACGTTCACATTCGCCGATTTTTCGATGACGAACGGCGATATACGGCCATGGAAGATGAACTCCGATCCACCTCCATCTATGGTGATGCCGTTGCAGCCGATAACCGGGAAGACGATGGACCGCGGGCCGGCATCGTTGTTGGCGATGTAATATGATTTTACATGCGCGCCATCAGCCCGGAAGTGATAGACGCCTTTGGGGAAGACGATAGTAGTGCCCTCTCCGATCGACCGGGCTTTGGCGATTGCTGCTGCAACTGCCGGGGTCATGTTGTCACCGTACGCCCGGTGATCGTGCAGGTCAAGGACATTGATGAGTGTATTCATATTAAGCTCCAGGTAAACAGTTATTATGACACCGTCACAAGTTAATTTAAATTGTAGCTGTGGACTGAAAAATGTTGCCGGGCAAGAATTGGTGGAATTTGAAAAATTACCAGATTGCGGTTCGTTCTGGTAATGGATCTACCGTTCCCGCCATACGATCGCTCAGCAGGCTAAACATCTCCAGCTTGATTTCAAAATAATCGGCATCGTCCCAGCGGTTATATGTTTCATTCGGGTCAGTATGAAGATCATACAATTCCCCTTCGTTTCGCTCGTGATAAGTGACCAACTTGTACCGTTCAGTTCGAACCATGGTGGCAAATCCCCTTTTACCTTGCTGGGTAAAACTTGCATTGTAGTGTTCGCAGTAAATGCTTTGCCGGTGTGAAGCATTGTCCCCCTTTCTGGTGAGCAAAGACCAGAGGGATTTTCCTTGTATCCCCGGATGAGCCGGGATGCTCGCAGCTTCCAGCAACGTAGGAGCCAAATCAATAAGTTCAACAAGGCCGCGATACCTGGTATTTGCCGGGATAACCCCAGGATACGATACGATCAATGGAACGTGGATGGCTGGCTCATAAAAATGGGGGCCCTTCAGATAAATTCCATGATCCCCCAGCATCTCCCCGTGATCGGACATGGAGATAACGATCGTATCTTCCATTTGACCCGTGTGTTCCAACGTGTCAATTAATCGACCAACTTGCCTGTCTATGTGATCAATCATGGCCCAGTAACTTGCACGAATCAAACGATGATCGTAATCCGACATTTTCGGATAAGGGTAGTTGTTTGACATGCCATATGCGCCATGATGATCACACTGTTGAAAAAAGGGCTTGTTTTTCAACTCTCCTTCCACATAGTTTGGCAAAGGGATTTGTTCCAGTTTTTCCATATATGGGATAAGGTACTCCAGGGGAGGGTCAAATGGATGATGCGGGTCGAACGTATTGACTGAGAAGAGCCATGGATTAGTGAATGCTTCATGGGCTTCAATAAATCCGACGGCCTTGTCCACGCACCATGTTGTTTGATGGTTTGCAGATTCCGGTCCGATTTGTACAAACTGATTGTCTTGAAAGGAAACTGGAGCAAACGCCTTGCCTTTGGCATGGAGCCATTGGACGTATTCGTTGGTCGGCCAGTCTGGGTGGGGGTGCATTGACCAATGAAATTGTGTATAGCCATCATTTATTCTTCTTTCTCCGGCAATCACTTTTTCCGGACTACAGGCGCTCAGGTGCAGCTTGCCTGATAATCCACAGGCATATCCGGCATCGGCAAGCATGCGCGTAACCAATATTTCATCTTGAGGTATGTCTTGCCCATTTTGCCGGGCACGGGTAGTGCGAGGATATCTGCCCGTCAAAAAGCTGGCCCTGCTTGGTGTGCAGACGGGAGACTGGCAAAATGCATTTTCGAACAACATACCGTTTTTCGCCAAGCGATCGATATTTGGTGTTTTCACGTACTCATTTTGGTAACAGCCAAGAGTATCAAACCGCTGTTGATCCGTACAAATCCATAAAATGTTAGGTCGTTTCAATTTATACGCCTCCTGTGATGGCTTAATTCAATAAAAGATTCTTCATTGTTTCTGCCCGCCTTCGTCAAGCCTACGGCGGACAAATCGCTATGCCTTAACCAGTTTTGCTATCAGCGCTATTGTCCTAATCACCTTCTCACACCCTGGTGCATAAATGTGCCTGTCGCTTCCGATCCAGGTTTGAATTGCATCAATATCCATTTCCTTATACTGCTGCGCCTGTGCTTTGGAATAAGCACCGTCCAGCTTGGGCCAGAATGGCAATCTGTCAATTGGTTTCATGTGTATTGCCGCCAGCCATCGTTCACGCGAAGACATTTTATCCTTCACCTGTTTCTCCTTTATGCTGTCTCTTGTCCAGTTAAATTACTGTCTTACCCTCAACTGCATTCCAGATGGCATCCGCGATCTTCCGCATGCCTTTGTCTCCCGGATGATTGGCGACGGCGGTATTCGCGAACTTGCGCTCCGAACGGGCATAGTTCGATTCCTCCGCGCTTAAGCGGCTAATGTCCACAAAAAAGCCTCCCGTCTCGGTGCAGACTTGCTTCATGACGCCGTCCTTTGCAGCATCAGGCCAAAAGCTGCTCCGTACAAACACGGTTGGATTGCAACCCTCTTTCAGGGTCATCAGCAACGTGGTCAAAGCCCTGTGAAAGTTGATTTTGGCCTTTTCCGTATCGAGCGCCGGCACGTTTTCGCCAATCGTCAGGATTATGATATCCGCCTTGAATGCCGCAAGCGGCTTGAATACCGCGGAGATGTCATAGGTGGCATATTCCCGTTCGAAATCAGCGATATTTTTGACCAGCGATTCCGGCGGCTTGCCGCAAGCGGCTTCAGCAAACCGTTTGAGCAGCAAATGCACGTAGTCCTTTTCCAGGGCGCTCGCAGCCATGCCCCAGTCGTCCAGCCATCCGATGTCGGCCTTGGGCCCGTGCCGTGTGATGCTGTTGCCAAGAATCATGACTTTATCTGCTTTCATCATCTGCCTCCATGCTTATATTTATTTCGTGAAGGCTTTTCAGGCCTTCTTTTTTTGTCAATTTTTCGTTCTTAAGTTCAGCGATGCGGCAAGAGACGCCAGGAACTCGTCGATCGCCTTCTGATAGCTTAACTGGTGCCCCAGCAGATTCGGATGCACGCTTTCTCC